>QHXU01000027.1:0-16299 GCA_003223065.1 Acidobacteriota bacterium | reverse complement strand
AAGTGGCGTTCGGACCATCGGGAACCAGGCTCGAACTCGATGCCAAGAAAGTACCCGATCTCACGAAAAACGCAGTATTTGACTATGCCCAGGAGCTCCCCGTTGGGATAGCTGATGCGGAGGACGGTGTTCAGGGGCACGGGACGGTCCACCTGCAGGCAGGCGCCCGAAAGAGAGATGTCTTCTAGGTTGGCCACGCCACGCCGCGTTCGGCCGGTTGGATCTTTCCATTGGATGTCTACAAGGTCCGCGCAGAGCATCCGGGGTTCAATGCGCCTGTCGAGCATATCTACAGTGCTTATCGGTCCGCAGATTCGGATAGTTTAGCGTTCCGGCCCTAGAAGAAATCGCCCTAACTGCCTTGTAAGGCCAGCCCCCTAGTCCAGTTTCAGCGAGATGCTAATTAGCCGTACTATATGCCGATTGGTACCATGTCTTGACAGAAACCGCAAATGGGGACGTTTTCAAATCCGTTACGGAGTGAAGCGAGAGCGCTGAGAGTTCGTCTCGGATTGGTGCGGCCAGGGGGAGCTCGGATCTTTCTGATCCACGTAGCCTTAGTGGCGGTGTTCGGAGGCCTTTTGCCGTGGTCGAAGGGTTTGGAATTTCTGGATCCGGTGATGATATCGGCATACTCGTGCCTGGGCGTCTTATTCGCAGCGCCGGCCGCGGCACAAGCCTTCAGTGAAGATCGCACAGGACGCGGCGACGTCTCGATGGCAACGGCGCTGGCACGCATTTTGATGGCGGTCCTCTATGGAGAGTGCGTTGCCCTCGCGATCCTTTTTGCCGGCGTGGTAACGGTCAATGCGTCGCACTGGTTCGGGCGGCCCTATCTTCCGGAGCTGGGCACCTTGGCTAGCGCCGGTGCTTTGGGTGTTTCGGCATCGTTCGCCCTGTCGGCGACCGGGGCCTGGATCACGGCGCGCTTCTCGGCTGCCGCGGCGCGCGGAGCGTTGCGAGTGATTTTCCTGGCGCTGTTGTGCCTCTTCTTTTTTCGTTCGCGCTGGCTGCCCGATGTGGCCGGAACTGCTGCCGTCGTGTCCGTCATCCTGTCGGTGCTGCGGCGCCAACTGGAGCGGTCCCGGTGATAGCGTCGCGGATCAACGAGCAGCTTGTCGCTATACTGGGCGAGGCTTCGCTCCGATGAAAATCCTCTCTAAGGCTCCCTGTCGCGTCGATCTTGCGGGCGGCACACTGGATATTTGGCCGCTCTACCTCTTTCATGAAAACGCAGTAACGGTGAACTTTGCCGTCGACCGCTACACCTACGCGGCGATCGAGCCGCGGCGCGGGACGCGGATTACTTTCCGGTCAACGGATCTCGGCCGCGAGACGGAGTACAATTCTCTGGCCCATTTGCTCAAAGCGAAGCGCCATCTGCTGCCGCTGGCCGCGGAAATCGTGCGATTTTTCCGGCCGGAGCGTGGATTTCACCTGGAAACAGGCTCGGAAGCACCGGCGGGCGCGGGCATTTCGGGATCGTCGGCGCTGATCATCGCAACCACCAGCGCCTTCAATCGCTGGCTTCAGCGCGGTTACACAATCGAAAAGCTCCGCGAAATCTCGCAGAACATCGAGGCGCGTCTGATCCGCGTGCCTACGGGCTGCCAAGACTACTATCCCGCGATGTACGGGGGGGTGAGCACGATCGAGTTGGGTTGCGCGGGGATTCGCCGGGTCGCTCTGAACGTCTCTCCGGAAGACCTCGAGCATCGCGTTGTGCTGGCCTATACCGGCGTGCCGCGAAACTCGGGCATCAATAACTGGGAAGTGACAAAAGCGCACATTGACGGCAGCACGCAGGTGCATCGCAACTTCGATACCATCGCCGCGATCGCCGTGGCGATGCGGAAAGCCCTGGAGCTTCAGGACTGGAATGAAACAGCTCGCCTGCTGCGCGAGGAGTGGGCTCACCGGCGCAGGAACGCGCCGCGGATTTCGACGCCGCTCATCGATCGCTTGATCAAAGTTACAGGCCGGGCAGGCGCCTTGGGAGCCAAGGTCTGCGGAGCCGGAGGCGGGGGCTGCGTTCTGTTCCTGGTCGAGCCGAAGGCGAAGCAGCGTGTCGCGGCGCTGATTGAAGATGAGGGCGCGACGGTGCTGCCCGTACGAGTGGCAAGGCGTGGGGTGGCGGTCAGGATTCTGAAATGACAGCGGCCCCGGCACCGGACAAGCTCGGCATTCTGCTGCGCGTCGGCCTGTTCGTGATTCTCGGGTGGCTCGGTGTGATGGTGTTTCCACAGCTGATGCTGCCGCTGGCCGGGATCATGGTGACGTCTGCGCTCTCCACTTTCGCTGCGGCAGCCGTCGCCAACGCGGTCGTGGTTCGAATCTACGAGCGGGGCCGTCTTTCGGATCTCGGTCTCGGATGGACCAATACATCACTTCGCGAATTCTCGACAGGCGTGTCGGCCGGGGCGGGCGCCGCGGTGGTGATCCTGGCCGGTCCCCTGGTCACGGGCGCAGCCACCTTCGAGCAGGTTTCGCCGCAAGCCGGCGGAATCGAGCATCGATGGGCGAGCTTTGCGTTTGTCAGCGTGGTGTTACTTTTCGGTTCGGCGGGCGAAGAAATGCTGTTTCACGGCTACGCGTTCCAGTTGCTCATCCGCTCGCTCGGCGCCTTCGCCACGATCTTGCCGGCGAGCGTGCTGTTCGGGCTGGCGCATCTGGGCAATCAGAACGTCACACTGCTGGGCATCCTCAACACCATGGGATGGGGGATTCTGCTGGGCTACGCCTATCTTCGGACAAGCGCGCTGTGGCTTCCGATCGGATTGCATTTCGGCTGGAACTTCACGCTGCCGTTGTTCGGGGTCAATTTAAGCGGGTTTACAATGGGTGTGACGGGTTACGGACTGCACTGGAGAGTCGGCGAGCTCTGGAGCGGCGGCGGATACGGCCCGGAAGGCGGTCTGCTGGCAACGGCGGTTGTAGTGGCGCTGTTCTTCGCGGTGCGGTACGTGACTCCGGTGAGGTAGTTTTATGTCCTCGATACCTCCTAAAGTTCTGGTGGCGTTCGCCGCCGTCGCCTCGCTACAGGCCGATTCGAAAAAACTGACTTTCGACCAGCGCATCGAACTTATGCGTGGGCTCACAGCCGAGTACGCAACGGTGAAAGCGCCGTTGCCGCGCTCGAAGAAACCGCTGGACTTCGATGCAAAGGGCACCTGGGACAAGCAGAAATGGGACGAAGCGGCGAAGGAACTCGGCCCGGCGGCCCGGATCGGGGATCTTGTACAAGTGACGCACGTCGACATCGAAAAAGACAGCATCATTCTCGAGATTAATGGCGGCATGAAGCGCAAGGGGAGTTGGAAGGATCACATCTCGATCGGCATGGGCGGGGCTACGACGCCCATTTCGAACGGCGGTAATTCGAACGCTCCGAGCGGCACGACGATCGCGCTGCGGTTTAATGCGTCCATTGGGGAGATTACGGCAACAGACGTGAAGAAGATGCTCGCGCCGGTGCTCGATTTTGACAAGCGCAGCGCCACGGAACAGTACGCCGACACGCTTCCGCCGGAGATAAAGCAGGCCATCGAGCAGAAAAAGCCGGTAGAGGGCATGGATCGCGACCAGGTGCTGCTGGCGCTGGGCAAGCCGGCGCGAAAGACGCGTGAGACGAAGGACGGCGTTGACTTCGAAGACTGGATCTACGGCCAGCCTCCGGGACGCGTGACGTTCGTCACTTTCTCCGGCGCGAAGGTGGTCCGGATCAAGGAAACCTACGCGGGCTTGGGCGGAACGATCGCGGAGACGCCCAAGCCGATCCAGTAGAATAGCCGGCCGGCGTAAAAGCCGGGTCTACTTCACCAGTTCCGCCACCGTTCCATCTACATCTTCAATTCGCAGGCGAAGAGCTCTGCGTGCGTCGATATCCGATTCCGGAAGCTCGAAGCGCGCACCGGCCATGCGGTCCACCGTCTGATGCGGGGTGATCTTGTCGCGAATGGCCAGAACGTCGTTGTACTTCGGCCCTAGAAGCTTTTCGTACTTGAAGACGTTCTCGACGTCGGGCTTCGATATGGGCGTCCCATCGACCGCTTCACCCGATTGCCGCTCGAGCTTCATGTCCACACTCCTGACCACGAACGGAACCGCCGAAGGATTCGTGACGCGAAAATCCACGACCACAAGGGAAGCTTTGTCACTCAAGGCCAGCACGCGCACTTTCAGAATCTGGCCTTTGAGCTCTAGATGCGCGCTCTTTGTGGAGAACAGCACGCTGGAGATCAGAATTCCGATGACAGCGAGGCCAATCAGGAGGAAAGTCCAGAATTGTTTGCTCAAGAAGTCTCCGCAAGACGCAGCATTTCCTCAGTCGAAGGGTGCGGCATGGCCACGCCGCTATCTTCAATCGCCCAGCAGTTTTCCATAGGGCTGCAAGCTGCTGACGTTATCACAAATAGCTTTGATTGCAGCAGTCAGAGGAATTGCCAGCAGCAGCCCGATTCCTCCCCACAACATGCCCCAAAACATGAGCGCAATGGTCACCGCCAGCGGATTCAAGTGCACGCGTTTACCGACGAATTTCGGATAGAGCAGGTTCAGCGCCAACAGGTGCAGCACGGCCACGCTCACTCCAATGAAGAGATAAAGCGTCGGCTCGCGAATCGGCAGCGCGGCGATCAATGGCGGCACCAAAGCCAGCGGCAAGCCAATGTAGGGCACCAGGCTCAGGAACCCGCTCACTGGCCCCACCAGCAGCCAATAAGGCAACTTCACCGACGCGAAAAGAAGGGCGCTCGCCACGCTGAGCAGCAAGCCAAGCAGAAAGTTCCCAATCACGTATGCGCGCACCATGTCACCGACGCCGGCCCAGGCTCGCCCGGCCACCTGGCGGTCATCCCCTTCGAATAAATAGAGGAAACGCGAGCGCAGCAGGTCGCGCCAGCTCAGCAGAAAATACACCAGAAATGGAACGAAGGACGCCATCAGCAGCACGTTATAGAACGGCGTCAGGAAGTTGTAGATATAGGTCACCAGCGGTTTCGGCTCGGGACGTACACGCACTTCCTGGATTGTTGGCGGCGGCGGTTGCGGTTCTTGTTTCTTTCGCTTGCCGCGCCCGGTCACAGCCGTCTCGGGCAGCTGTTCCGGAGGGCGTTCCTGGAAACGTTTGGGAATCATTGTCTGATAAACGCGTTTCTCAAAGTTGTCGACGTGAGTCGCCACGCTGTCCACCAATTCGTTGACGCGCGCGCCGTAAGCGGGCAGATCGCTGACCATCTGCGTGCCCTCGGTATAGAGGCCGAGGCCGGCCAAATAAACGAACATCAGGCCGATGCTGCAAACAACGAAGCTCGCCACGCCCCGCGGCAGGCGCATCTTCATGAATAGCTCCACCACCGGATCGAGAAGGAAAGCAATGATGGAGGCAATGATGACTGTGATGAAGAAGACACGCCCGTAGTAGAGCAGAGCGATGGCCATTCCGAGCGCAAGAATCCCGATGCTCACGGGGAGCAGTCTCTGCGCCGGCATGATCGGTGTGAGCATGATACGCTTCGCCTATCACTATAATGGGGTAGGAGCGTGGATTACCACTCCAAATCTGGCAAGGGCCGCATCCTCGCGCTCGATCTAGGAAAAAAACGAATCGGTTTGGCGTTGAGCGATCCACTGGGCATCACGGCACAAGGGCTCCCCACTCTCGAGCGCACCAACATTCGTTCGGATCTCGAGGAACTGGCTGATCTCGTGGCTAGCCGCGAGGTCTCGCTCATTCTGATGGGCCATCCGCTCCACATGAGCGGCCGCGAGGGCAGGCAGTCCGCCTACGTTCGAGAGTTCGCGGGGCGGCTGGCGGCGCGAACCCAGATCGAGGTGCGCTTTTGGGATGAGCGCCTCACGACTGTCGAAGCCCAGCGTGTCCTGAAATCGAGCGGAATCAGCATCGAGAAACGCGCGCGCGCCGTGGACAAGCTCGCCGCGATGATTCTGCTCGAAAGTTATCTCGATTCGGGGGCTGGAGCTTGAAAGGGTTTCTCCGCAAAGTGCTGTTGGGGTCGGCCGCCGCCCTGCTGATCGCTGCGGGCGGAGCGGTGCTGTCGCTTGAAGAATCGTACCGGGGGTTCCAGGGCCAAGTCTTCGTGCGCGTGGAGCGCGGCGTGGGCGCGATTGGTATTGGCCGGGGACTCGAACAGGCGGGCGTGATCCGTTCTGCCTGGCAGTTTTGGATCGCTAGGGCGATGAGACCATCCGCGAAGCTGCAGGCCGGCGAGTACCGCTTCGAAGAGGCGGACACGGTATGGCGGGTCTTCGATCGTCTGGCGCACGGCGACGTCTATTTCCTCGAGTTCACTGTGCCGGAGGGCAGCAACATCTTCGACATCGCGCACGCCGTGGGAGGAACGGGAATTATTTCGGCCGAGGATTTTCTGCGCGCAGCGTCAGACCCGTCGCCGATTCATGATCTGGCGCCCGCGGCGAAAACCCTCGAAGGTTACTTGTTCCCAGCCACGTACCGGCTGACGCACTCGACCACAGCAGTTCAGTTGTGCCGTCAGATGACCGGCCAGTTCCGGCGGCAATGGAACAAGCTCGCAGGCGGGCGAACCGTGGACGTGCACAAGATGGTGACACTGGCGTCGTTGGTGGAAAAAGAGACCGGTGTGCCGGGCGAGCGCACGCTGGTGGCCGGTGTGTTCGCGAATCGCATCAGGAAAGGCTTGCGCCTCGAGTGCGATCCGACCACGATATACGCGGCGCTACTCGAAAGCCGGTACCGCGGCGCGATTTTCCGCTCGGATCTGGCGAGCCATAACGCTTACAACACCTACCAGAACACAGGTTTGCCGCCGGGTCCCATCGCCAATCCAGGAGCGGAGGCAATCGCAGCGGCGCTGGACCCGGCCAAGACAAGTTACCTCTTTTTTGTCGCCAAGCCCTCCGGCGGCGGTCACCAGTTCTCATCGACGCTGCCGGAGCATGAGAGGGCTGTGCGGGAGTACCGGAATGGGTCCAAAACCGCCACCAAAAGCCCGCGGAAAGCGGGCTAAGCTCACGAAGTGGATCGAAGCGACCAACCCGCGGCTGATCGGCGAGGACGAATTCGAGGAACTGCGCCGCATAATGGCGCCGATCTCGGACAGCTATTTAAGAAAGCTGCTGCGCGACTCGGGGGTCGGGCTGGCACCGATGGTGGAAGGCGTGCGACAGGCGAATTTCGACGAGCTCGAAAGGAGCCTGCTGGCAATGCTTCGGGAATACGAGCAAGGCGGCCGCGCGCGGCGCGCGGCCGTGCGGCAGTTGGTGATGACGGCCAAGGATCACGCCCGGTGGGCGGCCCGCAAAACGGAGACCAGCGGCGAAAAAGAGGAGATGAGCCTGTGGCTTTTGACGTGGCTTGAGAATCCGCCGCTCTTCCCGGAGTGGGTGAAGCTGCGCCGTGCGCGGCTCGGTTCCAACGCGGCCACGGCTGAAACTCGACCGAATCCCGCTTGATCTTCGCGCACAGGAGTATCCGTTTCATGTGTGCCGTTATCCCTCAATGAATTCCGGCAGTTACGGAATGCTAAGATGAGTGGCCGCTGTGGTCTATTGCGCGTTTGCGAATCCCGGATTATACTGCTGTTTTTGTAAGCTATGGCGTTCCAGCAAGAGTTCGATCCGTCGGCGCCTCAACGAGAAGCGGCCTTATTCTACGGTCTCTTCCTGCGCGGGCACTCGGCTGAGGCTCTGCGGCGCGATATCGATGTGCCGAGCAAACTGCTCACAAAACTCCTTCGGCGGCATCGGAACGAAATGGCTGTACGCGAAAACCTGCGTCGCGTCTATTACTACCGCAAGCAGGTCCTGGCGATCTTTGACGAGTTAGTGAATCGCGAGCGGGTCCGAGAGCGCGTCCACTGATTACAGCGGCGGCGGCAGGTGCAGTTGAGCCTTCGACAACGCCTTCTCAAGCATGTCCGCAGCCTCAGCCTCATTTAAGCCCCGTGAAGTCGAAAACTCCATGATCAGCATGTGACGGGCCCGGTCAAGCATCTTTTTTTCGCGGAACGATAGTGGTTTTTGCAACTGCAGCAGAAGCAGGCTCTTAAGCACTTCAGCGACCGCTAAGAGGCTGCCGTTCTGCATCTTTTCGGTATTTTCCTTAAAGCGATCCTTCCAGTCCTGATAACGGCGGCAGCGACCCTGCGACAGAAAGCTGATTACACGCGCCACCTCGCCGTTTCGCGTCACCTTCCGTAAGCCCAAATCCTCGACGTGGGAAAACGGCACCATCACCGTCAGGCTGTTATAGGTCAGCCGGAGCAGATAGAACCGCTCGAAGTGACCTGCAAACGCACGGCTACTGATGTTCTCGATCGTTGCAACACCATGATTAGGGTAAACAACTTTCTCACCGACTTGGAAAGTCATGCGGGACCATCTCCGTCATATCGTTCGACTCTCACGCTTCTTACAGCGCGGCATCTGGGAGCCCTTAGTGGTCGAGCTTTAGAAAGAGCAGCAACAGCATCTTAATCTGAACTTAATCTGCTGTCAACAGGAAAGTGCAGCTTCCGAAAAGGTATCCCAAGATCCTCATTTTGAATGTGTTCGTTGGGCCACAAGATTGGCCCGTTCGGACCTGCGCCCGAGTTCGGTTTTGAGTGCGGTTAACGGTCCGCGATCGGTTACGATGAAGATATCCCATGGAAACCGCCAACATGGATCTCAAGAAGACGGTTCACTTGCCGCGTACCGGCTTTCCGATGAAGGCGAACCTGGCGCAACTGGAGCCGAAGCTACTCGCGCACTGGGACGAGACGAGGCTGTACGACCGGATCCGCGCGTCGCGTGTCGGCCGCCCAACCTACATTCTCCACGACGGACCGCCGTACGCCAACGGCAACATCCACCTAGGCACCGCCTTCAACAAAGTCGTGAAGGATTTCATAGTCAAGCTTAAGACGATGGAAGGTTACGACTCGCCATACGTCCCCGGCTGGGATTGCCACGGCCTGCCCATCGAGATCCAGCTAGGCCCGAAAAAGGCGTCCATGACAGCGGCCCAGATCCGTGCCGCTTGCCGAAAGTACGCCGAGAAATACGTTGATTTGCAGCGCAAGGATTTCATCCGGCTGGGTGTGTTCGGGCGTTGGCAAAATCCATACCTCACCATGAGCGCCAGCTATGAGGCCGTGATTGCGGGCGCGTTTGTTGATTTCCTCGATAAGGGCTACGTCTACAAAGGGCTGAAGCCCGTGAACTGGTGCACCCATGACCGCACCGCGCTGGCGGAGGCGGAGGTCGAGTACGAGAATCATTCGAGTCCCTCGATATGGGTGCGCTTTGCCCTGACATCGGACCCGGCCGCCATCGATCCCGTCTTGGCCGGAAAGCGCGTATGGGGCCTGATCTGGACCACGACTCCGTGGACGATTCCGGCCAACCTCGCCATCTGTTACCACCCGAAATTCAGCTATGTGGCGGCGCTGGTGGACGGAGAAGTGTACATCGTCGCCAAGAATTTGATGATGGCTACAGCCGAAGCTTGTGGCTGGAAGTCCCCGCACGTTGTGGCCCTGTTCGACGGTGAGCGCATGAAAGGGACCGTGTTCCGCCATCCCTTCCTGGAACGGAACTCGCTAGGCATTCTCGGCGAACACGTGACACTCGAGCAAGGCACGGGAGCCGTACACACCGCGCCTGGCCACGGCGAAGAGGACTTCAACATCGGCCGTGCGAACGGCCTGCCGGCTTACTGCCCGGTCGACGGCGCGGGGCGTTTCTATCATGCGGAGGGCGCGGAGGGCCGGCTCCCGGAAGAGCTGATCGGCAAAACGGTATGGCAGGCGAATCCGACGGTTATAAATTTGCTCCAGCAGGCGGGCGCACTGGCGGCGTCGGGCAAGATTGAGCACAGCTATCCGCATTGCTGGCGCTGCCACAACCCGACCATTTTTCGCGCCACGGAGCAATGGTTCATCGGCATGGACCGCAACAATTTACGGGAGAGGGCGCTTGAAGCGATCCGCAACGTGAAATGGACCCCAGCCTGGGGCGAAGAGCGGATCTCGAACATGATCGCCACGCGGCCCGATTGGTGCATCTCGCGCCAGCGCCTGTGGGGCGTGCCGATTGTTGTGTTCTACTGCGAGGGCTGCAACGAGCCCTTTACCGATCGCCAGGTGCTCAATCGAGTACTCGCATTGTTCCGCGAGCACTCGGCCGATATCTGGTATTCAAAAACGGCGGCCGAACTGGCGGGCCCGGATGCCAAATGCGCCAAGTGTGGAGGGACATCCTTTCGAAAAGAGGACGACACGCTTGACGTCTGGTTCGATTCCGGGTCAAGTCACCTGGCGGTGCTTGGCCCGCAGACATATATCTGGAGGGCGGCGACCAGTATCGCGGCTGGTTCCACAGTTCGCTTTTGATCGGCGTAGGTCTCAAGGGTGCGGCGCCGTATCGCGCCTCCGCGACCCACGGGTGGACGCTTGATGCCGAGGGGCGCGCGATGCACAAGTCCAAGGGCAACGCAATCGAGCCCGAAGACTTTTTCAAGCAACACGGAGCTGAATTGTTGCGCCTCTGGGCGGCCTCTGTCGATTTCACGGAAGACGTAGTTTTGTCGAATGTGATTATCGAGCGGCTGGTTGAAGCGTACCGGAAACTGCGCAACACGTTCAAGTACATGCTCGGCAACTTGCACGATTTTGATCCTCTGCGCGACGCCGTGCCGCTGGACCAGATGCTGGAGATCGACCGTTGGGCCCTGGCTCGCACCGAGGACCTGATCCGACGCTCGCGCGCCTGGTACAGCGAGTTCGCCTTCCACAAGGTCTATCGCGGAGTGTACGACCTCGCCACCACTGACCTGAGCGCAATCTATTTTCACGTGTTGAAGGACCGCATGTATACCGCCGCGACGCGGAGCCGCGCCAGGCGCAGCGGCCAGACGGCGCTGTACCGCATTCATTACGCTCTCACGCGGCTGGTGGCGCCGCTACTGGCATTCACGGCCGAAGAAGTCTGGGGCTACACGGCCAAGCCCGCCGGAGCCCCTGAAAGCGTCCACATGGCGCTGCTGCCGGAGCCCGAAGAGGTCCCATCCGGCTTGGACGCTTCAAAGCTTGCGAATTGGAATCGGCTCATGGAAGTGCGCGAAGTGGTATTGAAGGCGCTCGAGGAGGCGCGGCAGTCGAAACTCATCGGCGCCCCTCTCGAGGCGCAAGTCTGTTTGGACGCCCCGCCCGAACTCTATCCGTTGCTCGAACAATACGCAGCCGATCTGCCGTCGCTGTTCATTGTTTCCCAAGTTGCGCTCAGCGAAGGCACCGAGTTACGAGCCACCGTGGAGCGTGCATCGGGCACTAAGTGCGAGCGCTGCTGGAAGTATACGACCGATGTGGGTGAGAACGCCGATTTTCCGACGGTTTGCGGCGCTTGCGTGGCCGCGCTGAAGGAAATGCTCGGATGAAAGCACGTGAGCGCTCAGCCGCAATCATCGTTGCCGTAGTCCTGGTCGACCGTCTCACGAAGCTGTACATTCGCTCCCATTTTTCACTTTGGGACATCTATCGGATCATCCCCGGTTTCTTCAACATCGTTCATACTGAAAATCCCGGCGCCGCGTTCGGAATGCTCTCCGACTCTCCCAGCCAGTGGCGGGGCGTACTGCTGGTGGGCGTATCTTTGGTCGTCATGGCGATCATCGCCGTGATGTTATGGCGTCCGGTGGAGAGCACCCTGCTGCAAACCGGGCTGGCTCTGGTGTTCGGCGGCGCGCTGGGCAATGTCTGGGACCGCATGTTTCGCGGCACCGTGACAGATTTCCTACAGTTTTTCTTTGGCCCGTACGAGTTCCCCGCGTTCAACGCCGCCGATAGTGCGATCACGATTGGCGCAGCGCTGCTTTTGTTCGATCTGTGGAAGACGCGCCACCACCCGTGAGCCGGAGGCTCTCACCCACCCACGCTATACTTTTCAACATGCGCCTTCTTCTTGGTCTCGTGCTGATCGGACCGTTGCTCGCGGATGGCATCACGCGCGATGAGTATCGCACCCGGCGCTCCGAGCTGAGGAAATCGCTTGATGGCCTGATGGTGCTGTTCGGGGCCGATGAATCTGAAGATCTGCACACCGGCTTCTTCCAGGACACCAATTTTCTGTATCTTTCCGGCTGGAGGGAGCCCGGTGCCGTAATGATGCTGACCGCCAAAGAGGAGGTACTGTTCCTTCCTCCACGCAACCCTCGTTCCGAAAACTTCACGGGCCGCAAGCTCGGACCGGACGATAGCAACGCCCCGGAGAAAACGGGGTTCGATAAGGTATTGCCGCGGTACGCACTAGAGACGACCTTCCTGCGCCTGCTCGAATCATCGAGACGGATTTACACCATGCCGCGCGACGAGCAGGCACGGAAGCTGCGGCAGCTTGCTATGTTTCACGAAGACAGTTCCGCTGCGTTGCCAATTGCGAGGCTGAGGATGAACAAGTCGCCCGCCGAGATCGATCTGATTCAGAAGACCACCGACGCGACTGTGGCTGCGCACCTGGCCGCATGGAAGAAGATCAAGCCCGGGCTCCATGAATACGAAATCGGGGCCGTAATGACCAATGTCTACTTCGAGCGAGGCTGTGAGCGCAGCGCCTACGCTCCGATCGTCGGCAGCGGGCCGAACAGCGTGGTTCTACATTACTCGTCCAACCATCGCCGGATGGATTCGGGCGAAGTAGTCGTCATGGACGTCGGCGCGGAATGCTCGGACTATGCCACGGATGTGACGCGCACCGTGCCGGTTGGCGGGAAATTCACGCCGCGGCAGCGCGAGATTTATAACATCGTGTTGGGCGCACAAAAGGCCGCGATCGCCGCGATTAAGCCGGGCGTCAAAATGCGTGGCGACGGGGAATCGCTCCAGAAGATCGCTTATGACTACATCAACACGCACGGCAAGAACCGGGAGGGCCACCCGCTCGGAAAATACTTCACCCACGGCCTTGGGCATCATGTGGGCCTGGACGTGCACGATCCGAGCGACCCTGACGCGACGCTCAAGGCGGGCATGGTAATCACCATCGAGCCGGGCATCTACATCCTCGAAGAAAACATCGGCGTGCGCATCGAAGATACTATCCTGGTTACCGAAAACGGAGCCAAGATTTTGAGTGGCGCGCTCCCGCGGGAGCCCGAGGAAGTCGAGAGGCTGGTTGGCAAGTAAGGCACAGATGGCGGGCTACCTGGCGCTGCTGGGCGGCTGCTTCCTCACCGGCACGCTCGTGGCGTGGACGCCGCTGGCCGTGCGCATCAACAACTACGCCTACGACTTGATGATGGCCGGTCAACCGGAGGAAGCGTGGACGCCGCAGTCCGTCGTGGTCGCGATCGACGAGCAGACGCTCAGCGAGGGCGGCGGCATGCGCAACATCCGCACGATCCTCGCGGGAGCTCTGGACCGGATTGCCGCCGCGAAGCCCAAAGCCGTGGCGCTCGACGTGATTTTGCACGATCGGGGCGATGCCGCTGAGGACGCCCAGCTCGAGGCGGCGCTTCGTGCTGCGAAGAACCTGATTCTGCCTTGCGAGCTGGTCTCAACAGAGAAGGTTGACCAGTGGGAAGATCCGGCGCCGCGATTCGCGGAACTCGCTGACAGCCTCGGTCACGTGCATCTGGAAAAGGACCGGGTAGACGGCGTGAGCCGCGAGATTCCGCTCGAAGAAACGGCGGATGGCAAACGGAGATGGGCGCTGGCGCTCGAAGCGTTTCGTGCGGCGCGCGGCGAGCCGATCCTCGAATCCCCTGACGACGTGAAGCCAGAGCGGGCGGCTGATGTTGATCCGCTATCTGCCTTCCGGCATCCCGATGGTTTCGGTCAGCGAGCTCCACCAACGCGCGGAAATTCTGCGCGGCAAAACCGTTTTCCTCGGCGTGACGGCGCTCTCGGCCGCGCACGACCGGCTCGTGAATCCGTATGGGCAGAACGTGCCCGGCGTGGCCGTTCACGCGCACGCGTTCGAGACCATGGCGCGGGGACGCTTCCTGACGCCGGCCCGCGACGTGACGGTCCTGGCGCTCTGCGCTCTTTTCGCTGCCGGGGCGGGCCTGACATTCATGCTGCTCTCGGGTTGGCTCGGCTACGCGTGCGGTGTAATCATGCTGGGAGTGGCGCACGCCGTGCCCATCCTGTTTTTCCGCAATGGCGTGCTCTTTCCTTTTTTCGCGCCGGTGAGCGTGGCGTGGCTCGCCACGGCCGGGGCGGCCAGCTTCCAATACTTCTTCGTCCGGCGGCAGTTGCGGCGGTCGGAGTCCGAAAAATCGCGGTACCAGCAAGCGATTCACTGGGCAGCCCACGAGATGCGGACGCCGCTCACGGCCATCCAGGGCTCGAGCGAAATCATGTCCCGCTATGCCATGTCCGAAGAAAAACGCCACCAGCTCAGCGAAATGATCAACTCCGAGTCAAAACGGCTGGCGCGCATGATCCAGACATTCCTCGATGTCGAACGGCTCACCGACGGCCAGATGGAGCTGAAACGCGAGTCTTTTACGGCCTCCGAAATTATCGACGTGTGCCTGAAACGGGTCCAGCCCATCGCGGAACGGAAAAAAATCTCCGTCTCGCTGGGCGCGCCGGTGGATGGCACGCTGACCGGCGACCGGGAGTTGATGGAGTACGCCTTTTACAACCTGCTAACCAACTCGGTAAAGTATTCGCCTTCCGGGACCGAAATACGCATTACCGCCGAATTGCATGACGGCGACGTGCGGATGGCCGTGCGGGATCAGGGTATCGGCATGGATGCGAAAGAGCTTAAGAATATTTTTAAGAAATTTTACCGGACCAAGCGCGCTGAAGCCTCCGGAGAGGTGGGAACCGGAATCGGCCTTTCCATCGTCGAACAGATTGTCAAGCATCATGGCGGCCGGATGGAAGTAATCAGCGAGCCCGGAAAAGGCTCATGCTTTACCATGGTATTCAAGGCGCATGCCTCAGCTTCTTCCAATGCAGAAACTGCTAATCGTAGAGGATGATCAATCCGTGCGGAGCACGATGGTCACGTGCCTCGAGTTGGAGGGGTACGCGGTAGACGCCGTCGCTTCGACCCGCGAGGCGCTCGACCGCCTGCTGGCGCAGCCCTACCCGATTGTAATTTCAGACATCTATCTGGACGAGCGGACAGGACTCGATGTGTTGCACGCCGCGCGCCAGCAAAATCCCTCCTGCGCCGTGATCCTGATGACCGGCCGCGGCAGTATGGAAACGGTGATGGCCGCGACCGAAGGCGGCGCGTTCGAGTATCTGGCGAAGCCTTTCGAAATGTCGCAGATGATCGAGACCATCAAGCGCGCCGAGAGATCGTTCGATGGCGACGAGGACGACGAAGCAGCGGCGATCGACGATCTGCCGGATACCGAGATGATCGGCAGCTCGCCGCGCATGATCGAAATCTACAAGACCATCTCGAAGGTGGCGCCCACCGACGCGACCGTGCTTATCGAGGGCGAAACAGGGACGGGCAAGGAACTGATCGCCCGCATGCTGCATCGCAACAGCAAGCGCGCGCAGCAACCCTTCGTTCCGGTAGACTGCGGCTCCATCGCGCCGTCTCTCCTCGAAAGCGAATTGTTCGGCGCGCTCAAGGGCGCCTACACCGGCGCAGACCGCGACCGGATGGGCGTGTTCGAGGCGGCCAACAACGGCACGGTCTTCCTCGACGAAATCGGCGACATCGAACTGGGCTTCCAGTTAAAGCTTCTGCGCTTCTTGCAGGAACGCGAGATCCGCCCGCTCGGCTCGGCGCGCTCCAGGAAAGTCGACGTGCGCGTGATCGCGGCCACGAATCGCGACATGCAGAAAATAGTCGACGACGGCAAGTTCCGCGAAGACCTGTGGTACCGCATCAACGTCGTGCGCCTGACGGTGCCACCGCTGTGCGAACGGTCCAGCGACATCCCGCTGCTGGTTCACTATTTTCTAAAACGCTATAACGAGCGGTACAAGCTCGATACGCGCCTCATCGACACGGGCCTCAAGACCATGGAGGAGTACAGTTGGCCGGGCAACATTCGCCAGCTCCAGCACATGATGGAGCGGCTTACGATTCTGGCTCCTGCCGGCCGCATCGACGAGACCGCCGTGCGTCAAGCCATCGAGCAGATGGACTCGCGCGATCACGCCAGCGAAACCCTGGCAGACACCGAGTCCGATCAGATCCGCCGCGTTCTGGCCGCCACCAACGGCAACAAGAGCCGGGCGGCGAAAATTTTGGGCATCGAGCGCAAGACCTTGTACAGAAAGCTCGAGAGAATGGGATTGTAGGCCGGCCCTATTGTTGCCACCCTCCGCCCAGCGCGCGATA
>QHXU01000508.1:2238-2587 GCA_003223065.1 Acidobacteriota bacterium | reverse complement strand
TTGTGGGCGTGATGCCGCCGGATTTTGAGTTTCGTTACCCAGAGGCTGAGCTGTGGACGCCCCTGCGCCTGACCCCGACGTCACCCTGGCTTCAGGTGACGGCCCGTCTCCATGCAGGAGTCTCGGTTCCGCAAGCCCGAAGCGCCCTGGAAATCGTGGCGCATCAGTTGGAACAGGAACAGCCTAAAGATCGAGCCGGCTTGAGGATCGTGGTGACGCCATGGAGCGATATGCCTGAGCCTAAATACAAGCTGACTCTGATTTTCGTGATGGCCGCCGTTGGTTTGGTGATGTTAATCGCTTGCGCCGATGTGGGCAGCCTACTGCTGAGCCGCGCGGTACAGCGGCA
>QHXU01000508.1:0-2018 GCA_003223065.1 Acidobacteriota bacterium | reverse complement strand
TCCCGCATTTACAGCGCGTAGCGCTCAACGGACGAGTGCTCGCGTTCAACACCGTCCTGTGCGTGCTCCTTGCAATTCTGTGCAGCCTGGCGCCCATTCTGCTGGCGGCCCGAATCGACCTCCAGACTGTATTGCGCGGCGGACAGGCAACTGCGGGACCTGGCAGTTCTTCGCGGCTTTTCTCCACACTGATCGCATTGGAAGTAGGCTTCGCCTTCCTGCTGTTGGTCGGATCGGGTCTCATGATCCGCAGCTTGGTGCGTTTGCAACAGGAGGACCACGGATTTCGTCCTGATCATGTGCTCACTTTGCGCGTGCCGGTTGGCACGCTCACGCAGCCGCGTCCGACCGGCAAGTACGACACCCGGCTGCGGCAGATGGCATACTATCGCGAGATTCTCGAGCGCGTGAAAACGGTTCCAGGAGTCAAGGCCGCGGCCATTGTAAACAACCTGCCGCTTTCCGGGATTAACAGCTCCCTTAATCTCAGTGGCACCGACGGCCAGTCTCAACCCACGTCCGCGCGCACCATTAGCCCGCAGTACTTTGCTGCTATGGGCATCCCGCTGATCGCCGGCCGCGTGTTTGCCGATAGCGATCAGACCGGCGCTCCCGACGTAGCGATCATAAACGAGTACTTGGCCCGCCAACTTTTCCCGAACAGAAACCCGCTGGGCGAAAAGCTCACGGTGGGATCGAATCAGCCCGGTCCTACCATCGTCGGCGTGGTTAAGAACTCCTCGCAGGTGAGTTATGAATCGCCGGCCACAGGCGAGGTGTACATTCCCTATCAGCAGTTCATCTTTGCGACGTTCATGTCTACCATAGTGGTGCGAACGGAGGGCGAACCGAAAGCTCTGGCGGCGACCCTGAGAAAGCAAGTTTGGGCGGTGGACCCGAACCAGCCCGTCGTCAAAGTGGAAACTATGGAAGAGGTGATCGAAAACTCCATATGGCGTCCGCGATTCTCAGCTTGGATCTTCTCCGTGCTGAGCGGACTATCCGTGCTCCTGACCGCGATTGGAGTCTATGCCATAGTCGCGTATACATCCACTCTGAGGGCACGCGAGGTAGGGATCCGTGTGGCACTAGGTGCGACCGCCAATGACATCGTGACTGTGATTCTGCGCGGAGCAATGATCCCACTGGTGTTTGGTCTCGGTCTGAGCGCTTTGGCGGCGCTGCCGCTGTCGCGCCTTCTCACGAACCTGCTGTATGGGGTCAGCAGCGGCGACCTCTTGACGTATCTGAGCGCGGGCGCCCTGCTGCTATTGATTGGAGCAGCCGCTAGCGCACGCCCTGCATGGCGGGCGGCGACTCGCGATCCACTTGCGACGCTGCGTGCCGATTAGGGTCGTCCACCTTGCGCAGCTCCGCCGGCCGGGTCATGCTTGCGGTCGCGATCCCGCTGAAGACCTAAAATCCGATCGCCCTTGCCTTGTTAGGAGAGCTTACAGAGTCCTTGAGCGGCAGCACTACAGGGCAAAGGTACCATTACCCGAACGCTGCGTACCCCCGCCATCCAGGCTATTCAACGGACTTTCCGGCGCCGGTAAGCTGGAAGATCAGCATTCAGTCAAGCACCCCAGGAAGATCCCCAGTAACAGTAGCGTATGATCGGGACGAACACGGTATCGAAGCCGAACAAGGGGACCGTGCGGATTGTTATTGCGGACGGCCACCCGGTGATTCGTGATGCCTTGAAGACGTTGCTGCAGCTGGAGCATGATTTTGAAGTCGTCGGTGAGGCTGGCGATGGGCGGGAAGTCTTGGAAAAAGTTCGCGAACTCGAACCCGACGTGTTGCTCTTGGACCTGCGCATGCCGAATCTGGACGGCCAGACTACGCTGCAGACGCTCCGGCTGAGCAACCGAAAGACGCGCGTCGTCGTGCTGACGGCTTCCGAAGACCAGATTGACCTGGCGCAGGCGATGAAGCTCGGCTGCAGCGGTATCGTGCTGAAACAGAACACTCCGGACCTCATCGTCAAGAGCATTCGGAAAGTTCACGCCGGCGAG
>QHXU01000026.1:13903-18546 GCA_003223065.1 Acidobacteriota bacterium | reverse complement strand
TCGCAACGATGTCTCTTCCGTTCTGGTGCAGTGTGACCTGGGTCGCTGCACCCTGTGAATCGACGTCAAAGGTGAGCTGCGCGTCCACAACCTTGAGGAAAAACCTCCGCTCGCTTTCGGCGAAGACCTCGAACTTCGGCTGTCCGGTGAGCTGCGTGTAGAACCGGTTTCCGTCCTGCGACATGGTCAGCAGAGTGTACGGGCTAAGCTGGTATGTCCCCACGTAGCGATCGAAGATATGCGGGTCAAGCGTGATCTCCTTGCGCTCGGTCGGCGGATTTGCTTTTTGCAGCGGGTAGCTCGCATTGAGCAGATGCCGGCCGATGTCGTCCGGCCCGCCCGTTGTCGAGATGTTCGAGAGCACGACCACGCCTATGCGCGCTTTTGGATCGTAGCCCATGTATGTGCGGTAGCCGCCCGTGCCGCCGTTGTGCCAAATGATCGATTTCCCCTCCTTGGTTTGAACATGCCAGCCATATGCGACCTCCATGTCGGGCGCGCCGGCGGGATGCCGGACGGACACTTCGTCCGCCATCGCTTGAGCGAGCGGCGTCTTGACGTAGCCGAGGTTCGCCGCGAGGAAGATGAGTATGTCGTTAGCAGTCGACCGGAGAGCGCCGGCGCCGGCGAGAGTGGGGATGTCCCAGTTCGCCACGGGAGTGAGTGTTTCGTTGTGTCCGACCGCGAGGCGCGCCTTCATTTCAGGGGTCAGCGCGACGCGTGTGCTCATCATTCCGAGCGGATCGCAGATGCGCGAGCGCACCAGCGCCTCGTAGCTCATGCCGGCGCGCAGCGAGAGCGCATGGCCCAGGAGCCCGACGCCAAGGTTGGAGTATTCGTACCGCGATCCGATGTCGCGGGTTAGCTGATATCCGGAAAGGAAGTCGTACATTTGCTTCACCGAATAATCGGCGTAAGGATTCGCGTTGTCTTTTGGCGTAAAGTTCGTGGGCATGCGCGGGAGGCCGGAACTCTGCGTGGAAAGATCCGCAAGGGTGATCTTGCGGTTGTTACGCCCGGGCACTTTGACGCCGGCTGGCAGATACTTCGAGACGGGATCGGTCAATGCGACCTCGCCGCGGCGGGCCATGTCCATGAGGAGAAGAGAAGTGAACACCTTCGTCATCGAGCCGATCTCGAAAACAGTGTCGCCATCGAGGCGGCGCTTGTCATTCCTGGCGAGGCTCCCGTAGGCGATCACCCTGCGGCCATTCGCATCGATCACGCCGACCACGATGGCCATGCCGGCATTTTCTAAGCCGACTCGCTCTACAAGGATCTTGCGTATTTCAGAGTCGGATGAAACCTGGGCGAACGCTGAGAAGCACGAAAGAATCCATGCGGCGATGAAAAGAGTGCTGCGGCGGACGATCATAACTCTCCTTTTTGTAAATGATATGCCGGATTGGAGTAGACGCCGAGGGACGGTGTCGATCTGCGTCTCCATAGACTAACATTGTATAGTTAGCCTATGGAAGACCGGCCCGACATCCCGCCCGGCACATTGTACATGCTGATTCTGAAGACATTGGCACGCCGCGGGGCGATGCACGGGTACGGCATCGCGCAGCACATTCAGCAAGTATCGGAAGACGTGTTGCAGGTGGAGGAAGGCTCGCTCTACCCCGCTCTCCAGCGCATGCTCGTCAAAGGCTGGGTGGTGGCGGAGTGGAAACAGTCGGAAAACAACCGCCGTGCGCGGTTCTACAAACTGACGCCGCAGGGGCGCAAACAACTCGCCCGTGAGCTTCGCGAGTTCGAACAGGTAATGGGAGCGATCGCACGCGTGATCGAAGCCGTATGAGAGGGGCGTTGCGAAGACTCTGGTTTCTCCTGCATCGAGCCGAACTGGAGCGCGACCTCGACGAAGAGATTCGCCATCACCTCGCGCTCAGAGCGGAGGAAAGGGGCAGCCCGGAAGCCGCCAGGCGGCAGTTCGGAAATATCACATTACTGAAGGAGCAAAGCCGCGCTATGTGGACCTGGACGTTTTGGGAACAACTCACGCAGGACATTCGCTACGGCCTGCGGACGATGGCCGCCAATCCGCTATTCACCGCTATGGCCGTCCTCTCGCTGACTCTGGGCATCGGAGCGAACTCCGCCATCTATAGCTTCATGGATGCCATCCTCCTGCGCTCGCTGCCCGTGCAGCATCCTGAGCAACTGGTCGTGGTCAATTGGCGCGCCAAGGATCGACCGGCTGTGGTTCACGGACAGAACGGAACGAGGCATCGGGATGACGCCGGGACGACGAGTCCGAACTATCCCTTCGCCGCTTTTCAGCTCTTGCGCTCAAATCAAGGCGCGCTATCCACCTTCATTGCATATGCCATGGCATGGGAACTCAATCTGGTGGTTGAGGGCCAGGCCGAAATCGCCGATGCGCAACTCGTGTCCGGCGGTTTTTACGACGGCCTGGGCGTACATCCCGCTGCTGGACGCCTTATCGTGGACGACGACGACCGCAGCGGGGCGGCGCCAGTGGCTGTTATCAGTTACCGGTATTGGCAACAACGCTTTGCCGGCGACCCCGCCGCCATCGGACGCCGAATTCTGATCAACAACACTCCCTTCACAGTCGCCGGAGTCTCCGCGCCCGGTTTCTTCGGCGTGAACCCGGGAGCGGATCCCCAGGTATACCTGCCCTTGCACTCCGCCCCCTTGCTGGCTGCGAACCCGGCCGAGGAAGAGAAAAGAAGATTTTTCGACCCTAATTATTATTGGCTGGAAATGATGGGCCGGCTGCGCCCGGGTGTGAGTACAGGCCAAGCCCAGGCCGCATTGGCAGGGCAGTTCCATCAATTCGTGGACAGCACCGCATCCACCGCGAAGGAGAAAGCGGATTTGCCGGCGCTGTGGCTGCAGGAAGGCGCGGGCGGTCTGGATTCGCTGCGGCGGCGGTATTCGAAACCACTCTACGTGCTCATGGCGATGGCCGGCCTGATTCTCATGATCGCATGCGCCAATATCGCTAATCTCCTGCTGGCGCGCTCGACCGCCCGGCGGCGAGAGATGGCGGTTCGGCTTAGCCTGGGCGCGGGGCGTATGCGCGTGGTACGGCAATTGTTGACCGAGAGCGCGCTGTTGTCTCTGGCTGGGGGAATGTTCGGCCTGCTTGTGGCACTGTGGGGAATCCGTTCCATTACCTGGCTCCTGGCCAACGGACGCGAAAACTTCACGCTTCACGCAAATCTGAATTGGCCGGTGCTCTGCTTCACTTTGGCTCTGGCGCTGGCGACGGGGCTGGTCTTCGGTTTGGCTCCCGCCATCCAGTCGACGAGGGTGGATCTCACGCCCGCGCTCAAGGAAGCCCGAGCGAGCGCGCAGCGCGGACCGCGCCGCCGCGGCAGCCTCGGGATCAGCCTCAGTCAGGTGCTGGTTGCATCCCAGATCGCGATCTCGCTGTTGCTGGTGGTGGCGGCGGGCCTGTTCGGACGCACGTTTTCCAATCTTCAGTCGGTGGATCTGGGTTTCAATAGGGAGAACGTACTGCTGTTCGGCCTGAATGCTCGACAGGCGGGATACAAGGACGCCGCGCTGGCCCAGTTTTACGCTGACTTGCTGAAGGAATTTCGGCGACTCCCAGGCGTACGAAGTGCTGGACTTTCGCAGTTTCCTCTGGCCATTGGTTCTTTGAACACTACGCATGTCACGATTCCCGGCGCGTCGCCAACCGCGGGTCTAAAGCCGGAGACCTGCTATATTCCCGTGGACTCCTCATTCCTGGCGACGATGCAGATCCCGATTCTTTTGGGCAGAGGTTTGGATGAGCGCGACATGTCCTCGACCAGGGTTGCCGTGGTGACGGAGCAATTCGCAAAGAAGTTTTTCTCCGGCGAGAGTCCGGTTGGGCGCCGGATCGGACTCGGCGGTTCGAACAAGCTTGCCGATATTGAAATAGTCGGTGTGGCCAAGACGACGCTCTACAACTCGGTCAAGGAGAGCGAAACTCCTCCCGTCGCCTATGTGCCTTACACCCAGGATCTTCCGGGCCTGAGCCGGGTGCATTTCGAGCTGCGCACTGCCGGCGATCCGCTGGCTCTGGTCAACGCCGTCCGGCAGACGGTTCACCAAGCCAACGCCAGTGTGCCGGTTTGCGAGGTCAGCACGCAGGCCGCGCGGATCGATCAGACCATCAGCCAGGAGCGCACGTTCGCCTGGCTCTGCGCGTGTTTTGCGGCGCTCGCCCTGGCGATCGCTTGCGTGGGGCTATACGGCACGATGGCGTACGCGGTGGCGCGGCGCACGAACGAGATCGGGATCCGCATGGCGCTCGGGGCCGAGCGGCGAAGGATCGTGTGGATGGTCCTCCGGGAAGTGTTCGCGCTTGGTGCCGCCGGGCTTGCGATTGGATTGGCTGTTGCTTGGGCCACCTCCCGATTTGTCGAATCGTTCCTGTTTGGCATAAGACACAATGATCCGTGGTCCATGGCGGTTTCGGTGCTCGTGCTGCTTGCTGTTGCGTTCCTGGCCGGTTACGCTCCGGCGTGGAAAGGCATCACGAATCGATCCGATGGCAGCCCTGCGACACGAATAGTCTGTATCAGTAAACGAGCGTCCATTAGAGACTCCCAACGCCCTCTTGGTTGGACCGAACGTTGCTCCTCGCCTGGCTTAATGCGGCTATCGCGACAACGATT
>QHXU01000026.1:884-13870 GCA_003223065.1 Acidobacteriota bacterium | reverse complement strand
TCAGTAGCCATGATGCCGGGGGAACGAGAACGAATACGAAAGCGGGCTTCGGCCTGGGCGGTCCAAAGGCAACGGCCCCGTAGATTGACAAAGTGCCCACCGTGATAGCCAGCATCATGCCATAGAGCGCCGCCCGGGTAAGAACCGACCAACGCTTCGAAACTACGTGGGCCAAAACGAGGGCCACGAAGGGGGAGAGCACCCAGATTCCGAAAAGTAACAGAAGGACTCGGGAACTATTGCGATGACCTACGCGGAGCATCAAGCCGACAGATCCTGCGGCCCCAGCCGGCACCGCGATCAGGGCCGCTGCGCGCAGCAGACCAAGGAAGTTCCCCGGCTCACTCTTAGAGGTCATCTCATCAGGCACACTGATAGCCCGGGCTTAGCGCTTCTTCGGCGCGGCCGCCTTTGACTTCTCGCGCCCGGCGACTTCCTTCGCGCGGAACTTCGCGATGCTTCCGATCACTTCCTCGGCTTCGGGCACGGCCCGGCGGATGGTCGTCGGCCCGCGCCCGAGTATGCCTTGAATGGCCTCGGGTTTGCGAGGCAATGTACTCGTCAACGGACTTGAAATGGGTCTTGGCCATCGTGGATTTCAGTTTTTCTGGCCCAGCTTCAGGACCCCTGCCGGTGCTGAACGGGCGGCAGAGTCCTACGGATTATCTCACGGGAAACTCTGAATAGAGGGACGGGTGAAATCCACTACTTCGGCCGGCTGTATTCTTGTGGTTTGATCCACTGTTTGCGTGGGCGCGTTCTGAAGCCGGAGCTGCTGGACACGCTGCCCTACGATCGCGCGCGGGCCAGCCTGGCCGATTTGGTGCGCCTCAACCGGAACTGGGGAGGGCACAGCACGCTGCGGCGTCTGCTCGGGCAAGTGGTGCACTCCGGGGATACGTTTTCGCTGCTGGACGTAGGCGCCGCTTCAGGGGACATGGGAGCATGCGCGCGGCAGTGGTATCCGCGGGCGCGGGTCGTATCGCTCGATCAATTGACGTCTCATCTTGTGGGCGCCCAGGGATCGCGCGTGGCTGCGGACGCGTTCCACTTGCCCTTCGGCCCGGCGTGTTTCGATTTTGTGTTTTGCTCGCTGTTCCTGCACCATTTCACCGACGAAGGTGTCGTGCGGCTACTCGCGGAATTCAGGCGAGTCTCGCGGCGCGCCGTTCTGGTGATCGATCTGGAGCGCCATCCGATCGCGTATTACTTTGTGCCGTGGACCGACTGGCTGTTCGGCTGGGACGCCGTGACGGTGAACGACAGCCAGATCTCGGTGGAGGCGGCGTTCCGGCCTAGGGAACTCGAGGCACTGGCGCACGCGGCGGGCCTCAAAAACCCGCGGGCGAAGGTGTTTCGTCCTGCATTTCGAATCGCCATGGTTGCAAGTGTTTGAGGGTATAATCTCCTCTGGGAGGACAATGAGCAAAGAAGACAGCATTGAAGTCACCGGAACCGTAGTTGAAAAATTCCCCAGCGGCCTGTTCAGTGTTCAGCTGGATCAGGACCGCACGGTGCTTGCGCACCTGGCTGGTAAATTGCGGCGCAACCGCATCCGCGTCCTGGCAGGCGACCGCGTCACTCTGGAACTTTCGCCGTACGATCTGACCAAAGGGCGCATCACTTACCGCCACAAGTAAACCTCACTTTGATTCGAATCCTGTTCGTCTTCGGCACGCGCCCCGAAGCAATCAAACTTGCGCCGGTGGTGCGCCATCTGTTGAAACTCCCGGACGAGTTTGAAACTCGCGTTGCGGTCACTGCGCAGCATCGCGGGCTGCTCGACCAGGTGCTCGACGCATTCTCCATCGTGCCCGATCACGACCTGAACGTGATGCAGCCGGGCCAGAGCCTGTTCCAATCGACGGCGCGCATCATAGCGGCGCTGGAACAAGTGGTGGAGCATGAAACCCCCGACTGCATCCTGGTGCAAGGCGACACCACGACCACGTTCTGCGGCGCTCTGGCTGGGTTTTATCGCAACGTCCCGGTGGGCCACGTCGAGGCGGGCTTGCGAACAGGCGACATGCGGCAGCCCTTTCCGGAAGAGATGAACCGCGTCCTCACGACGAGCCTGTCGACGCTGCACTTCGCGGCCACTGCCGGCGCGGCTGAGAATCTGCGCCGCGAAGGAGTGGATACGGAGCGCGTCTTCGTCACCGGCAATACCGGCATCGACGCCGTGCTCGAAGTTCGCGATGCGCTGGAGCAGGGGCGGTTGAGGCCGCAGGCACTGCCTGTGCTCGACCCGCGTAAGAAGCTGGTGCTCGTGACCGCGCATCGCCGCGAAAGCTTCGGCGAGGGCTTCGAGCGAATCTGCCGCGCCTTGCGCCGGCTGGCGGAGCGCGCCGATACGGAAATTGTTTACCCGGTGCATCCGAATCCGAATGTTCAGGATCCCGTGAACCGGTATCTGAAGGGCGTGCGGAATATACGGTTGATTGAGCCGCTTGCGTATGTGCCTTTCGTCGACGTGATGCGGCGGGCGCACGTGCTGCTGACGGATTCGGGTGGCGTCCAGGAAGAAGGCCCATCGCTCGGCAAGCCGGTTCTGGTCATGCGCGAAAAGACGGAGCGGCCGGAGGCGGTGCACGCGGGCACGGCGCGGTTACTGGGCACCGACGAGGACCGCATTGTCGGCGAGACCGCGATGCTGCTCGATGACGAGGCCGAGTACACGCGCCGGTCGCGGATTCATAATCCTTATGGCGACGGGCACGCCAGCGAGCAAATCCAGGGAATCCTCCGCTCGTATTTCGCCTCTCATGGCACTGAAAGGGGCGGGCGCTCAGCACGTTAGCGTTCGTCCGGCCGGGGAATAGCGCTTCACACCCTTACAATCGGGACCGAAGGAGGGCAAAGCTTTGCGGACACCGCCCATCTCCACGAAGTCCCGCCGTCAGGGCACGGACGGGCTTGATCTGGTGCGCGTCTTGGCTGAGCGCGTGGTCGGACAGCCGCATGCCATGGCGCAGATCGTACCCTACGTACAAATGCACCGGGCCGGCCTCGGGCCGGAGGGAAGACCCGCCGGCGTCTTCCTGCTGCTCGGTCCCACGGGGACGGGCAAGACGCGAACAGTAGAAGTGCTGGCGGACGTGCTCCACGGCAACGAAAGACAGGTGCTGAAAATCGACTGCGGCGAGTTCCAGATGGAACACGAAGTGGCAAAGCTGATCGGCGCGCCGCCGGGTTATCTGGGGCATCGCGAGACGCAGCCGATGCTTACCCAGCAGAAGCTCAGCGCGGTGACGAGCGAGGGATGCAACCTGTCGCTGGTACTCTTCGATGAGATCGAGAAAGCCGCGCCCAGCATGACGCGCCTTCTGCTCGGGATGCTGGATAAAGCGACGCTGCGTCTGGGGGATAACACGACTGTGAGCTTCGAGCGCTCGCTCATCTTTCTGACAAGCAATCTGGGCGCGCAAGCGATGCGCAAGGAGCTGTGCCCCGATTTCGGATATGCCGCGATGGTTTCGTCCCGGCCTCATGGCTGGGCGAGGAAGCTCGAAGGGATCGCCATGAGCGCGGTGCGGCGGAAGTTTTCGCCCGAGTTTGTCAACCGCATCGACGCCGTGATCACGTATCACCCGTTGAGCACGGAAGCGCTGGCCACCATCGTCGATCAACAGATCGCGCTGTTGAAGCGGCACATCGAGACGCGGCTGGCTGAGCGGGCTTTTAGGCTGGAGGTGGCGGCTTGCGCCCGGCAGTTCCTGCTCAAGGCGGGGACCAGCGAGGAGTACGGAGCACGCGAATTGAAGCGAACCATTCTGCGCGAGTTGACGCAGCCTCTGGCCGCGATGGTCGCGGGTGGCCGGATAGAGCCGGGCGACGTTGTGCATGCCGAGCGACCGGCGGGGAGGGGCTGGATCTGGTGGTCGCGAATGACACGGCATCCGAATCGGTAAGGCGCGCACGGTGATGATTTTGGACCGCTGCCTCTGGTCGCGGCTCGGTACGGTGGCGAGGGGCCGCGAGCAGTTGGCGATTACCGCACCTTTGCCGCTTCGGCCTCGATCGCGTCTTTAGCGATCAGTTTCACGTCGGCAGTGTCGTGAGAGTTGTCGCGCAGCGTGACGGACGCTGCCTGGCTTTCGAAGCGCTTGCGGAAATCCGGATCCTGGGCGAGGCCGGGCTCGATATCCTCCCAAGCGACAATGCGGTACTCGCCCGGCGCGAGATTGCTAAGGCGGAAACCGCCACTCTGGTCGGTGTTTGCGAACCTGTAGGAATCGGCCGTGCCGGCAGGCGCCTGCCCCGGGCTCCACAGCGTCACCAGGACTCCGGGGATTGTTTCTCCCTTGTCATTACGCACGACGCCCGTCACGTCGGCGGCATTCGGCGAAAGGAGGATGTCGAGCGCGCCGCCGGATCCCCCTGTCAAGTCTAGGCCCGTTCGCGACACGTCCTGACCGCCGAAGAGAATCGATTTGACGTATGTCCCATCCGGGAGGTTGGATACGTTGACGCGGTATTTGTCCGGCGAAACACCGCGCAACTGAAAGCTGCCGTCGTCCCTTGATTGTGCGCCGGGAGTATTGAAATTCGTGCCCTCGAACACTGTGAGATTGACGAAAGGCCTTCTTGCCTGAGCCGAGGCCCTCTGCGAGGCGGTCTGCTGGGCGGCCTGCTGCGCGGCTACTTGCGCTTCGACGCCCTCAACCTTGATTGTTCCGGTGATCTCGAGCCCCGGCCCGAGCGGAAGCACAAGGTCCTCAATGCTTTCGTTGCTCACAGTAACAACCTGGCGCGTCACAAGCGCGTTTCTTTCACCGTTGACTGAGGTGTTCGTGTTCGACTGGATCACATAGGAGCCAGGCAGAACGTGGTTGAAGTAGAACGAGCCTTCGCGGTCGCGAACCATGCTCATGATGGGTCTGAACATCATCGCGCCGTCGGCATTGTCCTTCGGCAGCAGCATGAGCATCAGGTTCTGGGCAGGTCCGCCCGCGACCGTGTTGACCACCTTGCCGCTGATATGAAATACGCGAGCCTTACGCAAACGAATCTCGACGCCGCGGATCTCGGCGCCGGCAGCCACGTCGACCGGCGCCGCCGACGAGGCATCCAGCGCATTAGCGTAATACGTGGTCACATAGGCTTCTTCGGGACCCCTCCGCCCCGGCCGCTCCTGCTGCCAGGGGCCCATCATCGCGCGACTGTCGCTGGCGCTCAGATAGTAACGGCCGGGCGCGAGATTTGCCACCATGAAGGAGCCATCGGCGCTTACGCTCGAGGCTCCGGACGGCTGGAGCTGCTTCTTTCCGCGGACGTACGCGAAGCGGTACACCTGCACCTGAGCGCCGCTGACCGGATCGCCATCTTCGTCGGTGACCTTGCCCGCGATGACGCCTTGGGGCGTCAACTTGAATACCAGGTCCTTCAAATGCTGGCCCGCGTCGAGAGCAATGGCAGTGCCGCCCATCGCGTTCGATCTCGCGCCGTAGTTTGCGCGCACGAAGCCGGGGCGCTCGGCGGAAAGCGTGTAGCGGCCTGGCTCGACGTCTTCAAAGAGAAATTTGCCCTCCGCATCGCTGGTGGTCGAGTAGTTAGCCATATCGGACGGGTTGGAAATACCCGCCCCGGGCGACATCGACATGCGCAGCCGGAGGGTCGTTTTTTTCAGAGGTTCGCCGCTCGACAAGTTGGTGACGCGGCCTTCGACCTTGCACTTCTCCTTCGGTTTATCCGGATTGGCGTCGGGAGCACCGGGCCGCGGCGCAGTCACCTGTGCGGAACTCAAAACAGCGGCAGCAACCAGGGAACCGACCAGACGAATCGTCATGGCTCCTCCCAAGCAGTGAGTTTTCCTTGCATTAGACGTAACAGGCGTAGAAAAATGTTGCGCCATTCTCGCGTAAACTAAGCATTTGATGCTCCACCGGTTGCCGCTGTCGGAGATGGTGTCGCTGGTGCGGTCCGGTAGCGTTTCATCGCTCGAATTGGTAGACGCGCATCTGGCTCAAATCGAGCAACGCAATCCGTATTTGAACGCGTTCGCCATGGTCCTGGCAGACCAGGTTCGGGCCTCGGCGCGCCGCGCGGACCAGGGCCTGAAAACCGGTGCGATTCATGGCGTGCCCGTTACGGTGAAGGATTGCTTCGACGTCGCCGGTTTGCCGAGCCGCATCGGGAGCTATTTCGCGCCGGAAGCCCCGGCGCCGGAGGATTCAGCAGTGGTGGCCCGCCTGCGGCGCGCCGGGGCTATCCTGCTTGGCAAGACCAATACGCCTGATTTTGCGATGAGTTACGAGACCGATAACTTCATCACCGGGCGCACGAATAATCCCTGGGATTTGGAACGTACCTCCGGCGGCTCGAGCGGCGGGGAGGCAGCGGCGATCGCCAGCGGCTGCTCGCCCGGGGGCGTCGGCAGCGACAGCGGAGGCTCGATCCGCGTGCCCGCGCATTTCTGCGGGATAGTGGGGCTCAAGCCGACTCCGGGGCGCGTTTCGCTGATCGGCCATCGACCCTCGGAGGCAATTACTGGAATTGCCGTTGCTGGTCCCATGGCGCGGTCGGTTGCGGACGTGCGGCTGTTGTTTGAGGTGCTGGCCGGGTATGACGATCGCGATCCTATTTCGGCGCCGGTACCGTTGTGCGAATCAATACTCGACGGCATTCGGATCGGCGTCATGGAGCAGTTTTACGAAGTGCCGGTGCAGGCGGCTGTCCGGAAAACGGCAGCCGATGCGGCCAAGGCGCTGGCCGGGCTGGGGTTCGCGGTGGACGCGTTCCGTCCGGAGGGCCTGGAGCGTGCTCCGAACCTGTGGAACTTCTTTTTCGTCGAGCTGCCGGCGCGGGGAATGAAGGAGAGAATCGCCGGGCGCGAGGCCCAGGCCCATTGGACCTATACCGAGAACCTGGAAAAGGCGCTCGACCGGCCGCCGGCTTCGGGCTGGCAGGTCGTGGAGTCGCTTGCGGCGCGCGACGCCATGCGGCGCAGGCTGCTGGAGCAGATGCGCAATATCCCGGTGCTGCTATTGCCGGTAGCGAGCATCGTTGCGTTTCCGCATCGGGAGCGGCGGTTCCAGACCGGAACTAAGCCGATCGGGTTGTTCCAGGCCATGATGACGGCGACGACGTTCAATCTGCTTGGGCTGCCGGCGCTCTCGGTTCCCTTCGGATTGAGCGAAGAAGGGTTGCCGGTGGGCGTGCAACTTGTCGCGCGTCCGTGGGAAGAGGAGTTGCTGCTCGAATTGGGAGCGCGCCTGGAAGCCGCGCGGGGGCCCTTTCCGGCGCCTGACAACGGCCGGAAGTCAGGCGTCACAGAGGCCTAAATTGCCGAGCGCTTCAGGTTCACGCCGCCGTTCGTTGTCTCGACGTGAATCAGGGAACCGCCCGAGCCGAGATCCGTGGACAAGCGGCGGCCGAGCTCGCCCCGCACTGTCATGGGGAAATCGATGTTCAGGTTCCCGTTCACGGTTGAAGTCTCGAGATGGGCCGAATAGCGCTCCGGCACCGTCATATTTATGCCTCCATTCATGGTGCGGGCGTCGAGTTTGGCCCCGTCCCAGCGGTCGCCCGCCAGCTCGATACTCAAGCCGCCGTTCATGGTATGGCCCTCGACATCTCCCGCAAGACGTTTCAGGCTCACGCCGCCATTCATGGTTTCGAACTCGATACGCCCGCGAATCTCCGCGATGGCGATGCCGCCGTTGTGGGCCTTCACCCCGAGGTCGGCCTGCCGCGGAACAAAGATTTCGTAGCTCACGGACCAGCTCTGGCGTTTGTCCTGCTCGGGTCCGACAGCGGCAATCTGCCCCGCCGAGACATTGAGCGTGATTTGCGAAGCGAGCGCCTTCGCGGCGGGCAGGTCTTCCGCGGCGGCCTCCACCTTGGCGCGCACCAGGACGTCGGCCCTGTCTGCTCCCTTTACGGTGACGCCGCCGTTCGTACCGGCGTCAATCGAGAGGCGGCCGGCGAAGCCCACGGTCTGCTCACGCATTTCGCAATGCGTGACCAACCGGTTCTGGTTGAAACCGCGGTCATCGCAACTCAACTGCCGCTCCGTGCCGAGCCGGCCCCTTTGCGCGGCGGCAGGCATTGCCGCCAGCGACATGGCGAAGATGACGAGACTTGCTCTCATGGACGTATGCTCCTTTGACCCATAGACTCTGAAACGTCGTTTCGGTTATGTTGGCGGTAGTGGATATTCTGCATCCCGTGGAAGTGCGCGTTCTCGGCGCTCTACTCGAGAAAGATATCACCACCCCTGAGTATTACCCCCTGACGCTGAATTCGTTACAGAACGCCTGCAACCAAAAATCGAGCCGCGATCCGATCGTAAGCTACGACGAGGACACGATCGTCCAGGCGCTCGATTTGTTACGGAACAAGCAACTTGTGTTAAGAATCAGCGGTGCGGGGCATCGAGTCGAAAAATACGCCCATCGACTGGGAGAAAAGTTGAACCTCGGCCGGCGTGAACTGGCGCTGCTTTGCGTCCTGATGCTGCGGGGCCCGCAAACCGTGGGCGAACTGCGCGGGCGAACCGAGCGCATGCACGACTTCACCGACCTGGAGGAGGTCGAACGGTGCCTGGAGATGCTCGAACGGACGGAACCCGAGCCGCTTGTGGCCCGCGCCTCGCGAGGACGCTGGATGCACCTGTTTGGCGGGTCCGCCGAGCCAGCAAACGAGCCGGAAGCCGCGCCGCAATTGACGGCGCGCTCCGGGCTCGAAGAGCGGGTGACGGCGCTCGAGCGCGAAATGGAGCAGTTGAAGCAGCAGTTCGAGGGTTTCCGCCGCCAGTTCGAGTAACATCAAGAGTTATGCATGACCCACACACACGCCGGCGCGTGGAAGTGAAGCGCGTCGACGAGTGCGACACGCTTCATGATCTGATCACGCACTGTTTCCCGGCGTTCGGTGGCGCGTTCCTGCGGCGGATCTACACCATCCTGGATCAGGCGATCGGCATGGAGTGCCCGCTTACTGTGGCCGTCTCAGGTCCCGTAACGGTTTCGGGCCAGCATCAGGCGTGGCTGATTCCGCTGCTCGAGACCGGCTGGGTGGCGTACCTGAGCACAACAGACGCCGTCTGCTATCACGACGGGCATCGCAGCCTGCGCGCGCACCGGGACGGGCCGATCTACGAAGTTCCGATCTGGGGCGACGACGGGGCGCTGCGTGAAGAAGGCACCATTCGCGTCACCGACATGGCGTTTGACGAGGATGTGTTGCTTGATCAGGACCGGTTTATCACGGCGGTGCTCGCGCGGCCCGAGTTTCAGCGATCGATGACCGGAACGGAGTTGCGCTACCGGCTGGGCGCGTTTTACGCCCAGGAGGAGGGCGCGGGGGGCGTGGCTCCGGGACTACTTTCCACCTGTCATAAGCTGGCCATCCCGATTCTGGTCGGCGCGCCCGGCGACGGCAGCGTGTTTCTCAATTCGATGAAGCTGTGGGCGATGCGCCAGGCAGGGCTGGTGGATTCCTACAAATTCGATCTCGATCTGCATGCGGAAGTGTATGAAGCATGCGCGTATCATCGTTGGGGGCTGTTCGACCATCCACCGAATGCGCTGGCCACGCTGATTCTCGGGGGCGGCGCGCCGAAGAACTATAATCTTCAGCCGGAACCGGCGCTCGGTCAGGTGCTCGGGATTCCGAATGTCCGCGGATACAACTTCGATGTCCAGATCGTGACGTCGCCGGGGACGGACGGATCGTTGTCATCCTGCCCCCCCGCTGAGGCGGTGACTTGGGGCAAAGTCGACAAGGAAACGTACCAGCAAGGGACCGAAAGCATGCAAGCGGATTATTCGACGGTGATGCCGTTCCTTGTGAAGGCGCTGCTCGACAATCGCCGACAATACGAACGGCGCGCGGCTGAAGCGGGCGTCGAGGAACTGTACCAGCGCGAACCCAAAGCTCGCGGGTACCTGCGGCGGCGCGAGGGCTACCGGCTATTTGAGCAGCGCGAGGAGTTGTGCAGGCGGCTGACGGAGGATGTGCGGGCGAATCGGAAATGGTTGCTCGATACGCTGAAGTATCCTTTGGCGACAGCTGGCCGATAGGGGAGGCTCATTTGTTCGCCTTGATGTCGAAACAAGTCAGATTGTCCTGATCGCGCAAGTACATCTTAGCGTCCGAGATAACCAGGGGCGTCCAGGTCGGGTAATCGCCCTTGCGGATCTCAAAACGAGACACTTCCTTATAGGCCGACGGCGACGCTTCCACCAGGCCCAGCACTCCGTCCTCGCCCAGCACGTAGAGGTGCTTGTCGGCATAAATCGCCGAGCCTTTGCCGACGCTGCGATTTCTCCAGAGCACCTTGCCGGTCTTGAAATCCATGGCCGTCAGGATGTTGTTCGAGTAGCCGTAAAGAGTCCCGTCTACGAGCACGGAAGTGGAGTAATGATTCATCATGTCACGGTTGAAATAAACCTCAGACATTGTTCTTGGACCGAGCTTTAGCAGCGCACAACCAGTACCGTAATTGGAGGAGACGAAGACGTGGCCGTCGTAATAAATGGGCGTGGCGATATTGGCGGTACCATTGGAAACCTTGGTGTACCGCCATAGCAGTTCGCCGTTTTGTTCGAGAATCCCGATGGCGGACTGGCCGCTCAAGGCCAGGATCTGGCGCACGCCCTCCACGTCAGCAACGATCGCGGACGAATATCCGGCGCTATCGCTGCCGGTCTTCCATTGCAGTTCGCCGTTGAGCTTGTTGAGCGATACGACCGAAGCGCCGGGGCCCCCGGGCATGACGATAAGCCGGTTTCCGTCGACCAGAGGCGATTCACTCATGCCCCAGTGGATCACGGAGGCTCCATATTTCTGGACCACATTCTGCGACCAGAGCACCTCGCCCGTGGCCACTTCGAGACACACCAGCTTGCCGTCAGCCGCCATCGCATAGAGGCGGTCGCCATCGATGGTGGGAGTTCCGCGCGGGCCGTTGCCGCGCTGTTCGCGATAAGGGCGGCCGGTGGGCACTTCCCACAACTTCGTGCCGGTTTTTATATCGAAGGCATACACGTATTCTTGGTCGCCACGCTGCCCTTGCGTATAGAGACGGCCTTTGACAACGGAAAACGATGAATACCCCTCCCCTAGGCCGGTGGTCTTCCAGACCACCCGCGGACCGCCCGCAGGCCAGGAGGTAAGCAGGCCGGTTTCACTCGAAATGCCGTCCCGATTCGGGCCCCGCCATTGCGGCCAGTCGCCTGCGGCTGCGGTAAGCGAGATCAAGAGCACTGCTGCAATGCGGGCCATGAGGCCTCCTCGAAGGCAATGTTAGCAGTTAGACTCCTGGTTGGACGTGTGGACCCGGATTTGGTGGTGCTGCGCTTTCAGCCGGCGAGTTTAACCGATGCCACGATGAGCGCCGCCAGATTCCAGGCCACGACGGTAGCAAAGAGGATGTTGATTCGAATGAGGAGCTTTCCGCGGCCGCGGTGCCAGCAATACAAACCCATCCCGATCGCGAGCGCCTTCACAACCAGCAAGCCCGTGAACGGGTGCGCAGAAGAGTAGCGGAGCGCGACGCGAACAAGAGGGTTCGCCTCCTCGACGCCGTGCAGCAGGAACGCCACGGTGGTCAGGAAATCCAGCACTTGCAGATAGGAGTATTGGATGAGTAGCTGATTCACGATCGAGTTCCTCAATAACTTTCCCTACCAACTCTAAACGGAATGCCCTAGCGAGTAAATAGGGCCTGTGACCCGGTACTGGCCTAAGGGGCGTACTGGTACTGCGGCTAAGAGTGGATTTCAATTGCCGGCGGATTACGCGCAAATAGTTGCCGCCCAGGATTTTCTTGAGATCGGTTTCCGAATAGCCGTGCCGGAGGAGCGCCGCAACCAGTGAGGTCATCTTGGAAACGTCTTCGAGTCCCTGCGGCGGAGCCGTGATCCCGTCGAAGTCGCTGCCGACGCCGACATGATCGATTCCCGCGATTTTCACCGCATGATCGATGTGTGAGACCACGTCGTCGATGGTGGCGAACGCTTTGCGGGATATGCCGAGTTCCTCGTGATACTCGCGGGCGGCGTAGTCATCCAACGCCTTGCCGGTCAGATCCGGAGCCTTCGACGCCCCGGCGACGGCGGCGCGCAGCGCTTGCGCATCTTTCTGGCTGATAAAGCCTTCGCCGAAGTTGATCCCGATGACGCCGCCGTTCTTGGCGAGCGCGCGAAGCATATCGTCGGTCACATTGCGCGGCACGTCCGAAAGCGCGCGGCAGGACGAGTGAGAAAGGATCACCGGCTTCGTGCTGACGGCGATCGCGTCGTAGAACGTTTTGTCGGAGACGTGAGAAACGTCCACCAGCATACCGAGGCGGTTCATTTCCCGCACGACATTCTTTCCGAAGTCCGTCAGGCCGTTGTGCCTGGGGGTGTCGGTGGAAGAATCCGCCCAGTTATTGTTGCGAAAATGGCTGAGCGTCATCGAGCGGATGCCCATGCGATAGTACATGCGCAGCACCGCAAGGTCATCGTCGATCTGGTGGCCGCCTTCGATAGTGAGGAACGCCGCGATCCTGCCGGATTTCACGATCCGCTCGATATCGGCGGCCGATGTGGCGAGTTCGATCTGGTCCTTGTGAGCATCGAGCACGTTTTGCATGGCGTCGCGGAGCTGCAGCGTGCGGCGTACCGCCTCGGCGCCCTTATAGTAGACCGGGCACCACAGCGCGAAGAACGGCGCTTTCATGCCGCCCTCGTGCAGACGAGGGAAATCGACGTGACCGTAGGGAAGGCGCCGGCTGAGATCGGCGCCGCCGATCAGCACGCGTTGGATCGTGTCGATGTGGCTGTCGATGCCGATGGATTCCGCGCTGATCTTGCGCGCGCGAGCCATTTCGTCCTGAGCCGATAGGGAAACGGAGAGAGCAAGGGCGGCCAATGTTTTCCACAGCATAGAGGGCTATTGTGCCACGCCGGGACGGGCTAAAGCTGGGCTCGAACACTGCCGATCTGACCAGCGTGGGAGAATGCGACCTCGCCGTACGCACGGGTACGCTTCGGCGA
>QHXU01000026.1:0-810 GCA_003223065.1 Acidobacteriota bacterium | reverse complement strand
AAGCCTGCTGGCAGGCTACGCCGGCTGGCAGGCACAGAAGACGCGCCCGCGCACGGGCCGCTCGCAGGTGGCGGTCGTCAAGGCTGCATCCTATTCCGATGATCTGGTGAAGCGGATGCTCGACGGCATCCGGGAGTGCGGCCTCGATGTGCAAGGGAAGCGAGTGCTGTTGAAGCCGAACCTGGTAGAGTTCGACGCCGCGACTTGCATCAATACCGACGTAGCGGTGGTGGCCGCAGCGCTTGAAGTGTTCCAGACGCTCGGTGCGGCCGAGGTGCGAATCGGCGAGGGTCCCGGCCACCGGCGCGACACGTACGCGCTGGCGGAGATGGCGCGCTATCGCTCACAAATCCCCAAGTTCGATTCGCTCTTTGCCGACCTTAACCGCGACGATGTCAGTCCGGTTCAAGGCTTCGCGGATCGCGGGGAAATCTATCTGCCCAACACAGCCCTGCGCGCCGACCTGATCGTATCTCTGGCCAAGATGAAGACGCACCATTGGGCCGGCGCGACGCTCTCGATGAAGAATTTCTTCGGGCTGGTACCGGGGTCGGTCTAACGAGCTGCATCACGTGGGCATCCCACGCTCGATCGTCGAGCTGAACCGGATCTTCCGGCGCAGTTTCGCCATCGTTGACGGGATCGTCGGCATGGAAGGCAACGGACCGATTCAAGGAACTCCCAAGAATTGCGGAGTGCTGGTGATGGGCGGGGATCTGCCGGCGGTCGACGCCACGTGCTGCCGCATCATGGGCATCGACCCGGCGCGCGTCGAGTACCTGGCGATGGCTTCGGACAATCTCGGCATTA
>QHXU01000025.1:17647-21536 GCA_003223065.1 Acidobacteriota bacterium | reverse complement strand
GGCGCGGGCATCTTTTGAGAATCCGGAACGCGCCCCCGCGCCGTGCGCTTTTTAGCTTGCCCTTATGCGATCCATCCAGTTAGTCGCCCGGCGCACCCTTGAAGAATGCGAAATGCCGCAGCCGCCCGATCCGGAACACGGCCAAATCACCGTCCGGATTCGAGCCGTCGGCGTTTGCGGGAGTGATCTGCACTGGTACCTGGACGGGCGCGTGGGTGAGTTCCCGGCGAAGTATCCGCAGGTGCTCGGGCACGAACCGGCGGGCGAGGTCGTGGCCGTCGGCAAAGGTGTAGAGACGTACGCGCCTGGCGATCGCGTAGTAATCGAACCCAGCCTGACCTGCGGCTGCTGCGAACACTGTCTCAGAGGCCAACACAATAACTGCATCCATTGTGTGTTTCTGGGCGGGCCGCAGGCGCCCGGAATGTTCCGCGAATACGTGACGTTGCCGGCCGCAAACGCGACCCATTTCCCCAAAGAGTTCAGCTACGCGACTGCGACTTTGGCTGAGCCGGTGGCCGTGATGATGCATATGCTCGAACTGGTGGACATCCACGCCGGCGATACGGTGGCGGTGACCGGATCGGGACCGATCGGGATGCTTTGCGCGGCTGTGGCACGCGCGGCGGGCGCAAGCCGCGTCTTCATTGCGGACCGGCTGGGCTACCGGTTGAAGCTGGCGCTGCGGATGGGCGCCGATGTCGCGATCGACACCACTTCGCAATCGCTGATTGAAACGGTGATGGACGCCACGCGCGGCCGCGGTGTCGACAAAGTTCTGGAGGCGGCTGGCTCGGCCGAGACGGTGAATGGCGCGATCCGGATCGCGCGGCCTGGCGGCACGGTAATGCTGATCGGCATCCTGAGCGAGCTTTACCCCAAAATCGACATCCACACTGCGATGGCCAAGGAACTGCGCCTGCAGACGCTGAAACGGTCGAACCACCGGGCGCGGGAGGCGCTAAGCCTGATGGCGGCCGGACGAATTCCGACGGCGCTCATCACGCACTCATTGCCGCTCGAGGATACGCCCAAGGCGTTCGAGATGCTGACGCATTACACCGACGGCGTCGGCAAAGCGATCATCGAATTGGCATGAAGGCGCTGGCTTTCGATCTGGGCGCCGGCAGCGGCCGCGCGATGCTGGGTTCTTTCGAGGACGGGCGTCTCGGGATCGAGGAACTGCATCGCTTCCCTAATACGCCCGTCCAGCTTTCGACAGGGCTTTACTGGAACACACTCGGGCTGTTTTGCGAGATCCGCCGAGGGCTGGCGATCGCCGGACGGGAGCGCAAACTGAACATCGACGCGGTGGGCGTCGATACCTGGGGCGTGGATTTCGGGCTGCTAGGCGCGGATGGAGCGCTGGTGGACAATCCCCGTCACTACCGCGACGCGCGCACGAACGGCATCCTCGAACGCACCTTCGCCGCGGTCCCGAAAGAGGAGATCTTCGAGGCCACTGGCATCCAATTCATGCAGTTCAACACGCTGTATCAGTGGCACGCGATGAAGCTGGCCCAAGCGCCCGCGCTCAGCGTCGCGCATCGTCTGTTGTTTCTGCCGGACCTGTTCAATTACTGGCTTACGGGAGTCGAACGCGCGGAGCGAACCATCGCCAGTACTTCGCAGTTCTACGATCCGCGGCGGCGCCACTTCGCGCGGGAGTTGCTGGACAGGCTAAGCCTCGATGCCTCGATTCTGCCGCAGATCGTGGATCCGGGGACGCGGCTTGGCTCGCTGCTCCCCGAAATCGCGGAGTCGAGCGGGCTGGGACCTGTGCCAGTCTATGCAACGGGCGGCCACGACACTGCATCGGCTGTAGCAGCGGTCCCGGCGCAAGGTGAAGACTGGTGCTACATCAGTTCCGGCACGTGGTCACTGGTGGGAGTCGAGCTCGATCAGCCGCTCATTAACGCGCGTGTGCTCGCGTCAAACTTCACGAACGAGGCCGGGGCGGGCGGAAAGATCCGGTTTTTGCGCAATATCGCAGGGCTTTGGCTGCTCGAGGAATGCCGGCGCGAATGGGCGCTGGGTGAACACAAACTCACTTATGACGACTTGCTGGCGCGTGCCGCTCAGGCGCAGCCGCGCTCGGCGATCGTCGATCCGGACGAATTCCTCGAGCCGGGCCGCATGCCGCAACGAATCACAGAGCACTGCCGCCGGACGGGGCAGCCGGTGCCGAAAGATCCGGGGCAGATGACGCGTGTGATTCTGGAGAGCCTGGCCGAACGATATTGCCAGGTGGTGAAGACTCTGGAGTCGCTCACCGGGCGTACAATCCGGGTGATTCATATTGTCGGCGGAGGCTCCCAGAACCGGCTGCTCAATCAGCTCGTGGCCGATACCACCGGCCGCACGGTCCTGGCCGGGCCGACGGAGGCGACGGCAATCGGGAACGTGCTGATTCAGGCAATCGGTTCGGGCGTGTTGCGCGGGCTGGCCGAAGCGCGCGATGTAGTGCGGCGTTCGTTTCCCCTTGAACGGTTCGAGCCCGCCTGACTACTACTTCGTAACCGGCTGCAACATTCGCTGCTCGATAATACGATCCACCAAGCCGTACTCGAGCGCCTGCGGAGGCTCCAGGATGTAATCGCGATCAACGTCGCGCGCGATGCGCTCGACCGTCTGCCCGGTAGCGTCCGCCAGAATGTCGTTCAGCGTTTCGCGCATCCGCAGGATCTCTCTGGCATAGATATCGATATCCGTGGCCTGGCCGGCGAGACCGCTCATCGAAGGCTGGTGAATCAGGATCCGCGAGTGCGGAAGACTATATCGCTTGCCCTTGGTGCCGCAGGCGAGCAGAACCGCCGCCATCGAGGCCGCCTGCCCCACGCAGTAAGTTACGATGTCCGGCTCGACCAGCCGCATTGTGTCCAGGATCGCGAGGCCCGCAGTGATTGAACCGCCTGGCGAGTTGATGTAGAGCGAAATATCCTTCTCGGGGTCCTCGGCCGCCAGGAACAGCATCTGCGCGATCACCAGGTTGGCCACATTGTCGTCTATGGGCGTTCCCAGAAATATGATGTTTTCTTTCAGCAGGCGGGAATAGATGTCGAAAGCGCGTTCCCCGCGCGAGGTTTGCTCGACCACCATGGGTACGAGGACGGAATTCTGCATAACACTCTCCTTCGATGAACCGGTTGGATGGGCCGGATGGCTACTTTCTGTTGCCGCGCCGGCGCGTCCGGGCGAGCAGACGGCGCTTCTCTCCCAGTGAATTCGCGAGATCGGCGATAGAAGTTCTCTCCAAGTACTCTATGATACGCGACCGCAACGCCTTCCAGGAGTCGTGCATGCCGCATGGCGTGCGATCGGTGCATTCGGCCATGCCGCCCAGGCAGCGATCGTAGCGGCCGGCGCCGTCTATCGCCTCGACAATCGCGAGCATCGAGATTTCTTCCGGGGGCTGACGCAGCCGGAATCCGCCGCGGGGTCCCTTGCTCGATCTCAGAAAACCGTCACGCGCCAGATCCTGCAGGATCTTCGCCAGGAAGTGCGAAGGAATGTCCGCCTCGGCCGCGATGTGTTTCACCATCACATACTCGCCGGGCGGGAGCGAGGCCATTTGGACAAAAGCGCGGATGGCGTATTCGGAAGAACGGGAGTAAATCATGAAAAAATACCAGCTTATCTGAAAAATGAGCAGGGCGGATGTTCAGGTCCACGAGACCAGTCAGAATAATGAAAGCCACCGCTCGAGAATCTGCCTTGCCAGCGGGCCCGAATCCGCCGCCCCCGGATCGATCGGGGCATTGAGCGTGGCTACATCGCCGCAGTTCACGGGTTGCGCGCACCAGTCGACGATCATCTCAGCCGTGATTTCGGGATGAAACTGAATTCCATAAACGCGTCTTCCGTAGCGGTAAACCTGATGCCGGCATTT
>QHXU01000025.1:8542-17606 GCA_003223065.1 Acidobacteriota bacterium | reverse complement strand
ATTTTGCGGAATACGCGAGCCACTCGGCGCCGGAGGGCAGGTCGAACGTATCGGCGTGCCAATGGAGGAACGTGCTGGGCGATTGCATTCCCGCAAACAACGGATCTGCGCGGGCCGCTTCCGTGAAATAAACGGGAGCCCACCCGATTTCGCTTTCGCGATTGCGGTAAACCCGGGCGCCGAGCGCTTTGGCGATCAATTGCGAGCCCAGACAGATTCCCAGCAGCGGAACGTTGCGAGAAAGGGCCTGTTCGAGCAGCGCAAGCTCGGCGGCCAGGCCGGGAACAGCGTCATTGGCCGACATGGGGCCGCCCATAATGATGACGCTCTTGTAGCCGTCAAAAGCGAGAGCCTCGGCCAGATCGTGGTAAACATAATGTACACGGCGCTCGTCCAGGGTGGAGGCAAAATGGCCGAGATGCTCGAAGGGTTCGTGCCGTAGGACCAGCACTGACGTTGGGGCGGACATTCAAGTTCAGGTTACCAATAAAGGCGGAATTAGGTCCTTTGGAATCAGGTTTTTTATGGAATCACTTGATACGTGAAAACGGGGCCCGCGCCGTATAGCATAGAAGAATCATGTCCGCGCACAGGGAACCGTAGCATGCGTATTCTGATCGCCGATGACAGCATTGTCTCGCGGCACCTGCTTGACGCCACATTACGTAAGTGGGGATACGAAGTTGTCATGGCTTGCGACGGCAACGAAGCCTGGAGCCGCCTTCAAGCTCCGGACGCGCCAAAGCTGGCGATTCTGGATTGGGTGATGCCTGGCATGACCGGCCCGGAAGTGTGCCGGCGCATGCGCGAACATTCCAGGGATCAAGCGAGCTACACTTACATCCTGCTGCTGACCTCGAAGAGCATGAAGGAAGACCTGATCGAAGGCATGGAGTCCGGCGCCGACGACTACGTGACCAAGCCGTTTGACCAACATGAACTAAAAGTGAGACTGCGGGCAGGAACGCGCATCGTTGAGCTGCAACGCGAACTCGTAACGGCGCGCGAGGAGCTTCGAGAGCAGGCGACCAAGGACTTTCTCACCCGTATCTGGAACCGGTCATATATTTTGGATACGCTGCACCGCGAGCTGGTGCGTGGCGGGCGCGAAAACCGCCCGGTGGGCGTGGTGCTGGCCGATCTCGATCACTTCAAGCTGGTAAATGACACCTATGGACACTTCGCCGGCGACGCGGTATTGCGCGAATTTGCCCGTCGCATGCAGACTACGATCCGGCCCTACGATGCCATTGGGCGCTACGGCGGCGAGGAGTTCCTCATCATCCTGGCAGGTTGTGATGATAACTGCACGTCAGGGCAGGCCGAGCGGATGCGGGCGGCTCTCGCCAACGAGCCGATGTATATCAACGACGAGCACCGCGTCATCACGTGCAGTTACGGCGCCACCTGTTGGCGGCCGGGTACCGAAGGGACCTCGGAATCGCTGATCCGCATCGCCGATAACGCGCTTTACATGGCCAAACATCAAGGCCGGGATCGGGTGGTGTATCTGCCGTCGCAGTAGCGCAGCCTCCACGCTTAGCGGTGGACTTCGCTTAATCGCTGCTTCGCGCAGCCAATAACTCCTACAGGGAAGCGCTGTAGGAGTCCGCCGTCCAGCCTCCTTCAGTAGCTCCCGACAAAAGAGAACAGGAGATCCGACGCGTGGATCAGGTCGCGGTCCAGCGGAGTGGAACCACCCTTATCGTGGAATCAACGCCGGACGCGCTTTAGCGATCAGACCTTTCCGGAGCCACGCTGCCATCCGATACAGGAGCAGCACCGCGAGAATCCCGCCGTACATCAACGGCAGTCGCACGTCCGACTTGACCAGCCAATAGTAGTGAATGACACCGGCCAGCGCGCTGAAGTAAATCAGACGATGCAGCAACTGCCAGCGCCTGTATCCCAGGCGCCGGACCCATCCGGATGTGGAAGTGATCGCCAGGGGAACGATCAGCATGAAACCAGTGAATCCGGCGGTGATGAACGGCCGCTTGAGGACATCTTTCCACATTTCGGCCACGTCGAAGAACTTGTCGAGCCCCACGAAAGTCATCAGGTGGAGGAATCCATAGAAGAACGCGAACAGACCCAGCATCCGCCGGAACCTGGCGAGCTGAGGCTGATTCAGCAGCATTCGGATCGGCGTCACGGACAGGGTGATGAGCAGGAACCGGATTGTCCAGTCGCCGGTCGCGTGCGTGATGTACTCGATCGGATTCGCGCCCAGGTTCTGCTGATAGGCGCGCCATCCCAGGCTCAGCACCGGAATCAGGCACAAAACGAAGAGCAGGACCTTCGTCCACTTGCTCAAAAGGAGCTTGCGCATGCGGGTCAGTAGTTCTTGCGAAGATCCATCCCTGCGTAGAGACTCGCGACCTGATCTCCGTAGCCGTTGAACTTGACTGTCTTCCGCTTGAAAAACTCCCCGAGCCGCCGCTCGGTGCCCTGGCTCCAGCGCGGATGGTCTACTTCGGGATTAACGTTTGAGTAAAAGCCATACTCGCTGGGCGTTGCAAGATTCCAAGTCGTGGGCGGCTGTCTTTCCACCAGCTTGATCTTGACGATCGACTTAATGCTCTTGAATCCATACTTCCACGGCACCACGAGACGCAAAGGCGCGCCATTCTGGTTCGGCAGCGTCTCTCCGTAGAGACCGACGCAGAGCAAAGTGAGCGGATGGAGCGCTTCGTCCATCCGAAGCCCTTCGACGTAGGGAAAATCGATGCCCGCCCACCGGCCCTGTGGCATCTGCTTCGGGTCGTATAGGCTCTGGAAGGCGACATATTTCGCCTTTGCAGTCGGCTCTACTTGCTTGAGCAACGCATTCAGCGGAAAACCGATCCACGGCACTACCATCGACCACCCTTCGACACAGCGGTGGCGGTATCGAGCGGCGCTAACTTCATCACAGCGTCGAGATCTAACGCCTTGGGCTTAACGACGGCGCCCTCAATCGTAACCGTCCAGGGCGAGGTGCGGAAATTTTTCGAAAGCTGGGCCGGCTGCTCCTTGGCCGTGCCGAACTCATAGAAATTGTTGTAGCCCGTGGCCCAGTCTCGAGGCGTCTGCTTTTCGTCCGTGCTGAACGGGCCCTTGATGACCCCGTTGAGCTTGGCCGCGGATAGCGCCGTGAACGGGACCGCCAGCGCTCCAAGGGCGGCGGAGCCCGCTTTCAGAAACCGGCGGCGGTTCAGGTACACCTGCTTTGGCGTGACATCGGAGTAGCGGAGATCGGGCGGTCTTCGAATGATCATGGCACCTATAACTTTATGCTAACTCCTGACGGGGATATTCCCGCTGGCCGATTTTTGTGTGCTCAGGGCGGTGATCAGCCAGGTCAGTACCCGTGACCTTTGCGGGCCCATCCCGTCTACTGGTTATTGCGGAATTGATCGCGGCGCACGCACCCGTTGCGCCGCACAACGCAGGTGAGCGCTTTGTTAGCATTACGTTAAGAATAGGATGAGCTTGTGAAACGAACTTTCATCCTCGCCCTTTCACTTGCAGGGACCGCGGCCCTGTTCGGCCAGGATCCGCAGTATACGAAGGACGGTTCACTGGTTATGCCCAAGGATTACCGGGAATGGATTTTTCTCAGTTCTGGCCTCGGTATGACTTATGGTCCGGCCGGGCAGACCGACGCCGCGGGCAATCCCCGGTTTGATAATGTTTTCGTGAATCCCTCCGCGTACAAGGCGTTTCTAAAAAACGGGACGTGGCCGGACAAAACCGTCTTGATTTTGGAGATTCGCAGATCGGAGAGTAAACTCTCGATCAACACCGGCGGCCGGGTACAGACCGAGTTGGCTGCGATCGAAGCGAACGTGAAGGATACAGCTCGTTTTCCGGGCGGGTGGGCCTTTTTCGGATTTCAGGGCTCGTCCAACGAGGCAAAACTAATTCCCACTTCGGAAGGCTGCTATTCCTGCCACGGCCAGAAAGGCGCAGTGGATAGTACGTTCGTGCAGTTTTACCCCACACTCCGCGAGATAGCCAAGAAGAAGGGGACCTTCAAGTCTACGGAGTGAATTGGCCTACCCGCTCGAAATAAAGTAATGCACCGCCGGCGTCACGATCAGTGACAGCACCATGGATGCCAGAACTCCACCGATGACCGCAATGGCCAACGGTTGCAGCACAGCGCCAGCGGGATCATGCCGGCGACGGTGGCAAGCGCGGTCATGAGAATCGGCCGTAAGCGCCGTTCGCCCGCCTGGATCATAGCATCGAACGGCGACGAGCCGAGCGCCCGGTATCTTTGATCCGCATCGAGCAGCAGGATGCCGTTCTTCGCCACAATGCCGATGACCATGATCAGGCCCATAAACGATGAAATATTGAACGTGACGCCCGTGATCAGCAGCGCCAAAAACACCCCCGATGTTGAAAGCAACGCCGAAGCCAGGATGGCCACTGGCGCCCCGAAATCCCCGAATTCAAACAACAGGACTATGAAGACCAGGAGAATGGCGAGCACGAGGACAGTGACCAGGTCTCGGAACGATCGCTGTTGTTCCTTATACGCGCCGCCGTACTCAACTCGAATCGCGGGTGGAAGGTTCAGTCTGGCTACGGCTTGCTTCACCGCATCAATGCCTTCGCCGAGGCTCAAGTCTTCAAGGCGCGCTGTCACGGCGACGTCGCGCTGCAGGTTTTCGCGCCGGATCTCCGTCTGGCCGGGAAGCTCAATGACCTCCGCCAGCGACCCCAGTGTTGCGGTCTTCCCACTCGAACTGACCAGCAGGGTGTTCCGGATCTTATCGACCGAGCTTCGGGCCTCCGCCGGGTAACGGACGCGGATCGTGTAAGGACGGTCATTCAGGACGACGGGCGTCGGGGCCGGCTCGCCTTGGATAATAGCGCTCGTGTCCAACTCGACTTCTTCCGGCGAAAACCCCGCGCGTGCGGCGGAAATCGGATCGACCTTGAAGGTCATGGCCGGTCCGCTGATCGTGTTGTCGATTCCGTTCAGAACATCGACGATGCCCTTGGTTTTCTTGATTTCGTCCGCCAGCTTGGGCGCCCATTCGCGAAGCAGATCCATGTTCTGCGAAAACAGCTTGATCTCGATCGGTTCAGGCGAGCTTGTCAAATCCCCGATCATATCGGAAAGCAACTGCGGGAATTCGACGTCGAGCATCGGCAATTGCTTGTTGATCTTCGCCCGCACCTCTGAGATCACCTCATCGACGCCCCGCTTTCGCTCCCTTTTCAACTTCACCGTGAAATCGCCGCGGTTCGCTTCGGTGACCTGCGCCAATCCGAGCTGAAGCCCCGTCCTGCGCGAAGTGTTTTCCACTTCAGGCGTGTTTTTCAGGATGGCCTCCACCTGGGTCAGCACCTTGTCCGTTTCAGCGAGTGACGAGCCCGCCGGCATCAAATAGTCGAGAATGAATCCGCCTTCGTCCATTTCCGGCAGGAGGTCCGTGCCCAGGGCCCGAAAGCAGAAGTAAGAACCGGTGATTAGCCCGAGAACCAGGAGCGTCAATATGACGGGATGCGCAAGCGCGCTGCGCAGGATCCGTTCGTACGCGCGGATGAGCCCTCCCAGAAAGCCGGATCTCTCCGCGTGCTCATGATCGATCGGTTCTGCCGCAGAACTGCGGCGCCGGCGGATCAGATAATGGCTCAGGGTGGGTGTCCACGTCAACGCCAGCGCGAGCGACGTGAGCAGCGCCATGCCAACTGTAATCGCAAGCGCGCGGAAGAAAACGCCGGTCACGCCGGTGATCGAGATCAACGGAAGAAAGACCACGATTGGAGTGATGGTGGACCCCACCAATGGCTTGCTGATTTCGCGGATCGCGCTGCGGATGGCTTCGGCCCTGCTCTGACCCGCGTCGCGATGCATCACGATGTTTTCCACCACGACGATAGCGTCGTCGATGACGAGTCCAACCGCGGCCGCAAGACCGCCGAGGGTCATCAGGTTGAAGCTTTGGCCCACTGCCCGCAGCGCTATGAAGGTGACGGCAACCGTCGCCGGAATCACCAGGCCCGCGACCAGCGACGTTCCCCAGTCCCTCAGAAAAAGGACCAGGATGACCGAGGCGAGGATGAGTCCAATCAGAATGGCGTCCCTCACGCTCTTGATGGAATCGTTGACGATCAGAGATTGGTCGTAGAAAGGCTGCAATTCGATGCCGGGCGGCAGCGACTTCTGAATGTCGCCAATCTCGGCGTGAACTTCGTCCGCCACCTGGACCGTGTTGCCGTCAGGTTGGCGATTGATGTTGAGCAGGACCGCTCGTTTTCCATTCGCGGAAACGATGGTATAGATCGGCTCGACCGAGTGCACGACCATCGCAACGTCTCCGATACGGACCGGCAGGTTGGCAGGCGTGGTCTTCACCACGATGCGAGAGATTTCTTCGGGGGTTTTCGCCTGGCCGCTGACCAGCCCCAGCACAAGCGCGTGATTGTTTTCGATCAGGCCGGGCGAATCAATCAAGTTACTGCGACGCACAGCTTCCAGTAGCGCGGGCACAGTGACCGCCGTCTGCAGCAGCTTGGGCGGATCGAGCCGAATCTCGAATTCGGGCACCTGCCCGCCTTGCACGATCACTGTCGACACGCCGTTCAGCCGGTTCAGCCGCGGTTTTATCTCGTATCGGGCGAGTTCCCACAGCCGTGTCTGCGGGATCGTGTCCGACGTCAGGCTATATCCGATGATCGGGAAGACTGCGAAGGTCAGCCTCTGGGCCACGATCTTGATGCCCGGAGGAAGGCTGGGCTGCGCTCTGGCGAGCGCCGCGTTTACGCGCTCCAGCGTCTGGAACATGTCGACCGTCCAGCTGAAGTACAGGTCGATCTCCGCCGAGCCCCGGCTGGTGATCGACTTCACCAGTTCGATCCCCTGCACGCCGTTCACAGCCTCCTCGAGGGGTCGCGTTACGGTGACCAGCATTTGATCGATAGGCACTACTCCGTTATCGGCGCCGATGACGATTCGTGGAAAATCTGTCGCAGGAAACACCGCCACGGGAATACTGAAGGCAAGATAGATGCCGGCAGCAACCAGCGTCAGAATTACGAAAATGATCGACTTGCCGTGGCGGGCGGTCCAATGTTCGGGCACGTTCTCCGCCCCGGCACGATCCATTACGCTGGGCTGATCACTCATTTCTTTTCTTTATCGTCGTCCTTCTTCTCATTGTTGTCGGCCGCTTCCTGGAGTCGCACCCTGGCGCCATCCTCCAACCCCAAGCCTCCGGCGACGACGATTTTCGCGCCCGGCTCAACGCCCTCGAGGATTTGCGCCTTGTCGGCCGTGCGGACGCCCACCTGCACCTTGTGTTCATGAGCAATCATGTCGGCGCCAACGACGATGACCGCCGTGCCTCCTTCGGAGGACTGAAGGAGAGCAGCCGGAGGAACCACGATGGCGTTCCGAATGGTATCGGCCGTGATCGTCACGTGAACCGTCCCGCCGGGACGGAGTTTTTCGCCGGTATTCGCGGCCTGTGCCCAGACCTCGACCGTCGTAGCCTGCGGGTCGACGGCCGGGCTGACAACCGTGACCTTTCCGGCCACCTGCACCAGCCCATCGCTGGATGCGATGCGGGCGGGTTGGCCGACTTTCACGTAGGCTGCCTGTGCTTGCGGGACGCTCACCCGCGCGATGACGCTAGAAACATCCATCACAGTGAGCAGCGGCGTGCCGGCGCTCGCCATCTCACCTGGAAAGATCGCCCGGTCTGCGATCACTCCGTCGATCGGGCTACGGATTTCCGAATAGGAGAGCTGCGCCTGCGCGGCTTCGTATTTCCCTTTCGCCGAATTGGCCTGGCCCTGGGCGCCTTTGACTTCTTCGTGGCGAGATACGCTTTGAACGGATTCCAGATGTCGCAGGCTGGTATCGTACTGGCTTTTGGCCTGTGCATAGGTGACGGCCGCTTCGTCCACAAGCCGCCGCGCCAAAGCGCCATCACGGAAAAGCTGTTCGCGGCTCTGTAGAAGTTTCTGCGCGGCCTCCATGGTTTGCTTAGCCGCCTGCACGTCGGCTTGCGCTTTCGTGAGCTCGTCCGGCACGGAGGCCGCGGACGTATTGCGCAGCGCGGCTGACGCCTGTTCGTAGGCGCCCTTGGCGTCCTCGACCGAGGCAGCCAGATCCCGGTTTTCCAGCACCGCGAGGAGCTGGCCTTTCTTTACATGATCGCCGCGATTCACAAAGAACTTGCTCACCGGCGCGCTCAGCTTGGGCGTGATCGCCGACTGATCGAGCGCGCGCAGAATGCCATCGGCCGTAATGATCCGGGGAATCGAGCCGCGCTGTACCTCGATCAACTGCACCGGGCGGACAGGTTCGGCTTCTTTCTCCTTTTCCTTCCCGCAACCAGCCAGGAACAAGGTCATCGCGACGCCGGCTGCAATGAAAGTGGTCTTTCCCATGGGTTCAGAACCTTCCCGTCAATGTCTGGATATTCGCCAGCGCGAGCCGATAGCGCGCCAAGCCATCATCGTAAGCATTGCGGGCCAGGGCCAAAGCGCTTTGCGCGTCGACGACTTCGAGCGCCGTCGCCTCGCCGCCCTGATAACGCAAGAGCGTCAGGCGAAGGCTTTCAGACGCAAGGTCGGCCGAGTTCCGAAGCGAGTCGAGCTGCGCCTTCGCGGCCTGCCCCTCGAGATAGAGTCCGGTTACGTTCGCTTCGATCTGGCGCCTGGCGAAATTCAGGTCGACTTCTGCCTGCCGCTTCTGCAACTCCGCCTGCCGAACTTTGCTTCTTGTCGCGCCCCAATTCCAGACCGGCACGTTGACCGCGGCCTGCACTACCGACCCGAGATTACGGCTGCCGTCGGGATTGTGAAGGGCGAAGAAATTGGAATCCATGCCATAGAAATAATCGACGACCAGCGAGGGATAATACAGGCCACGCGCGGCCTTGATCCCGAAGTCCGCCTGCCGGAGGCCGGCTTCGGCGGCGCGGATGTCGGGGTTGTTCGCGAAGGCCTGCTGACGAATTTCATCGGGTGGGGGAAGCGGCGCGTCGGGCCGAAGATCGTCGACTACGCTGAACGGCTGCGCAAGATCGGCGAAAATCAGGACGGCCAGGCCGAG
>QHXU01000025.1:8020-8491 GCA_003223065.1 Acidobacteriota bacterium | reverse complement strand
CGCTGTCGACGTCGGCGTGCGCCACCTCGCCGCCGCGCTCCTGTTTTTCAGTCAGATCCTCGAAACGGCGCGCCTCGTCCAGGCTCCGCCGGGCATTCTCGGTGTGCCGTTGCGCCACGATGACAGCGTAGTAATTTTGAAAGACCGTCGCCGCAAGGCCGCGGGCCGCGATTTCCCGCCGGGCGGCGAAGGCGGCTTCCGCAGCCATCGCGCGACGGTATTCGGCGTGTCTTGTAACCGAAAAGAGTTCGGCGTGTAGCGTGGCCTGTTCGTCATAAACGTGCACGCCGTTGTTGGCGACGAACACTCCGGTCGGTGTGCCGTTTCCTTGTGTATAGGTGTACTGATTGAATGCATTCAAGGTGGGAAGCAACGCAGCCTTGGCCTGCACCCGGTCTTCGTGCGCCGCCGCTGATGCGATCGCCGCCGCGAGATATTGGGGGCTATACTGTTTCGCCCGCTGCAGCGCTC
>QHXU01000025.1:0-7931 GCA_003223065.1 Acidobacteriota bacterium | reverse complement strand
GCGGGCGAGCACGCCACAAGGACCGCCGCAAGGAAAACGTATCGCATCACACACCCACTAGTTAAGTCATGACGCCGATTCAAAATCGGTCTCCAGCTAGTAGGCCGCCCCGACAAGCACCCGGACACACCACCAGTTAGGCATACGAATCTGAAAATCTTCTGAAAGGATCGCGGCTTACAGAAAATTTTCAGATTTGCGGCTTAGGATAGAAGCGAAGGAGCCATGCGAATTCTGGTGGTCGAAGACGATCGGCGGATGGCGGAACTGCTTCGCCAAGGCTTGTCCGAGGAAGGGCATTCGGTCACCATCGCCGTGGATGGACGCGCCGGGCTGAGCCTTGCCGAAAGCGATCCCTTCGAGCTGTTGATCCTCGATGTGATGCTTCCCGGCATCGACGGATTCTCGATCGCGCGCCGGCTTCGCAGCGAGCGAAACCAGACGCCGATCCTGATGCTCACAGCCCGCGACACAACCAAGGATATCGTGGAGGGGTTGAATCTCGGAGCGGACGACTATCTGACGAAGCCTTTCTCGTTCGAAGAGCTGTTCGCACGGGTTCGTTCAGCCGGGCGCCGAGGCCCGATCCCGCAGCCGGTGAGTATTCAAGTCGGCGATTTGACGCTAAATCAGGGGACGCGGGAGGTGAAGCGAGGCGAGCGCGCCATTACCCTGACTCGCACCGAGTACGCCATCCTCGAATTCCTGATGCGCCACGCCGGGCGCGTGCTGTCACGCGATTGTCTCATCGAGAATGTTTGGGGCGGCGACGCCGACATCGAGAGCAATACGCTCGACGCGTTCGTGCGCCTGCTCCGGACCAAAATCGAGGCCTCCGGCGAGCCCAAACTTCTGCAGACCATTCGCGGCGTCGGCTACGCACTGCGGCTGGAGGAATGATGGCCAGGATGTCGGTCGGACTCAGGCTCACCATCTGGTACTCGGCAGTTCTGCTGGTTGCGCTGGCGCTATTCGGCTTCCTTACGTGGATTGCGCTGGATCACTGGCTGATGAGGGGTGTCGACGAGAGACTCGCGCAGAAAGTTCAGGGGATGAGAACCGTGCTCGAGGTCGAAGGCGTGACGGACCGCCACGTGCTCCAGCAAGAGCTTTCGGAATTCGCCGAGGAGGTTCCGGACGGACGGCTGATCCAGATCCGCGACAGCCGCGGCCTACTCGTGCCTGGGGCGAATGAGCCCTTCTTCCCGGCTTCACTGATGGCCGTGCAGACGGAATACCGGACGATGAGCTGGCGCGGCCGTGCCTTCCGGGTGTTCACGAAACCGATTGAATACCAAGGCGAGACGTACGCAACGTTGGTCGCTACGCCGCTCGAGGACGTGCGCGCCGTGATCCGCGATTTTCGTAATCTCCTGCTGGCCATGGTGCCGTGCGTGCTGATCGTGGCGTGCCTGGGCGGTTATTGGATCAGCCGCCGCGCGCTGGCGCCGGTGGATGAGATTACAAGGGTCGCCAGGTCGATCAGCGTTCAGAATCTCTCGAAGCGGCTCATCGTGCCGCAGACGGGCGACGAACTGCAGCGCATGTCGGAAACATGGAACCAGGTGCTCGAGCGGCTCGAGACGGCCGTGAAACGGATCCGCCGGTTTACGGCCGACGCTTCTCACGAGTTGCGTACGCCGGTGGCCATGATCCGCGCCACCGCCGAACTCGCGCTTCGACGCGACCGCGATCCGGAGCACTATCGAAAGTCTCTGCGTGAGATCGAGCATGAGGCGGAGCGCATGAGCGAGCTCACCGCGTCCATGTTGACGCTGGCCAGAGCTGATTCTGAAGAAGTCGATTTGCCCTTACAGCAGATGGATCTGAACGCGCTGGTCGAGGAACTCGTGCATCAAAACGCACGGTTGGCTGAAGCGAAAGGAATCCGCCTGAGAGCCGAACTGACCGGGAAACCGGCCGTAGCTGCGGCAAATGAGGCGGGCATTCGGCGGTTGCTCCTGATTCTGATCGACAACGCGCTCAAGTACACCCCAGCGGGCGGCAGTGTAACGGTTATGACTTCAGAATCTAGCGGCGGCATATCGCTCTCGGTAAGAGACTCCGGCGAAGGCATCCAAGCCGAGGCGCTGCCCCACATATTCGAACGCTTTTACCGTGCCGACGAAGCGCGCAGCAGAAACGGCGGGGCCGGCCTGGGCCTCTCAATCGCCCAGATGATCGCGCACGCACACAGGTCGAGAATCGAAGTCGAGAGCACGCCGGGCACGGGTTCGTGCTTCCATCTGACCCTTCAGGCTTAAGCCGTCGGAAACAAACACGTGGGCTTTCGCGTCGTCCGGACGTGAGGGGGCGAGTACACATCGGCACGTCCGGATGGCATTACAAGCATTGGGTGGGAGAGTTTTATCCATCAAAGATCCGCGCCTCGGATATGCTCGCCTTTTATGTAGAGCAATTCGATACCGTGGAGCTCAACAACAGTTTCTATCGGCTTCCTCCGAAGAATAGTCTACGAACCTGGCGTGAATCTTCGCCGCGCAGTTTTCGCTTCGCCATGAAGGGAAGCCGCTTTCTCACCCACATGAAGAAACTGAAGGACACAGGCCGTGGAATCACACTATTCTTCCAGCGCGCAAATGTTCTGGGCGAAAAACTGGGTCCGATCGTGTTCCAATTGCCTCCTCATTGGGGCCTGAACCTGGAACGGCTCCAGGCGTTTCTCGAAGCTCTTCCAGCGCGCCACCGCTAGCTTTTGAGTTTCGCGATCCCAGCTGGAACGATCGCGATGTTTATAAACTCCTGCGATCCGCCCGGGCTGCGTACTGTATCTTCGAACTTTCCGGGTTCCAATCACCGCTCGAGATTACTGCGGATTTCACCTACATTCGACTTCACGGCCCGAAAGGACCTTACGAGGGCAGCTACGACGATCGAACTCTACGCAAATGGGCGAGGCGGATTCGCAAATGGAACCTGCGCGACGCATTCGTTTACTTCGACAACGACGAGGCGGGATACGCGGCGCAGAATGCGCTCCGGTTAAAGGAGATGATGCGCAGCTAGGTCGTTTCAGTGGCCTGCCTCGCGGAGCGCCACTTGGGCTGCATGATAACCGCACATGCCGTGCACGCCTCCGCCCGGAGGCGTCGAAGACGAGCAGAGATAGACGCCTCGGAGCGGGGTGCGATAGAACATTCGAGTGGGCCGGAAAATGAGTTGTTTAAGATTCTGGGCTCCTCCGGTGATATCGCCGCCGACCAGATTAGCGTTGTGACGCTCTAAATCCGCCGGGCTGAACGTATGACGCGCTAGGATCCTCGAGCGGAAGCCGGGCGCGAAACGCTCCAGCTGAGACTCGATCCGTTCGGTCATGTCGGCCGTGGACGCGTGCGGTACATGGCAATAGGCCCACGCCGTGTGATTGCGCTCGGGGGCGCGACTCGAATCAAACAGGCTGGGTTGGGCCACAAGCACGAACGGGCGATCGGGTGCGCTTCCGTTGGATACCTGCCGCTCCGCGGTGGCGATATCGTGGAGCGTTCCACCGACGTGGACGGTGCCGGCGCGGGCGCATTCGATCGCCTTCCAGGGGATCGGCCCACTGAGAGCCCAGTCGACCTTAAAAACGCCGGGACCATAGCGATAAGACTCGAGCTTGCGCTGAAAAGTTTTCGGCAAACGGGCGCCGGCCACCTCCAGGAACTGCCTGGGGGTGAGGTCGCAGAGCATGAGCGCGGCTTCGCCCAATTCATCGAGGGAGCGGATACGCGTGTTCGTAACGATCTGTCCCCCGAGCGATTCGAAGTAGGATCCGAGCGCGTGAGCGATCTGCTGCGATCCGCCCTTCGGGACCGGCCACCCGGCCGCGTGCGCGGCGACGGCGAGCAACCATCCGAATGCGGCGGAGCCAAGCGCCTCGAGTGGGAGAACCGAGTGCGCCGCGAGGCCCGCAAAGAGCGCCCGCGCCGGCTCTGTGTGAAAAAGCTGGCGGGCGGAGAATGCGGCGGGCCACGCCGCAAGAAAGACGAAGCGCGCGAGCAACATCGGGTTTGCCGGAAAATGAACTGGCCCCAGAATCTCCCGTGCGAGCTCAGGCCATTGGAGCACGAGAGGAGCCACCTCCCGGCGGTAAACCCCGCCATCCACTCCGAGACGCGCGCACGTCGTCTCCACCGGCATTGTCAGGATGGCTGCTGATCCATCGTCGAGAGGATGCGCCAACGGAAACTGGGGGTGGATCCACTCGAGACCGTGTTCCCTCAGAGGGAAAGAAGCAAACGCCGGCGAGCTCACGGCGAGCGGATGAACAGCGGAGCAAACATCGTGAAGGAACCCAGGCAATGTCAGCCCGGCGGAACGCGCGCCGCCGCCGATGGACGGCTCAGCCTCGATGACCGTGGTGTGGAGCCCGGCCTTCGCGAGAACAATGGCGGCAGTCAAGCCGTTCGGCCCGGAACCGATCACACAAGCGTTCTTAGCGTGAATGTTCCCTCTCCATCCATCCTTGCAATTCGAGCAGTTCGCGAAATTCGACGCTCCTCAGCGAGACAGGAGGAAAGTACACACCGGTCCTGTCGCGCTTCCACCATTGACCGGTTTTCGCCCGCTCCTGCGGACTCGTGAAATGATACTCGTACAAGAGTGCCCGGACATACCGGGGCGGCGCATTCGGGAAAGGATTGGTGCGGAGAAGCCCAAGCGTGGCGCGGTCTCCTTCGAGAAGCTTTGCCAGGAAGTGCAGGAACCAGGGATGCCGTTCATATGATGACATGGCGGCAAACCACATCAACCAGTCCAGCCGCAAGTGATAAGGGGCGACCTGCGGCGGCATGCGCCCGCGGTCGCCGGGCTTGCCCTTGAATTCGTACTCCCGCCACTTTGTCGAAGGCGTCACCACGGCTTCATCGGTTCCTTCCACGACCAGCTCGTAGCGCGGACGCGTAATCGCCCCGAATGCGCCATAGGTTCCCACAAGATGCAGGCGATTGTAGATGGTGTTCATCACCTGGCGGCGTGAGAACATGTTGCGGACCGGGTAAACGCTCAGAATCGCCACGACAATCGCGAGGCCCACGGCCGCAATCCGATGAAGCAACGCGGGCGGATGCGTCTCCGGCGCATGGATCGGGAGGAGGATGGAAAGCGCGCGGTCATCGAGCGTACTGATCGCCAGGACCATCGTAAGGAAATTCAGCCAGGAGAGATTTCCGCTGGCGAAAATCATTCCCTGAAACAAAATCGTGAGAACGCCCGCGAACGCGCTCACGGGCTGCGGCATGAAGTAACAAAAAGGAATCGCCAGCTCGGCAACATGGTTGACGAGCACTCCTGCCTGATGTGTCCACGCCGGGCCCCAATGAAAGTACCAGCTCAACGGATTCGGCATGGGCTGCGTCTCATAGTAATAATTGAGGCAGGTGAGATCGCGCCAGCATGGATCGCCCCGCATTTTGATCAGCCCGGCCCCGAACATGACCCGGAATAGGAGCCATCGGAGCAGCCAGATCACGATCGTCGGGGCGCTTGCATTTCGGCTACCGAGGAAGATGGCATAAAAACCGGTCTCGAGCAGGATCGACTCCCATCCAAAAGCGTAAAAGGTCTGGCCGACATTTACGAATGAAAGATAGAGCGCCCACATTAGCCCCCATACGAGCATTGAAAACCAAGTGCTGTAGTAGTCCGCGACTCCAGTGACCGCAAGGCATGACAGCAGCACTCCGGTCCACGCGGCAACCGTGAAAGTGGTGTCGTGAGGGGAAAAGACGAACAGGCTCGGCGCAGCACGGAACGGGAACTCCTTAACGAACAGGGGGACCGGAAGTAGCCCACGTTCACCAAGCAACGGCTTAAACTGGTTTAGCGCGTTCAGGAAGGCGATCAGAAACACGAGCCCGACCGCCTTTTGAAATGCGAAACGAGTCAGCCAGTAGCTTTCGGAACCTATCCACGTCACATCGTGAACAAACCGGTCGGCCGCGAATGCTTCACATTCCTTCGCGACCTAAAACGATAACTATAATAGGCTATTTCGCTTGAATCGGGATCTGGCGGCGGTGCGATTTACCCTCGGCCAGCGGCATAGTGATCTCGAGGACGCCGTTGCGGAAATCGGCTTTCGCCTGCTCCGGTTTTGCGCCCTCCGGCAGCGGAATCGAGCGCCAAAAAGTGCCGTAGGCGCGCTCGGAACGGCGCAAGCCTTCGCGTTCCTCGGTGCGTTCCCGCTTGCGCTCTCCCTGGATGACGAGCATGTGCTCCTCGACCTCGACCTTGAGATCGTTCTTGTCGATTCCGGGAAGGTCGGCGCACACCACAACGTTATTGTCGCGTTCGCGAACCTCGACAGCGGGCACCCACATGCGCTCGCCCGTCGAAGGCAATCCTCCCATGAATGCCTGATCCATCCAATCGGTCATTTCGCGCAGCAGAGCGAAAGGCCTGAAAAGTCCGCCGCCAGAGGACGGATAATGCGGTTCCCGGCGTGCTAACGAACCGGTGCCAGAGCGTTCAGATTCCGTTGCCATAACAGAAAGTCTCCTTAGAATGAAGTCTTTGCAGGTTAGAGCGCTGTCCTTGCGCAGCGTTTCAGTGATTCGCTCAGTGGCTGGATGAGGCGGAAGCAGTTTGCAGGCGGTAATTGCTGAAAGTCTCGTCTGAATTCGAATTCCGTTGCCACCACATGATTGAGGCTACTACTTGTACGGTGAACCGCGTTGGTTGCCAGATGTGATCGGTTACAGGATGCTGCTCGAGCAGGAATTGAGTTCCCGGCTCGACTTTCGCGATGAAGCGGGCGAAGGAAACCGGCCGAAACACCACGGCTTCGACCTTGGACCAGTGAAATTGCGCCTTGTCCACCCAGAGAGTTCCCCGCATCCCCGTCAGAACCTTGGCCTCGTGACTCGGCGGCTTATAGTCCGGATTCGGTTCCGCTTCGAGTACATAGGCCGGCCGGCCGGAAACAGGTTCCTCCCGCAGCAGGCGAAAAGTGAAAGCCCTGACCATTTCATTCATAAGCAGGTGATCCTGCGCGCGCTCCTTTTGATATTTCCGAATGCGGCTTTCCCTCTCCGATTGCGACTCGCCACTGCGTCGCGCGATTTCGCGCTGTTCTTTCTGTTCTTCCTCGCGCTGGCGCGAGGGCGTCAGCTCATGGCTGCCCACTGCGATCAACCGCTTGTACGGCGAACCTTCGATCATGCGAACTTCGTAGGTCCGGGCTGTCCTCGAGTCCCCTTTCGTTTCTACATCTTTTTCCTCATACGAAAACATGGGTGCCGCCTTCCAGTCTTCTTCATTGGCCGCAACAGAACGTTTTACAATTTCCTGGGGCGACATCTCCTCCGCGGGGGGCATCAAGAGCGCGAAAGCCGCGGCAGCGAACACAACGTATTCCACGTACAGCATTTCGCGAGCTCTCACACGTGTTTAGACAACGAGGAACCCACTTCCAGATCTTTTGAGCGTAAGGAAATCCAGAAGGCCGCACTTCGGAGTCGGCCTCCATTATAGGTAGAGGAAAAATTTGCGTTTTCGTTACGCGATCACATCGGGGTCCGGCGGCGAGGCGTCCCCCGGAACCCGGTAAAGCCGGAATTTTTACAGCCGTAAGCGGCCGTCTCGAACGATTTTGCACCTGGCCGGGTACCGCCCGGTCCCCGGGGCTCGAAGCAAAACCTCTTGTGTTTCTGTCATCAGAGGGGTGTGGTAAGCGACGTGCCAAAGTCTGCCCCAGGAGGTAAATTATGCATCCAGCAATGCCTTGGAGAGCGATTGTGGCCGGTTTTATTGCCACCCTCATCATGACAGTGGTCATTTACCTGGCACCGGTGATGGGCCTGCCGAAACTGGACATCGCAGGGATGCTTGGATCGGGCATGTCCGGGATAATGCCGGCGCCCGGCAGCGCGGTATGGTGGACAGGCATGATCATTCATTTCATGCTCGGGTCTGTCGTCTTCGCGCTG
>QHXU01000507.1 GCA_003223065.1 Acidobacteriota bacterium | reverse complement strand
AACGGGGCGAGACGCTAAGAGGCAAACGGCCGAAGCGCGCGGGAAAGGATCGGCGCCGTGCAGCCTAGCCACACGTCAGTTCCCCAACCGGTGCGGTGCGCCATCTACACCCGCAAGTCAACAGAGGACGGGCTGGAGCAGGATTTCAACTCGCTCGATGCGCAACGCGAGTGTGCCGAAGCCTACATTTTGAGCCAGCGCCACGAACGCTGGACGGCGCTTCATGAGCATTTTGATGATGGCGGTTTTACTGGCGCGAATACCGAGCGGCCGGCGCTTCAGCGGCTGCTGGCGGAGGTTGAGGGCGGAGGCGTCGATTGCGTGGTGGTTTACAAAGTAGATCGCCTCAGCCGTTCGTTGCTCGACTTTGCGCGGATCATGGAAGTGCTCGACAAACGCGGCGTGAGCTTCGTATCTGTCACCCAGCAGTTGAACACGAACAGCCCCATGGGGCGCCTCACTCTCAACGTTCTCTTATCGTTCGCTCAGTTTGAACGCGAAATCATCAGCGAGCGCACGCGCGACAAGATGTCCGCGGCGCGCCGCAAGGGAAAGTGGACCGGCGGTTTTCCGGCGCTCGGCTATGACGCTGACGCCGGTTCGAAACGGCTGGCTGTAAACGATGCCGAAGCGAAGATCGTGCGGAGTATCTTTGACATTTTTGTTGGGACGGGTTCGCTCGCTGAAACTCTGGAAGAGATCGGGCGCCGCGGATGGAAGACGAAAAGCTGGACCACGCGCAAGAGCAAGCAAAGGCCGGGAGCGCCTTTTGATCGCCCCGCGTTGCTTCGCCTGCTAACCAATGTCCTCTATGTCGGCGAAGTCCGGCACGGCGGCCAACTGTATCCGGGCGAGCATCCGGGAATCGTAGATCGCGAGGTGTGGACCAAGGCGAACGAGCTACTGAAAGACCGGCGCCGCGGCCCGAGTGTTCGAGCACGGATGCGGCACGGCGCGGTCTTGGAAGGTCTGCTCGTATGTGCCGTGTGTGGGAAATCCATGGCGCACGGATATACCACCAAGCGCGGCCGCCGGTACCGATACTACCTGTGCCAGAAAGCCCGAAACTTGTCCGGGGCAATTGATCGCGGCTCGCCGCATTGAACATGCAGTCGCTTCGGCGCTCTATGAAACGGCGTCGCAACACCTCGAATTAGGGAGCGTTCTTCCCGGCGATCGCGCCACCTGGGAAGCGGCCGGCCGTGCCCGGCAACGGGCGACGCTCGAGACCGTGGTTGAGCAGATCCGTTACGATCACAGCACGGAACGGGCGGTGATGCGGCTGTCGAGTAGCCAAGAAGTCCAGGTAGGGATTCGCAAGAGTTCTTTTGACCGTAAACGTTTATCGTTCCCAGGCGAAAGCGGCGCACCGCAGCTTCCGCGCATCAGCCGGATCATGGCGCTCGCGATCCGCTTTGAGAAACTGCTCAGGGACGGCGTCGTTTCAAACTACGTTGGCCTGGCGGGGCACGCAGGCGTATCCACGGTCCGGATCAGCCAGATCATGAAGCTTCGCAGCCTCGCTCCGTCGATCCAGGAACGTGTGCTGTTCCTCGCCGGGGACAGCAGTCTTTCGGAGGCGGGCCTTCGCGAAATCGCCGAGGAGATCGACTGGCGGCGGCAGGAACAGATGTTTGATCAACTGCGGACGAGATGCGTGCAGGCCTGAACAGCAAAGAGCGCACCTCGCGGTTGGCGAGATGCGCTCTTGGTTGGTTGAGGTGGCTTGGTTCAGGATCGGATGCGATACACCCGCTCCCCGTCCCGCCTATACGACTTGACGCGCAGGCCCATGCGCTTCGAAAGCTGCGCACTGATAAAGCCGCGCACGCTGTGAGCCTGCCAGCCGGTCGCGGTCACGAGGGCTTTGAGGGTCGCGCCCTCGGGTCGGCGCAGGAGCGCGATCACTTGTTCCGTTTTCGTCGTGGCGCGCTTCGCTGTCGCGGATTTTGGCTTCGGCGCGGAACGCTTCGCCGGGATTCGCGGTTTTCCGGCGGGTGTCGCTGCCGGCGTCCCGGCGTGCAGTGCCGACCAGACACGCCGGACTGCCGTTTTGCGATTGGTGAACTTTCGAACCGGCTGAACGCCGGGCAATGCGTTCCAGATAGCGATCAGCCGGGTGGCGGGCCAGCTTTCTGCGAGCATTGCAAGTTCCGCTTCGGTTGCGAACGCCGCACTGCCCTCGGGAATCGGAGAGCCAGAGTCTTGGCGTGCGATGTTGTTTTGAGCATCAATAGTGAATGTAGTCATGATGTCCTCTAGCGCTGGCGTTGGCCGTGACTCTTTTCCCAGCGTTTGATCGCTCCGCGGTTATACACGTCGATCGCCGGCGGCTTGGGTTTGTCTTTCGCATGGGCCGGCTTTGCGAGCCACAGCAGGGCCACGCCGAAAACGGGAGTGAATCGGTACACGTGATTGATCCTTTCTTGGTGCGCCTGAAGGCGCGATCTTCTCGGTCGTGACGATTCATCACTCACCGCGGGAACCAAAGCAAGCGAAATCTGGGCGGCAATGGGCTTGAGTGTTGAAGATTCTTTGGACGGACGATTGCACGCTCGACCCGATGGATCGGGGACTTGATTCACTGCCGTTGCATCTGCGTAGAATCATCGGCGGCGATCAGCCGGCGGTCATCTTCCTGTAAGGGTACAACTTTCGGTGTTTTTGCCATATGCAGAACATAGGCAGATGGCGTCGGCAGTTTGCAACCGAAAGCTGAGGAATGACACCTTGCGCAGGCAGTGCGAATCAGGGTATCGTTGTCGCGTGAAAGGACGCCCAACGAGTTAAACTGAAATCCGGCGTCAAACGAAGCGGCCCGACGCGTGGTCGAAACGCGAGTTCGCTTAGCCGCACGCGAACGTTGCAAAGCCCGTATTTACAGGCTTTTTTGAGCGCGGCTGTTAACCAAAGGGTTGACGGTTCGAGTCCTATTCGAGGAGCCAGATACAACTCTCTCCGTTCTCACGAGAGCTCGCCCGAGTCGGAGCGAAGCCAACTCAAATGCACAGCGAATCAACGAAGCCGAAAGCCCACGCTTCCTACGACAACTGGATTGTAATTCCACCGATTCCAGTACACAAACGAAGATACAAAACCAGTGGCCG
>QHXU01000120.1:13916-14565 GCA_003223065.1 Acidobacteriota bacterium | reverse complement strand
GGTGCGGGGTGAATAATAGGATCGTCTTTCCGTCCAGCTTTTCCAGCTGAACCGCCTGTGCATCCATGCCGGGAGCGGCAACGAGTAGCGCCGAGGCAAACCAAAGAATCTTGCGCATGAAGAGGCCTTTCGCGTCCGAGCCGGACGAAGTCACCATTGTAATTTGGAGCCGCCTTTCTTGCTCGGCGGATTCGCGCGGACACCGCAATCGCCGCGGCATACACTATGGATGTAAGGAGCGCGATTCATGTATTCCAGACGAGACTTCGGCAAGATCGCCATGGCCGGCGTGCCGCTTGCGGCTGCCTGGGCGAAGATCAACTCCAAGGTGAATGGCGTACAAATTGGAGTTCAGACTTACAGCTTCCGCGACTTCCCGGCGCCGGCCCTCGACGCCATTATCAAAGCCATGACGGAGATCGGCCTGGGCCAGTGCGAGGTGTTTGCTGCGCATGTCGAACCCGCGGGAGGCCCGCGCGGCGGCGCAGAGGCAAAAATGCGCCCGCAAAACGCCGATGCCCGCAAGGAGGCCCGCGAGGAACTCCGCAAATGGCGCTTGTCCGTTTCGATGGATCACTTCAAGGGCGTCCGCAAAAAGTTCGATGACGCAGGCATCGAAATCTACGCGTACAATTACAGCTTCAATGAC
>QHXU01000120.1:0-13799 GCA_003223065.1 Acidobacteriota bacterium | reverse complement strand
CTTCGCCGAAAAGCACAAGATGATCGTTGCCATGCACGGTCATTCCAATCTCACGGACCCCAATCAATTCGCAACACCCAAAAGCTTCACCGACGCGATGGCGATGTCGAAATACTTCTGGGTCAATCTCGATATCGGCCACTTCTCTGCAGCGGGCTTCGATCCGGTCGAGTTCATTCAGAGCCATCACGACCGCATCACGAATCTGCACCTCAAGGATCGTAAGAAGGGCGCCGACGGCGCGAACGTGCCCTGGGGCGAGGGCGACACGCCGATCAAACCGGTTCTCCTACTCCTTAAAGAGAAAAAATATCCGATCCCGGCCTTTATCGAGTACGAATACCGGGGAACCGCGGACCCCACCACCGAAGTGAAAAAATGCTTCGAATATTGCAAGCGCGCTCTGGCGTAAGGAGGGTTCGTCAATGACACACGCTCGAATTTCACGGCGGCATTTTTTCTACGGGAGCCTGCTCGCCGGCGCGGTTCCGGCAGCGGGGTTCGGGACCTCGCCTTCCTTGAAGATGCTCGGCTACAAATCGCCGAACGAAAAGCTCAATATCGCCGCGATCGGCGCGGGTGGAAGGGCGGCGCAGGACATTGCGGGATGCGCGACGGAGAACATCGTTGCCTTCGCCGATCCGGACTCGGCCCGCGCGGAGCATACGTTCAAGAAGTACGAGAGCGTTCCGAAGTACACCGACTTCCGGAAGATGTTGGATAAAGAAGCCAGGAAAATCGACGCGGTGATCATCGCGATTCCGGATCATATGCACGCCGCCGCCGTCTGGGCAATGGAGCGCGGCAAGCATGTCTACGTGGAAAAACCGCTCACCCGCACCATCTGGGAGGCGCGCCTGCTGACCGAGGCGGCCGCAAAGTACAAGGTCGCGACACAGATGGGCAACCAGGGCTACTCCAACGAAGGCGCGCGCATCGCCGCCGAGATCATCTGGTCCGGTGAGATCGGCAATGTCACTGAGGTGCATACCTGGACGAATCGGCCGGTCTGGCCGCAGGGTATTTCAGAGTTGCCCGCCGAAGAAGCGGTTCCGGATACGCTGTACTGGGACACCTGGCTCGGAGTCGCGAGCATGCGGCCATACAGCCCGGCGTATGTGCCGTTCAATTGGCGCGGATGGTTCGATTTCGGCTGCGGCGCGCTGGGCGACATGGCATGCCACATTCTGGGCGCGCCGAACATGGCGCTCATGCTGGGCGCTCCGTCGAGCGTTGAGGTCATCAGCCAGGAGGGTAAGAATCCGTACACCTTCCCGAAAAAATCGGTAACGCGGTTCGACTTTCCGGCGCGCGGGTCCATGCCTCCCGTCAAGATTTTTTGGTACGACGCGCAGACCGGACCCGCCTTCCGCCCCCAGGGCATCCCGGAAGACGAGCCTCTCATCGGCGGCGAAGGAGCTTTTCGGGGGACCAGCGCGCCACCGTTGGTTACCGCTCCGAATGGTCAGGGCCCGCGTCCAGGCGGTCAGGGTGGTCGAGCCAATCCGTTGAGCAACGGAGCCGTATTCGTCGGTGATAAGGGTTATCTCACCACCGATACTTACGGCGCGAACGTTCGCCTGTTACCTCTTGAGCGACACAAGGAATACAAGCTCCCTCCACAATTTCTGACGCGATCGCCCGGTCACTACCGCGACTGGATTCGCGCGGCGAAAGGCGGGGAGCGGGCTTGCTCAGACTTCAGTGTCGCCGGGCCGTTCACCGAGTGGATCCTGCTCGGCACGGTCGCCCTTCATTGCGAGGGCAAGCTCGAATGGGACAGCGCCAGGATGAAGTTCACCAACAGCGCTGAAGCGAATCAGCACATCAAGCCCAAGTTCCGGAAAGGGTGGCAAGCTGGATAAAGCTTACTCCGCCCATCCGTAGTCTCAACAACTTAGATGCGCCGGCGCCGCCTTCGCGCGATTCTGCACTGAAATGTGGATACTTTCGTCATTGCTGCCGATAATCATTGTGCATATATATGAAAGGACGAGTTGCCGCCGCGTGTGCTCACCGGGCCCTGGTGATCCTGGGAATCGCCGCCGGCATCGCGTCCACGGCGCTCGGAGTGTATCGGTGGACCTGGGGGACGGCTGTCAAGCGCACGTTGAGAATCGGCTTCCAGAACTCGGCGCCATACCACTATCCGGATGCGAACGGAAATCCGACCGGACCCGCCGTCGAGATCGTGAAAGAGGCTGCGCGGCGCAGAAACATTAAACTTCAATGGATCTATTCGCCCCAAGGGCCCGAGAAGGCGCTCTCGTCAGGCGCGGTGGATTTGTGGCCGATCCTGGGCGACCTTCCCGAGCGCAGGCAATTCCTTTACATCAGCGCGCCGTGGGTGAAGATGACCTACCTCCTGCTTTTTCACGAATCGGTGCACATGGCGGCGCAGGATGACCTCGCAAACAAGACGTTCGCGGTTTCGCGAATCAGTCTCGATTCACGTGTCGCTCGGCAACACTTCGCCGGGGCCACGATCATTCCGAAATCCAGCATGTTGGACGTCATTTCGGCGGTGTGCACCGGGACCGCCGAGGTTGGTCTAGTCTCGCAGAGCTCATTGGACTTCAGAGGTTACGCCTGTCCGGGGGAAGCCTTGCAAACCGTGCCTGTGCCCGATAGCACGTTCTGGTTTGGTATCGGCGCAAACAAGGACCGGCGCGAAACGCGGGCAGCCGCCAATGTCATCCGCGAGGAGATTGGGGAGATGGCCGGCGATGGAACACTGGCCGGCGTCGATTTCCGCTGGCAGACCAGTCTCAGTACCGAAGCAAGCACGATCTTTCAGTATGGCCGGGCGCGCTTTTACGCCAAGCTCCTCCTAGCTGCCGTAGCGGTGCTCGTGCCGGCCCTGATCGCGGTAATCTGGCTGGCTGTCCGGTTGCGGGCGGCACAGCGGCAGGCGGAGGCTGCCAGCCGTGCGAAGACCGACTTTCTCGCGAATATGAGCCATGAAATCCGAACGCCCATGAACGGCGTAATCGGCATGACAGGTCTGTTGCTGGATACGGAATTGACACCCGAGCAGCGGGATTACGCGAACACCGTTCGTTCATCCGGCGAAGCCCTGTTGACGGTGATCAACGACATTCTCGACTTCTCCAAGATTGAGGCAGGCAAGCTGGCGATCGAGTCTCTTCCGTTTGACCTTCGATTAGTGATCGAGGAAGTGGCTGAGATGCTGGCGTCAAAGGCGGACGAGAAGGGACTGGACTTGATTCTTCAGTATCTGCCCTCGGTCCCCTCCCGCTTTGTGGGGGATGCGGGACGGATCCGGCAGGTAGTGACGAATCTCGTGGGAAATGCCGTGAAGTTCACGCAAACCGGCCACGTTCTCATGGCAGTGTACCACGACTGGCAGGACAAACAAAAAGCCTTGATGCGGGTCTCCGTGACCGATACGGGCATCGGCGTTCCGCCGGACAAGGTCGAATTGCTTTTTCAAAAATTCACCCAGGCGGACTCGTCAACAACACGGAAATACGGGGGGACCGGGTTAGGCTTGGCGATATCCAAGCAACTCATCGAACTCATGGGCGGCTCTGTCGGGCTCAAGAGCGTGGTCGGCGAGGGTTCGACCTTCTGGTTTACGCTCCCGCTGGTGTTTGATGCTCAGCCCGGTCTGGCTCCGGTCCCGATTGCGGAGTTGAAGGGATTGCGCGTGCTGATCGTGGACGACAACGAAGTGAACCGCCGCGTCGTTCACGAGCAGATCTCGAGCCTGGGGATGCGCAACGGCAGCTACGCCTCGGGTGAGCACGCTCTCGACGCTATCCGTGCTGCCCGGAAGAGCGGGGATCCTTATCAGATCGTGATCGCCGACTTTCGTATGCCGGGACTGGATGGCGCGGCGCTCGCTGCGGCGATCAAGGCTGATCCGGACATCGAAGATACCGTCGTGGTCATACTGACGTCCGTCGGGTATTGGAAAGAGCTGAGATCGTTGGAGAGTGCAAGCATCGATGCCTGGCTCGTCAAGCCAGTCCGGCAGTCGCACCTGTCCACCACGCTCGTATCCGCATGGTCAAAGAAACTGGCAAGGAAGAGAGCCGCTCCGGCCGGGCAACCAGTGCGCGCGCCTGGCACCGGCGCTGCCGCAGCCGGACGCTTCGCGGACCTGCACATCCGGGTCCTGATTGTCGAAGACAACCTCGTGAACCAGAAGGTTGCGACGTGGATGCTCGAAAGGCTGGGCGTCCGCGCCGATGTCGCCGCCAATGGCCGTGAGGCGATTGAGATGATCGAAATGTTGCCCTACGATCTCATCTTTATGGACTGCCAAATGCCCGAAATGAACGGCTACGAGGCCGCGGCCGAGATTCGGCGAAGACAACGGAAGGAATGGCCGGTGACCATCATTGCGATGACGGCTCAGGCAACCACGGACAGCCGCGCCCGGTGCATCGAAGCGGGCATGGACGATTTCATCGCCAAACCGATTGTTCTGAAAGAACTGACCGGCGTACTCACAAAGTGGTGTGCGGTGCCGAGTAATTCGGTTCAGGGCTGACCCTCCAGTCATGTCCATGCGGTCCATAGAAAATTTGGATTGGACGGACTTCGAAGCCTGCTCTTAGACTGAGAATTGTCCGCGCCCAAAAGGGAAGCATGGCGCGAGCAAGAAGGAAAGACGCAGTGTTGGAACCGGCCGAGAAGAGTCAAGTCCAACTATTACACCGGATAAGCAACATCGTCAGTTCCGGGATGGACCTGGAGAAGATGCTTCAGGAACTGATCGGATTGGTGGTGACGGTAACCGGCTGCGACGCCTGCCTGGTTTACCTGGTGGACTACAGCACCAATGAAATCGTGCTGCGCGCATCGCAGCTGCCGCACGCCGCGGAAATCGGCAATCTCCGGATGAAGGTGGGCGAAGGGATAACCGGATGGGTGGCGCAACACAAGTCGGTGGTTGCCCTGTCCTCAAACGCTTCCGCCGACGCGCGTTTCAAGGCCTTTCGGGCCCTGCCGGAGGACACCTACGAGTCCTTCCTGTCGGTGCCGCTGGTCAGCGATGGAGACCTGGTCGGCGTCATCAATGTCCATTGCAAGGACCGGCACGTTCACTCGCCCGACGAAATCGCGCTCATCAGCTTCATCGGAGAGCAGATGGGCGGCGCCCTTGCGAAATCGCGGCTGGAGGGGCGCTCGGAGACCGCCGCCAGGCGCATCCAGGCGCTGGCGGATCTGGCCCAGACGATTTCCGGAGGGAATTATCTCGACCGAATTCTCCAGGCGATCTCAGAGATGGTGGCGGCGACGCTCGATTCGCCGGTGTGCTCCATCATGCTGGTGGACGATGACCGTCGCGAGCTGGTGATCTCGGCGGCCCAATGTTCCTCCGCGGAATATCTCCACAAGATGCCGCTGAGAATCGAAGAGTCGCTGATCGGCCGCGTTGTCCGCGAAGGCCAGCCGATCATGGTTCCGAATGTGCTCGAGGAAAAACAGTACCGCTACCCGGAATTGGCGCGAAAAACGGGACTGGCTTCGCTGCTTTCTGTCCCGCTGATTACCCGTGAAAGAGTGATTGGAACAATCAACATCTACACGCGGGAAGTCCGCCAGTTTAGCGAAGGCGAAGTCGGCTTTGTCAAGGTGGTGGCCGGACAGGCCGCAATCGCGATCGAAAATGCGCGCCTGATGTCGGAAGTCCTGGAGATGAAACGGACGCTTGAGGCGCGCAAGCTGATCGAGCGGGCCAAGGGCATACTTCAGCACAAGCACAACCTGACCGAAGAAGAGGCCTACTTGAAACTGCGCAACGAAAGCCGTAGGCTGCGCCGGCCCATCCGAGGCCATCATTCTCGCCGATGACCTGGAAGACCGGAAGCCGGAAGATTCCGTGAACGCCGGTTCCAACGCCGCGCGAGCCGGAGCCGCAGATTCGAAAACACCCTCCTGAGCGCGCGCGAGCGATGAGTCATGGCTGGCGGGTTACGCCGGTTTCCTGCTCAACCGCGGGAACCGGATCCAGCCAGGCGGGCGTGAGCTTGCCTGTAAGCCGCAGATAAGCGTATCGAATAATGTAAAACGAGCAACCGATCAGTATCGCCCGGACGGCATCCTCGATCAGCACGCCCAAGGCTGTCGCGATAAACGCGGCCGCATCCACGGGGCGCATCTTGGGCAGGCGTTTCCAGATGCTCCAGTCGAGCAGGCGCAAGCCCATCCAGGCGGTGACGCCGGCGAGCGCGGCCAGGGGGACTCGTGAAATCACCGACGCCCCCAGGGTCATCATGCCCCACAAGAGCGCGCCGTGGATTACATTGGACATTTTCGTCGTCGCGCCGCATTGGACATTGGCGACGCTTCTGGCCGGGATACCGACGCTCGTGGGCGCCGCGAAGAATCCGCCGATGAGGTTGGCGATGCCATAGGCCCCCAGTTCTATATCCGCATCGACCTTCTTGATCAGCTTGTGGCGGCCCCGGAAATGGTCCACTACCCGCGACGTCATCAGCAGTTCGACCGAAGCAACGAAAGCAAGACCAAACGCCGACGGCAGCACTTTAAAAACGTCCTCTGGCCCCCAGGTAAAGCCGACGAATGGGGGCAGGCTCACCGGAATTCTCCCGACTTCAGTCACCCCCAGGCCGCAAACGGCGACCGCCGCAACCGCTACACCCACGCCCAAAAAGGGGCCCGGCGCTCTTGGAAAACGCATCCGGACAAGCGTCGAAATCAGCATGACGATGCCGGCCACAATGGCGGGCATCCAATGAAACTGGCGGAATTGCTCCAGGCTCTGTATGAGCTGGCCGGCCATCGATGTGCTCCAGCCGCCCGGCGGAACTTTGAGACCGAAGATCACCTTCAGTTGGGAGATCACCATCAGGCCGCCGATTCCGCATGAGAAGCCGGCCAACACCGTTTGGGGAACCTTGGAGACGTACCGTCCCAGCCGCAGTACGCAAAAAATCATGAGGAAGATGGAGGCGAAAATACAGATCTTCGCCGCGCCGCTGATTCCCCCGGCCCGGACCGATCCAAGGATGAAAGGAACGGTGGCGCTTGATGTACCTCCGATCAAAACCGGATTTCTGCCAAGAAGGGCGCAAATCGGCGCGGCGAGGAGCGAGGTGTACAGGCCCAAAATCGGAGGCAAGCCCATCAGCGAGGCCATGGCGAGGCCGTAGGGCAGGGCGATGAGAGCTGCGATCGCGCCTCCGAAGAAATCGCCCAGGAACAGCCGGCCGTTATATTTCCGAAGAGGATTCCTCAAAAGTCTAAGACACCGGATGCAGAGTATCATGATGTTGCGCGGCAGCGCAAACCGCGTAAACCAGATGGGCCAAGACTCACTTCCTAACAGAACGCTCTTGATTGCCGCTCTCCTATTAGCAGCCGGATTCCTGCGCGCTGAGCGGTTCTTCTTCCTGCAAATGTCCGATCCGCAATTCGGAATGTACGCAAACGATCGTGACTTTGCGCAAGAAACGGCGAACTTCGAATTTGCGATCGCGAACGCCAATCGCCTCCGGCCGGCCTTCGTCGTGGTCTGCGGCGACCTGATCAATAAGGCCGGCGATCCGGCACAAACGGCGGAATATTGGCGGATCGCCCGCAAGCTCGACCGCATTCCGCTTTACAACGTCCCCGGCAATCATGACGTGGGCAACGAGCCGACGCCTGAGTCGCTTGCCGCCTTCCGCAAGAAGTTCGGCCGCGACTATTACACCTTCCGCCATGCCGATTTCGAAGGAATTGTGCTCGATTCCAGCCTGATCCAGCACCCGGATAAAGCGCCCGACGAGGCCCAGCGGCAAGAGCAGTGGCTCAAGACCGAACTAGGCAAACCTCCGAACGGCGTGCGCCTCATCGCCGTTTTTCAGCACATCCCGTGGTTCCTCGAGAATCCGGACGAGCCGGATCAATATTTCAACATTCCGCTCGCCGCGCGCGTCCGCTATCTGGATCTGTTCCGTCGATCCGGCGTGCGTTACGCCTTCGCCGGCCACTATCACCGCAACGCCTACGGCGTCACACCGTTCCTGCATGTCATCACCACCGGCCCGGTGGGCAAACCTCTGGGGCCCGATCCTTCCGGAATCCGCGTGGTGTGGGTGAATGATGCGGATATCGAAAGCCGGTACTACGGATTCGGCAATATTCTGAATCTGGTGGAGGCCGATCCGCGGCGCACCGGTCGGACTTGAGAGAACAGAATCGTACCCAGGCAGCCTCCTGCTAAAGGCGATCGTCCAGGAGGGATGGCAGAGAAACACATTACTCCGCGCGGAGCGCTTCAACAGGATTCACCGAGGCCGCCCTCCGCGCCGGGAAATAACTCGCCAATAGCGCACAAACGCCGAGCGCCACAGCTACGCCGATCAGCGTAGGCGCATCCCAGGACTGCACACCAAACAGCAAACCTCGCAACAATGCACCGGCGGGAATCGTACACCCCAGGCCAACTACAATTCCGCCCGCTGCCACAAGGCCGGCTTGACCGAGGATCAATCGATAAACCGCCCCGCGCTGTGCTCCAAGCGCCATTCGCAAGCCGATCTCACGGGTCCTCTGGCTCACCGAGTAAGCAATCACCCCATAGAGGCCAATCGCTCCGAGCAGCAGAGCCGACACCGCAAACCCTCCCACCAGCCACGCCGATGAGCGGTTCAGAAAGGCCGCCGGCGAGTCGTTGATCCGGTCGCTCATGACAAATTCGTTTCTGACGCCGAGGCTGGGATCCACCTGATGGATCGTACGAACCAGCGACGCCATCATCGGTGCCGGGGCTTGCCCTGTGCGGACCACAAGAAACAAGGTGCCGTCGGTGTCTTGCTTGAAGGGGTAATACAGAGCGGGCACCAGCGGTTCCACCAGATCGCCTTCCCGAACATCATCCACTACGCCGATAACGTGCGCGAGCGACTTCGGCGAGAGCTCCGCATCGCCGATCGTTCTACCCACGGGATCTTCACCCGGGAAAAAACGTTTGGCCAGCGCCCGATTGATCACAGCCACCCGCGGCTTCGAGCTGTCGTCCGCTTCGGTGTAAAAGCGCCCAGCGATCAGCCTGGCCTGCAAAGCCTTGAAGTAATCCGCGCTTGTCTCCCGCTGCAGAGCCTTATCGTGGTCTCCGTTCCACGGATGCCCCAACACCCGGAACTCCGTCGAATTACAGTTGCACGTGATCGGCAGGTCGCTGGTATGGGCGACGGAAACCACCCCCGGCATGGCCGAGATGTGCTCTACCAGCCGCTGGGAAAGCGTCCTTAGTTGATCGTTGGTTTCGTAGCCGGCGCCGTGAACGTCAATCTCCAGAGTGGCGAGGTTCGCCGGATTGAAGTTCAGATCGACATGGAACATGCGGTACAGGCTCTGGCCCAACAGTCCCGCGCTGGCCAGCAGCACCATCGCGATCGCCAGTTCCGCCGCCACCAGGTTAGATCCGAAACGCTTCCATACTGTTCCCGCCGAGCCGCGCCCTCCATCGGCAAGGTCCTCGCGCAGATGAGAAAGCGACAGCCGCAAAACCGGTGTCACGGAGAAGACCACCACCGCCAGCAGCGAAACCGCGGCTGCGAACAGCAGCACATGCGGATGCAACCCGGTGTCGCGAAAATACGGCATTCCGCGCAGTCGGCGTTCGGGAATCAGGCTGAACAGCCGCGGAATGGCCGCGGAAGCCGCCGGCATACCTAGAGCCACGGCAACCGCTACCAGCAGCACGCCTTCCGTCACAAACTGCCGTATCAGCCGCCCCACGGAGGCGCCCAGCACTCCGCGCAGCACCGTCTCCCGCTTCCGGCTTTCCGCCCTGACCAGCAGCAGGCTCCCCACATTCACGTACGCGATCAGCAACAGTAAGCCCGCTCCGCTCGACAAAACCAGGAGAGTGGGGCGAATATCTCCGACAATGGCATCTCGAAACGGCACCAGCCGCGCGCTTCGCCCTTTGTTGGACTCCGGATATTCTTTCTCCAGCCGCGCCGCAATCGCCTTCGTTTCAGCCGTGGCAGCGTCAAGAGAAACTCCATCCCGCAGCCGCCCGAATCCCTCAAGGCCGTGGCAGCCGCGCGACTGTTCGCACCGGTTCAGGTCATGGATCGTAGTGAAGAACTCCGCCGCCCTCATGGCGAAGTGGAACTCGCGCGGTAGCACGCCAATCACGGAGTACGGCATGTTGTCAAGAATCAGCGACTGCCCGACGATATCTTGCCTCCCGCCGAAACGGCTCCGCCAGGTGTCGTACATCAGCACCACAGCGCGCGGCGCGGCGGGCGTGTCGTCTGTATCGGTAAAAACGCGGCCCAGCATCGCCGCCACCCCCAGGCTGCGGAAAAAGCCGCCACTCACGTGCGCGCTGCGGACCGCCTGCACTCCGTCGGGACTCCGCCAAAGATAGACGGAAGCGTCCCATGCCTCGAACGAGCTGAAAACGGTGTTGGTTTTCTTCCAGTCCTGGTAGTCCGGATAAGAAAACTCGCATTCGCGGCACGAGCCTGTGGTCTCATACGCAACCACCAGCCGGGAAGGGTTCTGATACGGCAGCGGCTGGAACAGCGCCGCATCCACGAATGCGAAAATCGTTAGGCTCGCCGCCATTCCCAGCGCCAGCACCAGGATGGCAGTGCCGGCAAATCCCGGGTTCTTGCGCAATTGCCGCGCCGCGAATCGCAGGTCCTGCATCATGCTTTCCAGGCGAAACGCCACCACGTCCTGGCTTCGCTCTTGCAACTGCAGATCGTTGCCAAACTGCCGCCGGGCCGCACGATGAGCTTGTTCTGCGGACATCCCCTGGGCGCGAAACTCTTCTTCCACCTGCTCGCGATGAAAAGCCATCTCTCCTCACCCAGTTCACGATGGAACCGGCGGCGGCAGATCAGCAGTTGCAGTTTCTTCAAAACGCGGAGCAACATACCTGTCACGCGAACTTTCTTAAGCGTCCTGGAGAACCCGGCCGATCGCGGTAATCATCGACTCATACTGCGACATCTCTTCACCCAGTTGCTTGCGGCCCTCCCGAGTCAGCGTATAATACCGCGCCCGCCGCTTGGTTTCCGTCACTTTCCATGCGGCCTTCACCCATCCCTGCAACAACAGCCGTTGAAGTGCCGGATACAACGAGCCTTCTTCCACCGTGAGCAAGTCGCCGGAGATACGTTTGATTGAGGCCGCTATCCCATAACCGTGCAGCGATCCTCGTGACAGGGTCTTCAGGATCAACAGATCGAGGGTGCCAGGTAAGAGTTCAGACTTTTTGCCCATGCGATAATCATAGAAAGCCTATGTATAGATAGTCAAGGGGAGTAGGCACGGGCGCGCGCAGAGATGGAACGTCACTCGGCCCGGAACTACCTACGGGTGGTTGACCTTTATTAGCAGGATGCCGTGCTGCTCGGCGTCTCGGCGCATACGTTCGTAGAATGCTTCCTGCCTTGCCATGCTCACGGGCGGAGAGATCTGGCCGGGCTGCCAGAATTGCCAGCGCAACTGCGTCCCGCGCGGGAACTGCCCCAGCTTCGCGCGTAACTGGTCTTCGGTCAGCTGAACGTACTGTAGAACCGAGAATGTCGGGTTATCCTCGGGGAACCAACTCGCATGGATCATTGCGGACCCTTGCTTCCATTCCTTGACCCAGCCTTCGATTTGTTGCATCTGGCCTTTGGTCCACACGAGCTCGGCCAGGCGGGCAAGTTTATCGGGCGGGCAAATCCAATTAGTGCCCTTGGCGATTGCGGATACCAGCTCCTGTTCCAACGCTACGCCGCGCGAGCCGGGACTCCGGTAATCGGGCATCGAGCGGAGCTGGTCTTCGCGGCCAGTCCACTCCCAGTGAAAGCGTTGCAGGCGCGCCCACAGCGCCGTCTCTGCATCCGACGACCCCCATCGTCCTAACGCCAACACTGCGTCCTTCACGAGATCGGCATCAGGATCATCGAGAGCGTCGATCGCGCTCTGCTGGGCTTTCGGGAGTTCTTTACCCAATTCTTGCAGCTGAAAGCTGTAGCACCTCGTATACTTCCTCGCGCTCAGTGACGCACTAACTTCTCTTGCGCCATATTCAGGAGCGACACGAAGGAAATAGCGCAGCATCGCCGATTGCGACGCGCAGTCCCATTTGCCCAGGCGCTCCTCGAACGCAGCCTGCACGACTCCCAAGGCGCTGTCCCCGCCATATCGGTCAACCAGTTCGTAATCCAATTCCCGCGCGTCGTGGTTCCCAATCCGTTCTATTACGGGCCGCAGTGCTATGGCCAGGTCTTCTCTAGGGAGAAGCTTGATGACGTCTAAACCCGGCTGCGCTTTCAGGTTCAGCAGATCGCCCAGGATCGCTTCGCGGCCCGCCGCTGGATCCAGCTCGTATATGTGCTTGAGCGCGGCGTCACGCGTCATGGCCGGTTCAGTGCGGGCGGGAGGCGGCGGTTCGGCGACAATTCGATGCAGAATCGGCAGCATCTCCGGACCGGCGATGAGCGGCCAGCGATATTGGATCAGATCCCGTTGCGCCTCGCTCGGCAAATCCGCCCACGCGGCGATCAACGCCGGGCGGATCGTCTGACCGAGTCTTTCGTCCCCTCCTCCAGCCATCAGCAAGCCGTTGAGAGTGAGCGCGCGGGCGCTGCCGGTCTTTCGCGAAAGGGCCGCAACTACGGTCTGGATCTCAGCCTTCATCACTTCCAGCGTGTGCGCTCGCCGCCGTTCCCAGAATGCCTGTGCTTCCCCGGGTCCGGGATCGGTGGAGGGCGGATCCCACGAAGGATCGGCGGTGACCTGCAGGTTGACCAGCGTCCCCAGAAACTCATTTGTGATCGCGTGGTCAGGAACCACGAGCTCGGCGTGCATCGAGTCAATCGCGAGTTGTCGATAAGGCGAGCCGTAGAGGCCAAACATGAGGTCTGCACCGATGGGCTGTCGCTGATTAAGCCCCCAAAACAGCTTGGCAAGTTGCTTGGTGGAATCTTTGGTATTCAGGAACCGAAGCCTGCGTGCGGCGTGGCGTGAATCCTCAGGCGAGGATGGACCAGACAATGTCTGCGTTGCGCTCCGCAGCTGCTCGCTCTGCCATCCCGGATCTGGCGGGTTCACCTCGATTTCGACGGTATTAGAGCGGATCACCTCCGGGACGCGATGGTAGGGCGTCTGCTCACGAGCATCGGGCGGCCGCCAGATCCGGTCACTGACCGCGTATACACGATAGTGCCCAGGTCCCAAGGTTCGCCATTCGTTGAGTTCTGCTTCCGCCGTGAATGGAGTTGCATCGAGTGCGTGAGTGCTCCCCAGACCACCGCCCAGGAAGGCTCCAAACTTGAAATACGACGCAAGAGGATCCTGCGCTTCCGGCTCCACGCAGTAGTACTCGATTCCAAGGCGCCCGCTGCGGTCGTAATTGCGGACATCAGCCCAGTAGCGATTCTTCGTTTTTGAGGTGAACGACATGACCATCGGGATGATTTCTCCGTACTGAAAAACGGAGCCATGGTCCTTGAGAGCAAGCTCAAATCGAACGTCGGAAACTGAGGAAGCTGTGGAGCACGGGTCATGCTTCTCTGCGGCTAAAGCTGGCTTCACAAGGAGCAGAAGAGCGAGTGCGATGCTCCTGGTGCCTGGCATAGTGAGGTGCTCATCACACATAGACGGAAAACAACCAGGGATCGTTGAATGAGACACCGGTCCTGTCGAGTTTGTTCCGGACGTGTGGGGAGACAATGGCATTGTGTGGTGTTATCGGAGCGGTTTGGATCAGCGTCTGGTTACTCCAATACTCCGTCAAAGCTGAGAGGGAGCGAAAGTGTGCGGTGCCGATGGTGAACGCCAGAGTCGGCGTTTCGGGTGGATTG
>QHXU01000119.1 GCA_003223065.1 Acidobacteriota bacterium | reverse complement strand
TGCTGCGTGTCGGAATGGGCCGCGATAGGAACGGGCGGCGCGTCCTGCACTTGTAGAGCCGCACTGAAGGCGCCAGGGGTTCCTGCCGTGCCGGAGATGACTCCGGTTGAAGAGTTGAGCGACAATCCGCTTGGCAGCCCGGTGGAGGACCAGGTCCGCGTGGTTCCCATGCCGCCGAACGAAGTTAACTGCAAGCTGTATGCCGACGGAACGGTGGGTGGAACCAGGACGACCGGAACCGCGATCGCCGTAATAGTCAAGGTGCCGGCCACGCCGCCTGGGTTGCGCGCTTGCGCTACGCTGACCGGCTTTACCTTGCCGATCGCTTGCTGCACGGTCTGCGCGAAGGCTTTGGCTGCGTCGGGATTCGGTGCGAAAGCGCGTAGCGTGAGCTTCGCCGTTTCACCCGGCGCTAGCGAGATCACAGGCGAAGCTGGGTCCGTGATACCGGAGCCTGGCAGGCTCTGCGATGGCGCGAGCGTTGGGTTGAAAGTATTCGACACCACCACGTTCTGGGTCTGGGTAGCGAGCGTGCAGGTTCCCGGAAGCAGCACAGGCACAGCGGAAGCCTTGTGCAGTATCACCTGGCACTTGACGCAGCCGGTGGGACAGGGATTGGATGCGCCGGTTTTGAGCGAGCATCCGGCCGGGCAGCACACAGCCCCCACGGTGTTCAGAAACTCCTTCACCGAATAGGAGGTGGACGTGTTGGCGTCGCTTTTCAATTCGACGGATGTGTCGGCGATTGAGCTTGCGGTTACAGACGAATCGCCGGAGACGGTCGGGTCGCCCGAGACGGTCGGATCGCCCGATACGGTGGGGTCGCCGGAGACCGTCGGGTCGCCGGAAACCGTCGGATCGCCGGAGACGGTGGGATCGCCCGAAACCGTTGGTGCTCCGCCGAGCCCCAAATTGGGGGGAGAGACGCCGTCGGCGATGTCGGGATTGAGCAGCAGATTTCCGCTGCTCACCGTGGTGAAGAACTGCGCAGTCCCCAGTTCCGGATCATACACCTCGGTGCCGGCTGTGTTGTCCGGATCGGAAAACGCCGGGCTGTCGTTTAACACGATTGATCCGGTCAAGCCGTTGGCGACACTTGAGGTGTTGACGACGCTGTCATCTACGGCGTGCGCCTTTGTGAACACCGCTTTGATCTGCGCAGTTCCGCGAGGATCGACGACGCTGTCTCCAGACGAATGTGGATTCAGGAATACCGCTGTGATCAGTGAGGCGCCGACGGCAGTCACTGTTACTGTTTCCGAGTTCGTGCCGCCTATAAGCGCGGTGTCGCCCACGGAAATACTCGCGGTGCTGGCGACGCCCACTGTCTGCGGCAGGGGGTTGGCCGTCACCGCCGCCGTCAGAACCGTCGCGAACTTCATTTGCTGGATCACGCTCGCGATCTTAACGGTTTCCGAATTGGCGCCGCCGATTACCGCCGTGTTGCCGGCCGAAATCCCCGCCAAACTCGCAACGCCCACCGCTTGAGCGGTGGTGCCGGCCGCTACTGCCGTCGTCAGCTTGGTCGCGAATTTGATCTGCTGGACATCGACGGTCACCGCCGGCAGTGGAGCGTTCGGGTCTGCCGGCGTCATGAACACGGTACGCGATGTCGACGAAAGCCGCGGTATCGCTACTTCGAGGTGACTGAGTTGCGACGATTGAAGGAACGATGCCGTGCTCCCTGCTGGAGGCACTGTGAGCTGAAAACTCTTCGGATCGGGATCGTCCGTGGCGTTGAGCACTTGAACCGTGAAGGCGCGCTGCAGGCCGCTCAGGTTGTTCTTCGAGTTTGCTAGCGAAGTGACCACTAACGGCTGGGTGATGCGGGTCGTATAAATATTTTGGTTGCGCGTGCCGGAGAAGCCCGGGCCAATGGGTGTGCCGGGCGCAGGAGCCGAACACGTGGGCCGCGGCTGCGCCGGGTCGAAAAAGCTCATGGTCGCGCTGGGATCGGAATAGGAGACCGGCGTATACGGCCAATAGGGGCTTCCGCTTGCGTCCGTGAAAGTCTGGATCGTGCCAGGAAGGCGGACATCCCGGTTGTCAGTCCAGGTGGCGTGGAACACGACGTTATCGGAGGCGTCGACAATCTGCTTATATGTATTGGCCGCCGCGCCGGAGCTAAGGTCCGGCTTGAACAGTCTTGCACCCAGGTCGATATAATCGCCGAAAAATGGCGAGGTTCCGTGTTTGAACAGGGGCAGATTCGGCGCGTCGTACTGTAGCTGCTGAATCTGTGTATCGCCCGCCGGAATACCGATCGCGTATTTTGAGACTTGCACGGACGGGCTGAACAAGGGTGCAAAGGACTTGTTGCCGAGTGCCGTTAGAACCCCCTGGACGGCTCGCACGTCCACGGTGTGCCGCCGCTTGAGGCCAGTGGTCCCGTCGGTGATCACCGGCGTGAAAATGGTCGTGGGGTCGCCGACCAGCGTTCGCGTCTCGGTAAACCGGCCGTCCGGACCCTGAGTGTAGGTGCCAACCGTACCGTCATTTCGGAAATCGAAATAGCCTAACATCAGCTTTCCCGCAGAAAATGCAAGCTCCGGCATGATCTGATGGCCAGGGCGCGCCGGGTCGTGATCCGCGGTGCAATAAGCGGACGCCGTGGCCTGGCAGTTCGGCGGCGTGGTGACTCCGGCCGGCAAAGTCGTGTGCCAGGTTATACCGTCCGCCGAAGTCGCGATCACGATGCGCGCGTCGCCGTAGGGCCCGATCCCTCTCTGCGACCAGGCCACTTCGACTTCGCTGACCGGGTTTTGACAAGGCAGTGTAGCCGAAGCGCAGCCGACCGCGACCGCGAGAGCGGGGAAGCTTCTGTGGCGAAACTGCCGCAAGCCGAGGTTCTGATCCATCGGATTGATATTGGCCACGACAAAGCCTTTGGAAAACGTAAATCCATCGGAAGCCTTTGAAATCAGAATGGCGTCCGTATCCGGTCCCGATGCAATCCGCCGCCAGGCCACGTAGACGGCGCCGGTGACCGGGTCAGTGGCGATATGCGTTCCCAAATTGTAGTTATTGCTCTCGCTGATCTTGACGGGCGCGCTCCACGTGACACCGCAATCGTTCGACCAGGCGACGGATACCTTCGATCGTGGATTGTTGTTTGTGCCGGTGAATGTGCTGTAGGCCATGTACAGGCGCGCGCTCGACACCGTTTGGGCTGCCGATAATCCGGGTCCGGGCGGAATCGTACAAGTGGCGGTACCGGGCCGGGCGGACGCGATCCACGACTTGTCCTGAAATTGGCCGGCAGTGTTTTCGTCGACGACCGAGGTGCCCAGGTAGACGATTGGGTCACTCGCCACATTCTCGCGATTGTTGTAATCGAAAAACCGAGCAATGAAGACGGCTCCCAGACCGTTAGTCCCCCGGTTGAATGCGATGCCGCTGTAATAGAGGAAGCCATGCGTACCGGGACGCACTGTAGGATCGGAAGCGGCCTGGAAAGCCTGCGATTGCAGGACCGTGTCAGTGCAGGCCGGCGTCTTATAGGGACATCCGGGAAGCAGCGTGCTTCGCCATGTGAGCCCGCCGTCGAAAGATTTGAACAAGCCGAGCCATGCATCTCCTGTCTCGGTCTCGAGCGCGGGATCGAGCAGTCCGGGCAGATCCATCGTGCGATAGTCATTGGCTCCGGCCAGCAGATGTAACGGATTCACTGAAGATACAGCGAGAGAAGGTTCATTCTGCCGTTCTAGAAACGGATCGCCGGACGGCCAGGTGGTCCCTGAGACCATGTTGATATTACGCGCCGGTACTTGCGGGGGAGCCGGGTTCTGGGCGCTCGCGCTCCAGGAGAGGATCAGGACACTTGCTGCGCAAAACGCCAACATGCCTGTTTTCATAAAATTGTCGTTGAAACGCGAAACCCTTATATCAGATTGGGATAGAAGGACGCAAACGCAGCGCTGCGTTAGCAGGCCATACCGTGCCATCATAGGAAGAAGTGGGATTCTACGAACGCTTCGAGCTGCTGGAACTTTTTCGGGACGACGGGATCAAGACGTTCCAGGGGCGTGAAATCGACACTGGCCGCCCGGTGCAGGTCCATCTCTTCGTCCGTCCAGACGCTCCCGAAAGCATTGCGCTTCTGAACAAGATCGAGCAACTGCGGGAAGAGGAGCGCCGCCGGATCCTCGATCGCGGCGAGAACCACGGAACGCCGTACATCGTCACTGACAAGCTGGTTGATCACCCGGGATTCCGCGAATGGCTTATTGCGGGGAGCAAGACGTCGAAACCGCCGGATGCGGCGGAACCAAAATCAGATCAAAAGTCGCTTAATGTGGCGGGCGCGTGGAAGATCATGAAGGTTGCACCGCCTTCTTCCACCTCGCTCGACGAGCAATTCGCCAGCCTGTTCGAGACGAGCGAACGGCCGGTAGTTCCTCCGGCAGCGGCGCAGTCCCAGGCGGACCGGCCCCCTGAAGCCGAACGCACCCAGGAATTGCCGACGCCCAAGATCGAGATTCCGAAGCCCCCGGTATCGGAAGCTGGGGAGTTCACGAGAATGTTTCGAGCGCCTGCCGCGCCTCAGCCGCCCGCGTCTGCACCACCGGCGCAACAGCCCAGTGAATTTACGAGCATGTTCCAGGCGCCTGCCGCGCCCACAAACCCGGCGCCGCCGCCGAAGCCTGCACAACAGCCCGGTGAGTTCACGAGCATGTTCCAGGCGCCTGCCGCGCCCGCAAACCCAGCGCCGCCACCGCAGCCCGCACAACAGCCCGGCGAATTCACCCGTATGTTCCAGGCGCCCGCGTCTCAAAAACCCCCAGCGCCATCGCAACCTGCGGCACAAGAGCCCGGCGAGTTCACGCGCATGTTTCAAGCGCCCGTGCGCCCACCGGCGCCCGCTCCAGAGCCAACTGTCTCGAATCCTGCCCCAATGGGGACGGTAACGTCGGGTGAATTCACTCGCTTCTTCCAGACGCCTGTGGCGCCAGGACCTTTGCCGCAGAGTCCGGCTGTCCGCCAGCCGCTCAACCCCCAAGCACCGGGAAGCTCCGGTCCGAATCGAATCGGCGAGTTCACGCAGATGTTTGGCCGAGGCGACATACCCGCAGCACCGTCTCCCGTATCTCCGCCGGTGCAAGCTCCTACGGCGAGCAGCGCCACACAGGCTTTTGACATCCCGAAACCGTTGCATTCGCCGTCGGCAGCGTCGCAACAGGGTCCTAGCGAATACACACGCATGTTTTCGGCGCCTGCTTCCCTGACGTTGGGCCAGCCAGCAGAGTCCCGGCCGCCAGCCCCACGAGCACCGCAGCCCGCAGCAAAATCGTATGTCCCCTTGATTCTCGTTCTTAGCGGAGTGTTACTTTTTGTCGTAATTCTGATTGCTTTTTTTGCATTGCGCCCACGATAGGCGCTTCCGGCGGCCCTCCGCCGCGCGGGCTTCTTTCGGACTTCAACAGCCCGCGTTACGTTTCGTCTATGCTGCGAATGAATTATCGGCCAAAATCGACTAGGAGGCCAGCGAGCATTGAAACACGACAGTGTTTCAGCCGATATTTTGCCAGCCACATTTGCGCAGCTGGTTGTGGTCCGTTGATTGCTGCCGAGCAAGGCGGATAAGAACTTACGAGGGCTGGCACGGGTTTACAGTCTTGGTACACGAAAGAGAGTGGCCTTTCGGGAGATTGCTGTAAAGCCGGTACACGGAGCTTTGCGAATGCGATTCGCGGTGGACGCACACACAATCGGGTGTCACCTGACGGGGAACGAGGTTTACATCCGCAATTTGCTCAACGAGTTTGCGAAACTCGATGCGGAGAGCGAGTTCATCGCTTTCGTTTCCAAGCCGGATGCGGGATTCGAGGTGCCGGCCTGCATTCGCACCAGGCGCGTATCTGCGAATCCTTATTGCAGGCTAGGGTTCGACCTGCCATTGCGCCTGCGCGGGCATCGCCCCGACTTGCTCCATGTTCAATACACCGGACCGATCTTCTGCCCCGTGCCGCTGGTGGTGAGCGTTCACGATGTCAGCTTCCTGGAACATCCGGGATACTTTACTCGCTTTCGCGCCGCGCAACTGAGCCTCACGGTAAAGCGTACCGTGGAGTCGGCGGCACGCGTGCTCACACCGAGCGAGTTTTCGCGCCGGGCGATTCTTCAGCATTATCCGCTCGATGAACGGAAAGTCGTGGTGGTGCCCAACGCAGTCTCTTCGACATTCCATCCGATCGAGCGTTTGACGGCTTCGGCCGCGATCGAGAAAAAGTTCGGTTTGCGCCGGCCGTTCATCCTGATGGTGGGTGATCTTCAGCCCCGCAAGAATCACCTCGGCTTGCTTCGCGCCTTCGAGGAAGTGCTGCACTCGCATCCGGAGCTGCCGCATCGCATGGTTTTCGTTGGCAAAGAGACGTGGTATTCAAAGGAACTCCATCGCGAAGTGCGGCGCAGCAGCATTGCCGATCGCGTGCATTTCACCGGCTTTGTTGAAGACGCAGACCTGGTCAATTTCTATGGCGCCTGCGACCTCTTCGTCTTTCCGTCTTTTTACGAAGGCTTCGGCCTGCCTATTCTCGAAGCGATGGCCTGCGGCCGCGCCGTCGCCTGCTCCAGCATCACGGCGATGCCGGAGGTGGCGGATGCCGCGGCGATCCTTTTCGATCCGTATTCAACCGCGGAGATGGCGCGCGCCATCAGCGACGTGCTGCTCGATTCGGAGCTGCGAACGCGGCTGGAGCGTTTGGGATCGCATCGCGCCGCGCTCTTCAGCTGGGCGAGAGCCGCGCGGCGCACGCTCGAGGTCTATTACGAGGTCGCCGGGGCCGCCCGTCACGCCACGGTCAGAACGACAAAAGCCCCACCTGCTTTAAAGGTTCGCGCTACATCATGAGGCTTGCCGCCTTTATCTTGTGCCTCACTCCGTTGGCCGCCGAATCGCTGCGTTACTCGATTAACTGGCCAAGCGGACTGAGCCTCGGCGAGGCTGTCCTGCGTTCCGACCGGGTGCGCGATCAGCCGGAAAAGGGCCGCGAGCAGTGGGAGTTCGAGCTTAACGTGGATGCGAGCGTGCCAGGCTTCATCGTGCGCGATCATTATCAGTCGAGCGCCATCTCCGGCTTGTGCTCTCTTCAGCTCGACAAGAACTATGTGCACGGCCGACGCAAGAGTGAGGAGCGCATCACTTTCGACCAGCAGAAGAACAGCGCTTTGCGCGAGACGCTGAACGGGGGCGGCAAATCGGAGATTTCGGTTTCGCCCTGCGCGCGCGACGCCCTTACATTTCTCCAGTTCGTGCGAAAGGAGCTTGCCCAGGGGCGGCTTGCTCCGCAGCAACCGGTTGTTTTGGGCGCGGTCTATCAAGTACGTTTGGACTTCACCGGCGCTCAGGCCATAAGGGTGGCCGATCAGCGAGTGGACGCGGATCGCATAGTGGCGACGATCAAGGGACCGGCGACGGACCTGACTGTTGAGGTGTTCTTCGCGCGGGACCCCACGCGTACGCCGGTGTTAGCGAAAATACCCCTGTCACTCGGCACGTTCACGGTCGAGCTCGTCCGCTAACCATGCGGATTGCGTTCTTCTCGCCGCTGCCGCCTTCGAAGAGCGGCATCGCCGATTACTCGGCCGCCGTGCTCGATCATCTCAAGGATTTCGTCCAGATCGAAACCTTCGCATCGAAGCCTGAGAACTTCGACCCGGCCCGCTTTGATATCGCCGTCTATCAGCTCGGCAATAACCCGTATCACACGTTCGCTTATGAGGCCGCTCTCGAACATCCCGGCGTCATCGTCATGCACGAGGCCAATCTTCACCACCTGATCGCCGATCTCACCATTCGCGGCGGTGACTGGGACGCTTATCTGCGTGAGGTGGAGCTGAACGGCGGCGCCGGCGCGCTCGCCTACGCCCTGCGTTATGTGCGCACGCTCGAGCGCGGTCCGGACTACGAGATTCCGATG
>QHXU01000118.1 GCA_003223065.1 Acidobacteriota bacterium | reverse complement strand
TGTATCAACAACTCCTGAGGCGCGGCGTTCAATATTTCCTGCCCTCCAGTCATCTCGAGATCGTCGGAAGCGTTCGGCAATCCACGCCGCAAATCATTTTTCAATGGACCTCTAATGGAGGCATAAGTTTTGAGTGGCTGGGAAACAGGTACGCGCTCACTAATCGCAGAGAATTGAGCGATCACGAACAGAGGATGCTTCGGAGCATCGCCAGGTTCCTTTCTACGCGGTACGAGCTTCTATTCGACCGCGAGATCGCCGCGCGAAATATACCGATCTTCGGCGGTCTGCCTGAGGACCGCTATATCTCTACATTTCTCGAAGCAAGGGTCTTTGACGACGCCACCAGCGCGGCCACTCTCCCGGATCGCGTTTCTGCCGCCATCGAGGTCCTTCGAATCAGCGCACTCAGTTCGTACGAGGACAAACGAATCTCAACTGGCGCCTTGCTATTCGGATCTTTGCCGGATGCATGTCACTCGCTGCCGCCGCGGCCCGCGGACGCACTCGCGTATTCGAGCGAACTGACTTCAATTCGCAGCTTTCACCGGATCTGCGACGGATTACGAACCATCGCACTGGTGGACGGGAGCGGCCTTATGGTCGAGCTGGTCGATGTGCAGGAATGGGCACAGCCCTTCAGCGAGATGGAGCTTCCGGTTCCCACCGCGCGGCGCTACCGAACCCATAGCCAGGCCACGCTCTGCGGCGGCGACATCTGCCTGGTGCTGACACCGAACGGCGAGATCAAGATTTTCGGAGAGGGCGTTCAGTTATTCAGTTTTTTCGACGGACGTTGGCATCTTACGGACGCGGTCTCGAAGTACCAAGCTTGGGAGGACGCGATCGGGCGCAGAGATCTGGCGGCGCGGCTGTTCTCCGCCGGACTCAACCTTGCCGAACATCGGCGCGGAGGCATGTTCGTGGTGCTCGAAGATCCGCGGCGCGCGCGCGAACTTGTGAGCGAGCTTGATCTGCTCGAAACCGACCGGCGGGAAAGAGCGGGCGCCAAGAACCGGCTCCATTACCTGTTGCGAAGAACGCGCGCTACCGAGCTTGCTCCGGCTGTCCTTGAAAGCATCGCGCAGATCGACGGGAGCGTGGTGCTCGATCGTGATTCGAGGTTGCTTGCGTTCGGAGCGATTCTCCGGCACGGCCCGCCGCTGGATCAGAATGAGGAGATCGGGGAAGGGGGCCGCACTGCGGCGGCCATCGGCGCATCACAATTCGGAAATGTATTGATGGTGAGTGAGGGCGGCCAGCTCTCGTTCTACCAGAAGGGTCAGTGCGTCTGGGCATTGTGAGTTGTAGTGCCACGGCCAAGACCTTTGACCGCCGGTTGGCGGAAGGGCCGCACGCGCCTAGTGCTTCGACTCCTCCAACAATTCCGCCAGATACTTGCCCCAGATCGACGGCATCGAATGAGTCCCGTGGCCGCGCGTCTGATCGCTGATCGGGATAAGGATAAACCGTCCCCGTTTCACCTTCTTGATTTCCCTCTCGCTTATGCCCAACTCCGGCGGGTTCACCATGTCATCGGCCGAATTGATCGCGTATAGCGGGGCCTTGATTTTGTCGAGGTTCGGTTCCGGATTGTAGAACCGCGACGACTCGTACGCGTAGATCATGTCATTCGCGTCGGTGTTTGCTGCGCGGGCGGGAAAGGTTCTTTCCACCATTGCGTCGACGCTCTCGCGCGTTGGATATAGCTTTTGGAGCTGCAGCGGACTGCTGGTCATGATGGACAAGAGGTACTGTGCGCACATCAGCCCATGAATCGGAGGCTTCGTGTATTCGCCGCCGTTCCAGTCCGGGTCCTGCTCGATGGAGTCAATGATCATTTTCCGTATCATGCGATTACGGCCCGCGATCTCGACTGGATTGCTGCCCAGCGGCATCAGTGCGTCCATGAAGTCCGGGTACATCTCGCCCCAGACCCAGGTATGCATTGCGCCCATGGACGTTCCCATCACCAGGCGCGCATGATTCACTCCGAGCCCTTCGGTGAGCAGCAGGTAGTCCGCCCGAACCATGTCGTCGTAGGTGAACTTCGGAAAACGCATATGCAACCCGTCGCTGGGCTTGCCGGATTTGCCGCAGCCGATCGCGTCGGGAAGGATGATGTAGTGCTTCATGCCGTCCAGCAACTGTCCGGGTCCGAAGAGTTGACCGCCGAATCCCTCGGAGAGGAACCCGCGCCCGCTGCCGCCGGTGCCATGCATAATCAAGACGGCGTTGCGCACTACGCCGCGGCTATCGCGTTCCGGTTTCCCGATTGTGATGTAGTGAAGCCTGAGTTCCTGCATCGTTTCGCCGGAGACGAAGTGGAAGTCCTTCACAATCCAGTCGCCCTCTGCGGGCGCCGGATAGTTGGCCGCTTGCACCAGTCCGGAAAGGATCAGGCCCGGAATGAGAGTCTTTAACATGTTCAACATGCTACTAGAGACCGAGTCGTTCGCGTGCCGCTCTCGTTCCACACCTACTTGTTGTACAAGCCCAGATGTTGGTCCGAAAACATTTGAAGTTTCTGCTGCATGATCTGGCGCGCGAACTCTTTGTTTCGCCCCAAGAGCGCGTCTGCGATATCGACGTGTGCCTGCGCTGAAGCGGCCAGGTCGATCTGGGAGTTGTTCCGCATGTTCCGAATGAAGAGAAACGCCAGCAACGGCAACATAAGCTGCGAGAGAAGCTTCGGGAGGAAAGAGTTGCCTGAAAGCTTCCAGAGGGTCTCATGAAAGCGGAAATCGTGCTTGAAGAATTCCTGGACGTCCTTAGCCTGAGCGGCCGCTTTCATCAGTCCGGTGACCGCCACCAGTTTGTAGATGTCGGCGTCCGAGGCGTGCTCCACTGCCAATTCCACGGCGAGCACTTCCAGTTCGCCGCGGATTCGCAGGATCTGGGAGATCTCGTCCCGCGTGAGGCTTGTGACAATGCAACCCTGGTTCGCCTTGCGCACCACCAGCCCCTGATGTTCCAGCTCGACCAGAGCTTCCCGGACCGTAGGCTGGCCTACACCGAGCTCGCGGGCCACACGGGATTCGACGATTCGGTCGGCGGGCTTCAAGTCGCCAGCAATGATCAGGCCGCGAAGCGCTTCCGCGATCCGATCCACCATGGATGGCTTCCGCACAAACGACCGCGAAAGCTCCGCCAGCTTGGCTGGATACCTGGATTCGGCGGCAGCAATTCTTGGCTTCATCAATAGAACTTTCTATCGGACTTAACGCAATTGATTATAAAGCAAAGCAGCAAGCCAAGGATAGATAAGGGGTTGACACGTCTATCCATTCACTATAGATTATAGAGCGATTGGCCGGGAGCGCTAGACCGCGTCAGAAGGAGGTCGTCATGGCCACTAAGCTCTCAAAGAAACCTGGAGTTGGCTTCTGGTGTGTTTACGTAGCCTTGCTCGCGTCGGTGCCGATTCCAATTCTCGCCCAGTTACGTTCCACCGGACAGATCACTGGAACGGTGCAGGACCAGAGTGGGGCCGTGGTTCCTGGTGCGCAGGTCAGGCTGGAAGACCAGGCGACCAGGCTTGTTCAGACCACGGTCAGTTCTTCCGATGGCGCCTTTGTCTTTCCTAGCCTTCAGGTCGGTGCCTACCAACTCACCGTCACTGCGGCTGGTTTTCAGACCGGGGTTTACACCGGCATCGCGGTGGATGCCGGGCGCACTTCCAACGTGACGGTCGATTTGAAGCTGGGCGAGACCACGCAACAGGTCGAAGTCAGGGGCATGGGTGTGCTGTTGGAACCTACATCGAACCAACTCTCGACGACCGTAACAACCCAGCAGATTGAGAAACTTCCCTTGGCCGGCCGGAGTTCCTTACCCTTTGCGCTGCTCATGGCGGGCGCTCAACAGGGTGTCAATAACGGGCAAGACAGCACGTTCAATGGGCTGCCGGGCGCAGCTATCAACACTACAACTGACGGCATTAACAACAGTTCCCAAAAGTTCAAGAGTGCCGGTACCAGCTTCTGGACTTTCGTGCAGCCGCGGCTGGGCGCCGTCGAGGAAGTGACCGTTTCCACCGCCGGATTAGGCGCGGATGCTGGCGGTCAGGGCGGCATGCAGATTCGTTTTATCACCAAGCGCGGAACCAACGATTTCCATGGCAGTCTCTTTTGGCAGCACATCAACTCAGCCCTAAACGCCAATACGTGGTTTAATGACGCGAACCGCCTGGCGATCCCCAAGCTTCTGGAGAACGATTTCGGCGGAGGCGTCGGGGGACCTTTCTGGAAGAACAAGCTCTTCTTCTTTGTCAATTACGAAGAAACCCGTCAACCAAACGCCATCCCCAAGGAAAACCTGGTGCTATCGCCCCAAGCCCAGGGTGGGGTTTTCAGTTACGTCGGGACCGACGGAGTCTCGCGATCGGTGAACCTGCTTCAATTGGCCGGAGCCGCCGGCTTTCCGGGCACTGTCGATCCCACCATCGCCGGCCAGTTGCAGCAGATCAATTCGGCACTTTCGAGGGGAGCGGTCAGCTCCTTCGACACTTATCGAAACAGGTTTCGCTTTAACGCGACGCAACTTATCACGCAACACTGGCCCACCGCACGGCTCGACTACCATATCACTGAGAAGCTGCGATGGACCGGTTCATGGAATCTTTGGTGGCGGGCGCTCGATCCCGACATCGGCCTGAACGTCAGTCTTTCCTACCCGGGCCTTCCGGCCGATCACGGCTTCAAGTCGACCTATTACATGTATTCCACGGGATTGGACTGGACCATAACATCGAAAACCACGAACGAATTCCGAATCGGCCGCCAGAGCAACATCGAAGCGTATCGCCTCGGGGCCGCCCCGTTCGACAACCAACGGCGACTTCTATGGCCCCTGGGCCTTCAAAGTCCCGATATGCGGGCCGGGACGTCCGCCGTGCGGCTGCAGCCGCTGTTTCGGAATAACCCCGTGTTCAACGTGTTCGACAACGTGTATCACCAGCAGGGCAGCCACGCGATCATGATGGGCGCGTCGCTCCAGAGAAACACATTTTGGGACAGGAACTTCGATACAGCCTTGGGCGGAGCCGGCGTTCCGGTCTACAGTTTCGGGATCGTTGGCGGGGATCCGGTATCCTCTGTAATCAGCCCCGCCAATTTGCCGGCCATCAGCACCACGTCTCTCAGTGATGCACAGAGTTTGTACGCGCTGCTCACAGGTCGGATTTCCTCCATCACGGGCGGGCGCAATGTGAATGCTCAAACCAAACAGTTCCAGGATCTGACACCTGCTTTCCGCCGCGAGGCGCAGAGCTTCTTCGGGATTTTCGTACAGGATTCCTGGCGGGCAACGCCCAACCTGACTTTCAACTACGGCTTGCGGTGGGAATTCCAGGGTGACGATGAAAATACGAATGGCATTTACACCAGCCCGCCCCTGCAGGATCTGTGGGGACCCTCCGGCGTAGGTGACCTGTTTGCGCCCGCTAGCTTGAAAGGCGTGGCGGATCCCAGCATTCAGCTTCGCCCCAAAGCTTACAACCGGGATTTTTTGAATCCGGCGCCGAATTTCGGCTTCGCCTGGAGCCCGAAATTCGAGAACGGATTTCTAAAGTCCATCTTCGGTGGCGGCGGCAAGACCGTGTTCCGCGGTGGTTATTCCGTCAACTACTACAGTGAGGGCATGCTCGCATTTGGCAACCTCGCGGGCGCAAACCCGGGTTTGATTCAGAACATCTCCTTGTCGCCAGGGGATGCCGGCTTCGCTCCCGGCGGGCTTTCGCTTGGTTCCCCGCTTCCTCAGCTCCGGATATTCCCGCAGAGCTTCGCCTTCCCGCTTCCGCTTTCGTCATTTACCTTCTCGAACACGTCGATAGGCAGCATTGACCCGTCGCTGAGGGCGCCCTACATACAATCCTGGTCCGTTGGCATCCAACGTGAAGTGAGCCGGAACACCGTTTTCGAAGCTCGCTATGTCGGCAACCACGGGGTCCATCTGTGGCACGCCTACGACATCAACGAAGTGAATATTTTCGAAAACGGCTTTTTGCAGGAGTTCCAAAGAGCGCAAAAGAACCTCGCGGTCAACCAGGCGGCCGGAATGTCAAGTTTTGCCAATCAGGGCTTGCCTGGACAGGCTGCCTTGCCGATCTTCTCGACTGCGTTTGGGGCGCTTGGATCCCAGCCCGCGCTGACTTCCGCACAGGGTTTCGGGAACAGCACTTTTATCAACTATCTGACCAGCGGCCAGGCCGGGGCGCTCGCCAGCAGCCTCGCTTCGTCCCCTGTTTTCCTGTGCCGGATGGTGGGTTCTCAGTTCTCGCCGTGCGCAACCCGGGGATACAATGCGCCGGGAGCGTACCCAATCAACTTCTTCCAGGTGAATCCTTTTGCCGCCGGTGGTGTTTTGCAGCTTTTGACCGACAGGTCGTGGTCCAACTACAACGGCCTACAGGTCGAGTTGCGGGGCAGACCGGCGCCAGGCGTGAACCTGGTTGCGAATTACACATTTAGCAAGTCGCTGACCGACCGGTACAACAAGGACGCCGGAACGTTCAGCAATTACAAAACCCTCCGCAACCTCGCATTGGATCGTAGCCCCTCGCCTTGGGATTTGCGGCACGTGTTTTTACTTTACGGGACCTTTGAGCTTCCCTTTGGAAACGCACACAGGCTCGCTGGAAACAATCCCGTGCTGGATCGTATCGTTGGAGGTTGGACGTTCGGATGGATCGCACGGGCCCAATCGGGGCTCCCCTTCCGGCTGGGCAGCGGCCGCAACACCGTCAACGGGCAGGACTCCGGTGTCGTTCCCGTCGGCCTGACTACTTCACAGCTCCAGGATATGGTTGGCGCTTACCGTGTGGGAAGCCCATACGTCTATTTCATCGATCCGAAACTGATAGGATCTGACGGCAGAGCGAACCCCAATCTTCTTGCTCCTCCAACCACGCCAGGACAATTCGGAAGCTTTATCTTCTTGCATAGCCCGAAGGTCGTCACTGCGGATTTATCGCTCGCCAAGCGAGTCAGGATTCGTGAAAGGATCGCGCTGGAGATCTACGCGGAATTCCTCAACGCCTTTAACCACCCGGTCTTCCTCGCTTCTGGAATAGGCGGCTACGCCACACCTGATATCAATATTCAGACGACCAATTTCGGCCAAACCACCGGCACGGCGGTCAATCCCCGGAATATCCAGTTCCGGGGCCAACTCAGGTTTTGAGAGGGGGACAGTCCATGAGTAGAAAATGTGTATGCCTGTGGGCCGGATTTATCGCGGCACAATGCGTTATCGCCCCAGACGTTGCGAGCGCCCAAGCCGTTACGGCGATCACCGGAGGAACACTGATTGACGGAAACGGTGGAGCGCCGGTCGCTGATGCGGTCGTGGTCGTCACGGGCTCGCGCATCGCGGCGGCCGGCCCGCGGGCGTCTGTTCACGTCCCTGATGGCGCGACGGTGATTGATGCGAAGGGACGGTACGTCGTTCCCGGATTCATCGACACGAACGCCCACTTGTCCGCTTACGGCGGTCACGAAACGCTGGTCAGGTATTACACGCGCGAGCGAGATATCGTC
>QHXU01000117.1:19613-28546 GCA_003223065.1 Acidobacteriota bacterium | reverse complement strand
TCGCTGCCCGGACTGAATCGAAGGACTCTTTCCGAAGTCGCCAATCTCACCCCAGCTCGTTGGTCTCCTCGCGCCTGAATCACCTAGTTTCGTCGGACGGTTACGCCGAAGCAAAGACCACGCATTTAATGTACTCTATTCCTAGGCTCCGGCTCCCTTCGCTGACGAAGCCGGTCACGCTCCAGAACGTCCGTTCGTCGGTTTGCGGGTTACCGAAAGCGTTAGAAGCTCCAGTCGCTAAGGTCGTGCCAGATATTTCGGCAGCCACGACCTTCGAACCTCGCAGCGATGACCGCTATTACGCGGTGGACATTCGATGTGAAGCCTCTCGAGATAGGCAGTTGCTGAGCCCCTCGGCAGCGGATCTGAAAAAACGTCCCAGAGTGGGCCGGCCGCCTGATAAAAGAACGCGTCAGTGCGCAGGGTCAAAAATAACGGGCTTCCGATCCTTTCCTCCAACGCGTCATGAACGGACTCGGCGACCTCCAGATCGGGGAGCGCGCTCACACGAGCAAACAACGATACCCACCGGGCCTGGACGAGCAAGCCTACCAGGGTTAACGCTGCTCCGTTGAACGTGAGGTCTCTGGCATTTCGCTTTCCCCTCAACTGGCGCTGGGTCACACCGCCCTTCGTCCGCAGGAAGGCGGTTGCGTCATCGGCAAAGCACCACACTTGGGCAACTTCCGGAATCCCGAAGTCGAAACGAACCCATCCTGCCCTGACGACCTTGTCCGGGTCTGCCTCTGTCATCATAACGGGGTTGGTTGCGGCTAAGAGATCCGCATCGCGAGCACTCAGCGTCAGACGCGCCAAATTTCGCCCGAGACACTCTTTCTCGACGAATGACCGCAGCCGCGCGAGCGTGTCAGTCCCATGAAACTCGTTCCCACTACGGAAGCCGCTTCGGGTTGCTCAGCCGATCAGACCTGTAGCGGAACTCGGAGGAAACTTCGATGGCAACGCGCGTCACTTCCCCTCGGGACCAAAACCGGACGGCCGTCACTTTACTAGGGGCGGCGCCGGCGGCGGCAACACTACCCGCAACCAAAGCGCCGGCGAGTAAAGCGTTACTGCGTGGTCTTGAGATGTAGCCTGCCATTTGCGTCGACGGACCGTTCCAGGTTGGAGTGCCTCTTCTCCTTAGCAACTGTAGACAGCCCTGTTCGAACCGTTTGAAATCTTGCGCCATTCGAACCAGGAAAGTTGTAGAAAAGAAAAGGAAGAGACGGGGTCTGGGCGCGAATTGGGAATCTGGCTCCCCGGCATGGATTCGAGCTTCAGTTCACGGCTTTGGTTTTCGGGATTGCAACCGGAGCGGTTGGTCGTTGACCCCGGGCCGCTCACGTTTTGCGTTGCGGGCATCCATTGGACGGCGCCCGTTCGAGACCTTCTCCTCCCCCCGCCTCCCGATCGCACGAAAGAGAAACGATGGTCAGCCGTGAACTGCAGAGACGCTTTCCGCGGCAGAAAGTGAGTGGCTCCCCGGCATGGATTCGAACCACGATTCACGGCTCCAAAGGCCGCTGTCCTACCATTAGACGACCGGGGAACACCAAGCAGGAGAGTTCGTCGATCCTCAGTTTATCATGCGGACCGAGGGCGTTCTGACGGTCACCACTCCGAGTACGGAGTGCCCTCCAGGCTCTTCTGATCCGAGCCGCTGCGGACATCGAAAATTCCCGGCTCAGTCTGGTTCACAGAAGACACCGCATCCTCCATGATGAGACGCCAGGTTTGCTCGCTGCCCGTGATGGGATCGACCGGGACCGCGCGCAGATATCCTTCGCTCACCAGGTCCTGCAGCGTCTGCGGGGCCTTTTGCTTGTCGAATGTGTACTCGTCAATCACCGTGCGAAGCGTGAACAGGTTGTTCTTCAGCAAGCTTTCCTTGGTGCGCAGCAGCGACTTCTGGTACAGCGGCACGGCAATCGAAACCAGAATCGAGATGATCGCCATCACGATGATCAGCTCAATTAGCGTGTAACCGCGGCGCAGTGCTACGAATTTACCACTCTGCATACGGTGTTCCATCGCGGGCGCGCGCCATACTCTTCGTATAGACGTCGAATACGTTCTGCCCTCCCCAGCTCTGCGACTTCGGATCGTCCTGCATGCTCCGCTTGCCCCAATCGTACGTGCCGGTCATGGGATCCTTCGGTATACGCCGCAGGAATTTTATCTTCTTGCCGTCGGGCGATTGCGAAAGCTTAACGCCCTCCACCAGTTGATCGAGCGATTCAGGATAGCCCTCGGTTCCAAGCTTGATGTCGATCTTTCCGGACAACGAAGCGTCCTTATAATCGTCGATAGCCTTTCGTATCTCTCGCAACGCGTACCGCAATTCGCGTTCCTGGTCGCGCCGGACTTTGTATCGCGCCAAGGGCACCGACATAGAAGTCAGCAGCGCCATAATCGTGAATGCGACAATCAGCTCGACCAGAGTAAATCCGCGTTGTTCGCCTGCTCTCATAGGCTTACTGCACCTTCACCGGCAACTCCGTAAGCGCGGCCGCGATCGGGGCAACCTGCGTATTCTTTAGGCTCATTTCGGTGATCGTCAGCGTGCTCGATCCCTTGCCGATCGCAGTGAACCGCAGCGTCGCGATGGATCCGGATCCGGAAATACCAGGCGCGCCAGGCGCCCGCGTAACCGTGAGCGTCGCCTCGCCCGTGTCGTTGCGGATATCCTTGACCGTGGTCACCCGTCCTCCGTCCCGGGTGAACAGATCGCCCGGAGTCATGTCCTCCAGCCGCAGCTGCGACGGATCGAACTTGATCTTGATCGGCGAGGCTGAGAATAGATCGCTTGCGTTCTCCAATTGCACGTTCACCACTACTACCCCGCCGAGCGCTGCCTGAACCTCCGCGGGCGCAAACGTGATCCGCGACTGGCCCACTGTCGCAGACGGCGCGGGAGCCGGTTGCGGGGCCGCCGGCTTGGCGGGCTCCGGCCCAGGAGCCCCAGGCGGCGGAACGGCCGGCGAGGGGACCGCTTCCTTCTTCGGGGCGTAATTCAGCTTCACCACCTGGTCCGACCCGGCGTAAATGCCGCGCAGGTTTTCGGGTGAATAATCCGGGGTGCGAACAATGTGAGGAATCAGCGCGATCATCAGTTCTCCGCGCTCTTTATCGGTATGCTCACTCCCGAAGAAAACCTTGCCGAGCACCGGAACGTCAACCAGTCCCGGGATGCCGTTCAGCGAACGAGAATCCTGCGACTGGTTCAGCCCGCCCAGTATGTTGACCTCGCCTTCACGAAGCCTGATGTCGGCGATGTTCTTGTTCTGGCCGATCACGGGCTGCGAGAGCCCGCCCAGGTTTACATACTGTTGCACGCTCGATACTTCGATCTCGACATGCAAGGTCAGTTCTTGGCTCGAGTGCACCTGTGGGGTGATATCGACGTTCACGCCCACTTCGGCGAAGTTGAACTGCGTCGAAACCAGCGGGCTGACTCCCACGGTGCCCACGCCTGGCTGAAAGCTGCCGGTCGCGTAGGGGATGCGTTGCCCGATCTTGAGTGACACCTTCATGCCGTCAGAAGCGCGGACCTGCGGCGAGTTAATCACTCTAGTACGGTTGTCGCTGAGCATCATGTTCAGCAACGCGCCTGGAAGCGTGGTTGAGAAGTCGTTGGTCGAAATGCGGCCCAACTGCGCAAGGGAAACCGCCAAGCCGTTCGTGCTGCCGGTGCTGCCCGTGGTGCCCGTGCCGCCAGTGCTGCCCGTGCTACCGGTGTTGCCCGTGCTGCCGTTGCTGCCGTTGCTACCGTTGCTGCCGTTGTTGCTGTTTGATCCTTGCGTCAGAACCGGATTGCGGGGCGTAAAGACGAACGGCACGTTCAGTCCGGCGGTGCCCGCGGCATTCACCAGGCTCGCCGCCAGATCCCGTGTGCGCGCGCTGTTGGCCTGCATCACCAGAACGTCTACAATCACTTCCGATTTCGGCTTGTCCAGGTCATGAATCAGTTTTTCAGCCAGCGCTACCTGGTCTAGCGTACCCCGGATTACCATCGCCTTCTGCGCGTTGTAGGTGAACACGCGCCGGATTTCGGCCACCGTGCGGATCGCGGTAGCGATCTCCTGAAACTCCTGGACCGACGTCGCATTGGTCACATAGAAGACCTTGACGACTTCGTCTTCGTAATCGCGGCGCTTGGTGACGTTGTCCTCGGTAACGAAAATCGTATTCGACGAAATCGGTTTCCAGAACGTGTGGGTGAGGACCGCAAGATAATCGAACGCCTGCTCAATGGTCGAGTTGTTCAGATCAACGTTAAAATTCCGGCTCGGGGCGCTGTATTGCGAATCGAACACGACGTTGACGCCTGCCAGCTTGCCGACAGTTTCATAAAGGACCTTGGGCGGCTGGTTGTTCATCTTTAGACTGGGGATTGTGCCCGTGATCGGCTTCAGCTCCGGCGGCGAAAGGATGGAGGCCACGCGCTGATCCGACTCACGCCGCGCCATTTCCGCCGGCGTCAAGGTCCGTTCTTCTGCGCCCGTTCCAGGTTGCTTGTTGCGTTCGAGCATCTCCTTCGTGCGCTTGATCTCCTGAATTGCCATGGCCGACGCGGGATCGGCGATAAGCGCTTTCTGAAACTCCGCCAGAGCCTCTTCGAGCTTGCCGTCGGCCCGCAACTTCTGGCCGAGGTTGACGTGTTTCTGGCCGGCCTGGAACCGGGCGCGCCGCATGGGGATGATGTAGGCAGGGTCGTTCGGACTTATGTCGAGCGCCTCCTGGTACAGCTCCAGCGCCTTGTCCCAATCCTGCCTTTGCTCGGCTGCTTGCCCTTCCTTCAGGAGTTTCTCGCTTTTCCGGTTCTTCGCCTCAACCGCGACCGCGCAGGCGAGCGCTATCGCGCAAATCGCCGCAAGTGCGCGTAAGTATTTTAACTTCATGATGTTACCGGCATGTGCGTGGGAGGCTCATGGTACACTAAAGCTTCAGCCATCACAAAGGTAACGACGCAGGGCGGGTTCGGTGCGTGGAAGCAAAAATCAAGATCCTGAGCGATAATCGGGCCGCCGGGCATCATTATTATCTGTCAGACCGCCTGGAGGCCGGCCTGGTCTTGACCGGAACCGAGGTCAAAGCGGCACGCGACGGCAGGATCCAGCTCAAGGACGCGTTTGCGGAAGTTGTTGCGAATGAAGCATGGCTGTCAAACGCCCACATCGGCCAGTACTCCCACGGCAATATCATGAATCATCAGCCAATGCGGCGCCGCAAACTGCTTCTGCATCGCCAGGAGATCACGAAATTGCTCGAGCGAACGCGCGAAAAAGGCCTGACGGTGGTACCCACCAAGCTTTACCTTAAGAACGGACTCATCAAGGTGGAACTGGCTGTCGGCCGCGGCAAGAAGCTGCATGATAAGCGCGAGAGCGAGCGCGAGCGTGAAATGCAGGCCGAGGCGCGCGCGGGTCTGCACCGCCGGGCAAAGGGGTGATATCCATGGAAACAAAGCTCCTGTATCAAACTTTCGAACGTGTGGAGGCCGACGCCATCGCCGTCGTGCTGCGCGAGGATGACGACGCTCCGCCCGAACTGAAGTTCGCGACGGCATGGCTCAATGAATTGCGGGCCTCCGGTGAATTCACCGGAAAAGCCAACGAACTGGCCATCCTGCACCAGCCCGCCGGTATCCGTGCCAAGCGCCTGGCCGTCGCGGGCGGGGGAAAACGCGCGGAGTTCGATTCGGCCGCGCTGCGAAAGGCCGCGGGCTCGGCGGTGCGTGCTTTGAAGCAGAAGGGCGTGAAGCGCCTGGCCTGGTGGCTCAACGGTACAAATGCGGAGGCGGTGGTGGAAGGCGCAATCCTCGGCGATTTCGAGCCGGATCGCTACAAGACATCAAGCGACGCAAAGATGCTGGAAGAGTTTTGCGTGGTCGCGCCGGCGAACGGCGCCGAGATCGAACGTGCGGTGGAGCGCGGCCGCATCCTGGCCGACAGCCAGAACTTCACGCGACATCTGGTGAACGAACCCGCCAACCGCCTGACACCTACGCTGCTCGCTGAACAGGCCGGCGCCATGGCCGCCGAGTGCGGCCTCGAAATCGAGGTGCTTGATCAGGACAGGATGCGGCAACTCGGCATGGGATCGCTTCTGGGCGTTGCGCAAGGCAGCGCGGAGCCGCCGGCGCTCATCGTGGTCCGGTATCGTCCCGCGAGCGCCCCGAAATCGAGCGATCACCTCGGCTTGGTCGGGAAAGGCGTGACGTTCGATACCGGAGGCGTCTCCATCAAACCGGCCGATGGCATGGAGAAGATGAAGTACGATATGGCCGGCGGCGCTGCCGTGCTGGGCGCCATGCGCGCAATCGCGCATCTGCATCCCTCGATTCCGGTAACCGCGTTGGTGCCTGCCGTCGAGAACATGGTGGGAAGCCGCGCGCAGCGGCCGGGCGACATCGTGACTTCCCTCGCCGGGAAAACCATTGAAGTACTGAACACGGATGCCGAGGGCCGCTTGATTCTGGTGGATGCGATCACGTATGCCCGCCGGCTCGGCTGCACGCACCTGGTGGACGCCGCGACGCTCACCGGCGCGATCGTGGTCGCGCTGGGCAATATCAATATTGGCGCGTTCTCGAATAACGACACGCTGCTCGGCCGCGTGATGGCCGCCGCCAAAGACGAAGGCGAAAAGATGTGGCACATGCCGCTCGACGATGACTACAAGGAATTGCTCAAGAGCTCGTTCGCCGACCTGGCCAACATTGGCGGGCGCGCGGGCGGAGCCATTAGCGCGGCGTGGTTCCTGAGAGAGTTCGCCGAAGACACACCCTGGGTCCATCTCGATATCGCGGGCACGGCCTGGCTCGACGATGCGAAACCGTATATGGCCAAGGGCCCGTCCGGTATCTGTGTCCGGACGTTCACAAAGCTGGCGCTGGGGTGGTAAGCCGGCTTACCGCTATACACCTTACGGCCTGACGCGCCTCACCATCACCGCATACGCCCCCACACCCACCAGGAGAATAATCCAGATCGCCTGCATCGGCGCTGTGTAACTCCCGGTCGCCTGCTTCAACCATCCCGTGAGGAACGGCGCAACCGCTCCGGCCAGGTTCGACGCACAGTTCTGCGCACCGGAGATGCGCCCGATGGCCGCGCCGGGCATCAGCGTCTGCGTTAACGCCCAGTAGTTTGCTGTGGCCAGCCCCAATCCGGCCAGGGACACCACCGCGAAGAACTTGGCGACATCCGTTGATTCCGCCATGGCTCCGACGACTTCGGTCGACGCCACCAGGAATCCGGCGATCGTGAACCACCGCCGCGTTGTCACGGCATCCGCGCCGCGCGCGATTAGCCAGTCCGCCACAAAACCCGCGACGATGGCGACCGTCGCCATGCCGGCAAAGCTGAACAGCGTATATACACCCATCGATTCCAGGGAGAGATGCCGCCGTTCGACGAAGTATGCCGGCAGCCACGTCATCGAGAAATAGACGAAATAGTTGTAGCAGAACGTGCCGATGAGCGTTCCCCACATAATGCGCGTGCGGAACAGAGCGGCGAATGGAAGCGCGGGCGCCGCATGCTGGGACGACTCACGTTCCAGATCGCGATCGTCGCCGCGTTCAAGCAGCATCCACGGTACTAGCCAGACCAGCCCGCCGGCGCCGAGAATGACGAACATGTTGCGCCAGCCATACCGCTCCAACAGCCAGGCCGCGAGCGGCGCCCCGACCGCGGGCCCGTACTTTGTACCTGCCATGTAGATACCGACTGCGAGGCCGCGACGATGTTCTTCGATGTTATAGCGGATCCAGCGCAGGCTGCCCGGTGTCACCACCGATTCGCCGACGCCCAGCAGCAGCCGTAGTCCCAGCAGTTGCCCGATTTCGCTTGCGGCCGCGGTGGCCGCGCTCACCCCGCACCAGAACAGAAGTCCGAGCGCAACCGGACGCTTCACGCCGAAGCGGTCGACCAGAAAACCCGCCGGAATCTGGAGCAGTGCGTACGTCCAGAAGAACGCCGAATTCAGCATGCCGCGGTCGCGGTCGGTGAGATGAAAGACCGACTTGAAGTCAACCGACGCGAGCGAAATCGAGAGATTCGTGCGGTCCACATAGGCGATGATCACACCGATGCTCAGGAGGCAGACGAGGGACCATCGCCGCATTCGTCCCAGTATGGGCGGTGTCAGCCGCCGCCGGCAAGAACGCCGCGCACACTACCAGTCCACGCGAACTCCGAGCTGGATGATGCGTCCTTCGAGTACCGTCGATAACGGCGGAAAGATTGTCGGCAACGTAGCCGCGCCGGCTGCGTTCACCGGAACCACTGCATTTAGCGAGGTGATGTTCCTGTGATTGAAAACGTTATTGGCCTCCGCCAGGAACTTCGGCCTGACGCGTTCCCACAACGTAAAAATGGTACGCGTGTAACGCATGTCGATCTGGTAGATGTTCGGCCCGCGCACAGTGTCGCGCCCGATGAACAGCGGCCGCTGCACGCTCGCCGTACTGCTGTCGCCGTTCAGCGGCGCGTTGGCCGTAATGTTTTGCTGGTCGCCGGAGGAAATGTTGCCCAGAATTGCGAGTTCGTTGTCGTTGGCAAGCCGGTTGAGGAATCGATTGTCCAGCTTGACCTCCGGCGCGATCACGGAACTGATGGTCAGGGCCTGCGGGCGGTTCACGATGCTGTTTCCGCGGTCACGCAGCCGGCTGGTCGGATCTTCGATGGCCAGATTCTGCTCAAAACTGTTGACGTCGGGCGCATCGCTGATCGAATGCGACCAGGTGTAGGACGCGCTGATCAGATAGCCTCGCGACCAGCGGTGCTGGAAGTTCACGACCAGCGCGTTATAGCTGGTAACGGCGCCGATGTCCTGGAGCGTAATCGCATTGAACTGCGGGAAGAGGCGCGTGGCTGCGTTGATCGCCGTCGAGAAGATCGGCCGGCCATCGCCCAGCACGCCGG
>QHXU01000117.1:15013-19605 GCA_003223065.1 Acidobacteriota bacterium | reverse complement strand
GGTTCATGTTGCGCAGGTATTCAAGATCGCGGGCCCCGGTGTTGACGTAACCCACCGTCAACGCGTCGTTCTGTGTCAACTGGCGCGTAATCTGAATGCTGGAGTTGATGGTGTAGGCGTTCTTGAAGTTGGGCGTAACGGCCGTAATGCTCGGAGTGGTCGGGGTCGCGCCAGGAAGCAGATTGAAGACTGCCGGGAAGGCCGGCGCGCCGGGAGTCGTCGGCGAGAAGGAAGCCGTAAACGACCGCGGCGAGCCATCATTGTTCAGGGCGTTAAACCAGAGATTCGTGGGAGGCGCTTCGTAGAAAATTCCGGAACTGGCGCGCAGCACCGTCTTCGAATCGAGCGACCAGGCGAAGCCCAGCCGCGGGGCCCAATCCTTCATCGGTGTCCGGAAGCTTTGCGTATAAATGAAGGGAGCGTTCGCCTCGCCATCCGGCGCACGGAACTGATCGTAGCGCACGCCGTAAATTAGCAGGAAGTTCGGCCGCACCTGCCAGCTATCCTGCACAAAGAGCAAAGAGATCCCAGAAGGACGGTTTATAGGTCGCGCCGGGAACACCGAGGACCGTCTGGAAGCTCGAATAGCCCAATGGGCTCGCTCCGGACTTCGCAGCGAGATAGTCGGTGATTCTCGAAAACGTGTAGCGGCTGAATACGTCACCGATCTGGTTATCGAGGATCCTTTGGAATGCGAATCCTGTTTTGAAGGTGTGACGCCCCTTCACGAGAGTGAAATTGTCGCTTGCGCTGGGAATCTTCTCCGCGAACTTGTCGCCTACAGCGCTCGATCCGCCGAATATCGCGACCCCGCTGACCACGATCTGAGGACCGGTCCCGGTCAGCGGATCAGCGACATGCGCTTCATTGCGATACGGCCAGGATGCGCGGAGTTCATTCAACATTGTCGGCGAGAAAGTCGACAGCAGCTGCAGCCCCGCGATGTGCGCCCGGTCACGAAAGTCCGCCGCCGCGTCCAGCGCGTTCAAACCACCCACGGCCGTATTAAACGGAAACTCGTTGCGGAAATAGTTATAGCGGACAAAAACCTGGTGCTTCGGATTGACAATCCAGTCTGCGCGGAGATTCAAGAACTGCGCGTGCTGTTCGCTGGGCGCCGTAGCGAGGAACGAGGGAGCGATGCCGATCTGCGCCGCCGACGTTGGATTGATCGTGTTCGGACTGGGGAGACCGCGCGTCAGATGCTCGTATCCGCCGAAAACGAACAGCTTGTCCTTGATGAGCGCGCCACCCGAGTTGGCGGCAAAATCGTTGAGCGTGATGTTCGCCGAGGGCTTGTTCGCCGCGAGCAAGATCGTGCGCGCGCTGGCATCCGTCGGCCTGCCAATGTAGTGGATTTCCCCGTGGAACTGGTTGCTGCCGGAGTTCGTGATTACGTTGTAAATGTCGCCGGCGGTACCGCCGAACTCGGGAGCAAAGCTATTCGAAACGGTCTGAACCTCGCGCACATAAATGTCGGATATCGGAAACAGCCGGAGCCCGTAGCGATCGCTTTCCGTGTCCACCATTCCGTCCATCTGATAGTTGATCCGGTCGAGGAGTCCGTTGGTGTTCAGCGTTCGGGGAATGCCGAGTTCAGGATTCGGGTGCCCGCTCACGCCGGGCTGGAAGATCACGAAATTATATGGATTTCGGGAGGTGAGCGGCAGATTGTCAACCTCGCGGCTCCCGATGGTCCGTCCCGTGCTCACGCGCGAAGGCTCAATCACGGGCGCGCCGCCAGTAACCTCGATCGAGGTGGTTACAGCGCCGACCTTGAGCTGGGCATCGATCACGCCCTCGGCGCCTGCGGTGAGGACGACACCTGTGTGACGCTGCGTCTCAAAACCGCAGGCGCCGAGGGCGTGATCGATGCCCAGCTCAAGGTGGGAAAACGTAATACCCGTCGTCGCTCGTATCTATCGAGCGCGCAAAGCCCGTCTCGGTATTTGAAATGTCTACTTTGGCTTGCGGAACCGCCGCGCCGGCGGCGTCCGTTACGCGCCCTCGTATGCTGCCATTGATCGCCTGGGTCTGGGCGAAAAGGGTTCCAGCCAGGAGTGAAGACACAACTAAGCTCTGAAGCAATTTCATAGAGCGAGACTCCTTTGATGTACAGATGACTTGAGGATACGCCGGGTTTCGGCGGATTCTCATGTTTCCGCAATGGTGACCTGGACCAGAGTATCGCCTTGCTGGACGGCGTTTACCACGTCTTGTCCCTTCAAGACCTTTCCAAAAACCGTATGCTTTCCGTCGAGCCAATTCGTAGCAACGTGAGTGATGAAGAACTGGCTGCCATTGGTGTCCGGCCCGGCGTTGGCCATGGAAAGCGTGCCTACCTTATGTTTGTTCGGGTTGCTCTTGCATTCGTCTTCAAAACGGTAGCCTGGCCCCCCGCGGCCGGTACCGGTCGGATCGCCGCCCTGTATCATGAAATCCTTGATCACGCGGTGAAAGACGGTGCCGTCGTAAAAATTTTCCCGGGCTAGAAAGACGAAGTTGTTGACGGTCTTCGGAGCGTCTTGCGCGAACAGCTCACAAACGATCTCCCCGCGCGAAGTTTTAATAGTCGCGGTGTACTTCTTGTTCTTATCAATGGCCATGGCCGGCGGATTCGGGTATTGTTTGGACATTCGACCACCAGTTTACCAATGGCCGGCGGGAGCATGGCCTGCCAGTTCGCAGAACTTCTCCAGATCGAGGTTGCCGCCCGAGACGATGGCGACGACCTTCCCAGCCCCGCCGCGTCCCGCCAGCGCCGCCGCCACCGCACAGGCCGACGCACCTTCGCAAATTACCCTGTTCCGCTCAGCCACTAAGCGGATTGCCGCCGCAGCTTCGGCGAGCGTCACCACCAGCGATCCGTCCAGCAACCGTTGCGCACGTTCTAACATGCTCGGAAAAACGGTTTTGCTGCCGATTCCGTCGACGAATGACGGACGGTAGTCGACCGTCAGCGGCCTTCCCGCAGCGAGCGAGGGGGCAAGCGGCGCCGCCGTTTCGATTTCCGCGGCGTAGATTCTCGTAGATGGCCGCCGCGCCTTCACCACCGCCGCGATCCCGCAGGCGAGTCCCCCGCCACCCCACGGAATCACGATCGCATCCACGTTCGGCAGATCCTCCAGCACCTCGAGGCCGATGGTTCCATTACCCGCCATCACGTCCGGATCATCGAAGGCGTGAACAAACGTTGCGTCGACGCCAGGGAACGTTCGTTTTTCGAAAGTCCGCCACCATTCCTCAAAGGGGACCTTCATGACCCTTCCTCCGAGCCTCTCGACAGCTCGCATTTTCGTTTCGGGAGCCGTATCGGGACTGATGACTGTCGCGAGAATGCCCAACCGCCGCGCGCAAAACGCCACGCCTTGTGCCATGTTGCCCGCTGATGCAGTCAGCACGCCGCGCTCGAGTTGGCTCCGCGGCGTCCGGGCCATGAAGTTCGCAGCGCCCCGGATCTTGAAAGCTCCGATCGGCTGAAGGTTCTCAAGTTTTAAGAAAATTTCACTTTCAGCGGATGAAAGGCCTTCGGCACTGTCCGTGTTCAATCGAACCAGAGGCGTCCGCATGGCGATGCCGGCGATGTTCCGGCGAGCTTCCTCCGCTTGAGCGAGCGTAGTGAGCATGAAAATATCTTAGTCCGGCACGCCGCCGTCGATCTTTTGCGAACCTTTCGACATCCACACACATCTAACGCTTCGTAGTAACGCCTGGAAGCACTCATGAATGGAGAGATCTTGCCGATAGGAATCAAAGAAACCGGGCAGCGGATGGGTCGAGGAGTCCGGAATGCCTGCGGGGGGCTGTTTCGGCCCGCCATCCGCGCCCGGCGCAGCGCGAGGAGTGGATCAAAAGCCGGTGGAATCTCGCGTGCATGTTCGATAGGCACAACGAGATGGGGTCATATATGCTAATTGGAGCTGCTATCGCCGGATTGTTGATCGTTTCCTTGTTCTTGGAGATGGTTTCCTCTTCGCCGAAGCCGAGTAAAGAGCACGGTTCTGACGCCGCACCTGTGAAGTAATGGCACACGGGCGTGTCAAAATGGCCGGAAGAAGGCCAGCCGGCTGACGCCTGCTCCATTTCCTTTTCGGCGGCCAGACAGGCACGCAACCTCACGCTTTTTGAAACGCTCGCTTTGACCGTCCCCGTTCCAGTCGAGCCTCGTTCCGGTTTGCGCCTAGATCACCCTCCGTTGACTGCGCCTACTACAACTCCCGCCTGATAGCATTTGACAGCGGGCTGCTTCCCAGCCGCCCGCCAAGCAAGGGCAGGCTGGCGCCTGTGCGGAAAGGAAGGAATCCATGAAAAGAGTCGCCTTATTGGTGTGCGGTACAGCCTTGGCCTGGGGGCAGGCCGGCCAGGCGCCGCCGTATTCCCGGCAGTACCTGAAAGCCAAGCAATACACAGCCGAGGAGGACGCCCGGATCCTCAAGCTGTGGGACGGAATCCGTGTTGCCGACACGATTGACGCCCTGGACGTGGTGGGCCTCCAAGGCGTGACCATGATGGACCGGAACATCCGGCCGCTCTGGCGGGACGAGCAGAAGTTCAGCCACCGCATTCACGGCGTGGCCCTGACCTTGCGCCTC
>QHXU01000117.1:12304-14980 GCA_003223065.1 Acidobacteriota bacterium | reverse complement strand
GTCGCCAAAATTCGCCTCGCACGCGGCGGAACGCACGTGGGAGGCCGAGGGCTGGGGCCCGCCGCCGGAGCTTCGCGCCGAGGGCTCCGGCGGAAGGGGCGGCTACAACGCGCTGGTGAAGCCGGGAACCATCCTGGTGGTCGATAACCAGGCCATCGATAACGGAGTCTGCGGCTCCAACATGGGCCTCACCCTGTTTGGCAGGGGACTGCGAGGCTTCGTGAGCAACCAGGTGTGCCGCGATACCGACGAGATGATTCTCACGCGCATCCCCGTGTACCAGGACCCCATGCTCTCGCCCCGCGGCATCAACCAGGGCCGGATGTGGGTGGAGTCCTACAATCAGCCCGTCGTGGTTGGCCACGTCCTGGTGATGCCAGGCGACATCATCGTAGCTGACAGCGACGGCGTGGCCGTGGTGCCGCGGGCCAAGGCCGAACAGGTAGCCGAGATCGCGCGCTGGATTTTCGAAGACGACGAAGTAACGCGCGGGCAGATTTACGACCGCATCGGCAAACCCCGCGACTGGACGATGCAGGGCCATACGCCGCCGCCCCCACCCAGCGATAAACCGCTGCATCCGGCGCCTGTGTGGGATAAGAAAAAATAGAAAGCTCTCTCCATCGCATTGACACTTTTGCTCCGAGTGAGATAGTATACGCGACGTATACGACCCTGACACGTAACCAACGGCGTCAAGGCAGTCCGGCGGGACTGACGCAGAAGTCGCATACTTCCAAGGAGGCAGGATGTCACATAGGGCCTTAGCTTGTCTGCTGATGATATTCAGCGTGCCGGTCATGCTCGCTCAGTACACCACCGGCACAGTGCAAGGCACGGTTTATGATCCTACGGGCGCGGTCGTTCCCAACGGAACGGTTGTGCTCCGTAATCTTGAGACCAACGTGACCAGGACGTTCAAGTCCGGAAATGACGGCATTTTTTATTTCGCCGCTGTCCCTCCAGGAAGATACGAACTCAGCGTGGAAGCCTCGGGGTTCAACAAGGCGGTTGCGCAATTCTCGGCCGTTGCAAGCCAGACTATCTCTCAAGACATACGGCTAACCCTGAGCGCGGCGAATACGATGGTCGAGGTTGCCGTGCGGTCATCGAGCGTCGAATTGGACAAGACGGATCCGCAACTCAGCACCAACCGCGACCCTCTGGAGGTCAACGATCTTCCTACGCAACACAGCACGACCGGCCTGGTCACATATGCTCCCGGTGTACAGCCGATGTACAACCCGCGCGGTGGCAGCCTGGTAAAGCTAAGCGGAGCACAGACCGGACAAATTTCCGCAAATGGAGCCCGGGCGGAGTACGGAAATAGCGAACTTGATTTTACCGACGCCAACGACTGGGAATTCGGCGGCTTCGCGCTTGGGACGACGCCGGCGACCGACTTCGTTCAGGAGTTCAAGGTGCTCACGTCCAACGTTTCCGCCGAATACGGCATCAAGGCCGGCGGCGAGATCATGATGATCACCAAGAGCGGGTCGAACAACTGGCATGGCGAGGCCAACGATTACATCCAGAACGATTTCTTCAACGCACGCAATTTCAACGACACGACCGGCAAGGCTGCCCGCACCGACATCAATAACTACGGCTTCTCGACCGGCGGCCCGCTTGTCAGGAACAAGACTTTTCTGTTTGGCGGCTGGCGCCAGAACAGGAACATCAGCGCCGGCAGTACCTATCTTGCCAACGTGCCCACCGCGGCCGCGACCGACACGGTAACCGACCCGGGGATCAAGAGCATCATTCAGACTTATCTGCCCGCCCCAACCGTGGCGACGAGTAACCCCAATGTCGGCATTTTCCCCGTGAACTTTTCAAGCCCCGGAAAAGGCTACCAATTCCTGCTCCGCGGCGATCACAACTTCTCGGACACAAATTCGCTGGCAGTGCGCTACTTCCACAGCACGGCCAATACCGTGCTGCCTTACGTGGGATCGTTGGTTGGGCTCGCAAACGAAGGCGCGCTGCTTACCGCCGAATCGCGCAACGCGAATATCACCGACACATGGCAAATCACGCCCACTACCGTGAATCAGTTGCGGCTTGGATACGCGCGCTCGGTTGGGTTCCTCCCGCCCCAGATGCAGAATCCGGGACCGTATTTCACGGTGACCGGCTTGATTACGTTCGGCGAATACGGAGGCTTCCCACAGGGTCGCATCTTCAACATCTACCAGGTGAATGATGTGATCGCTCAGGCTCGAGGCAAGCATCAGCTAAAGGGCGGTTTCGACACCCGCGTCATTCAGGACAACTCCTACAACGCCGGGACAGGCCAGTTCTTCACCCGCGGCTACTTTGTATTTCCTTCGGAAGCCGCGTTCCTCAACGCACAGCCCTCCGTTTACTATCAGCTGTTCGGGCCTTCCGCAGAGCCGTTCCGGACGAAGTTATACAGCGCTTTCGCGCAAGACGACTATCGCATCATGCCGGATTTGACCTTGAACTTAGGTCTGCGCTGGGAATATCAGGGTTCCCTAGACGCGGCCGGCGGGCAGTTCTCCTTGTTGGACCCGACGGTGCCGGGCGCCATCGGCGCTGCCGGGCGCGGACCGCTCGGGTCTTTCGTCGTCGGCAACCCGATTGTCCATTCCAATCCCCTGAATCTGGCGCCGCGCTTTGGTTTCGCCTGGAACCCGGGCGCCGGCCGGATGG
>QHXU01000117.1:11750-12189 GCA_003223065.1 Acidobacteriota bacterium | reverse complement strand
CCTGACAAGTTTTACGGGAGGCAATACGATCAGTGCGTTGCTCGCGGGTAATGCCCCATTCCAGCAGCAATGGCAAGCACAGGCTGCAAGCGGCAGTTTTGGCAGCCTGACCAATTTCGGCACGATCACAACCACCAGTTCGCATCTTCGTAATTCGTACCTTCAGCAGTATGATCTGTCCATTGATTACCAATTGCCCCTATCCATGGTGGCGAGTGTCGCGTATATCGGTTCGAAGGGCACTCATCTTGCGGCCTTCATCCCGGTGAACTCGTTTTTGCCGGCTGCGTTGCCGGCGCCGGCGACGAGCGTTGCGGACGAGACTGCGCGCCTGGATCAATTCAAGGCGGCGTCCACCAGTGCGCTGCGCCTTGATTCGCGTTTCAGCCAGGTCATTCTCATCACGGCTGCGGCACACTCCAACTATAATTCCCTGCAA
>QHXU01000117.1:8333-11671 GCA_003223065.1 Acidobacteriota bacterium | reverse complement strand
ATCGCTCGATAACGCTTCGACGGCATATCCGACGCAGGATTACCTCGGGGATGGCGTCCCGCAAAATCCGTCCAATCTCAGGCTGAGCCGCGCGTTGTCGAATTTCGACATACCGCGCCGGTTTCTGTTCACTGGTATCTATCAGGTCCCGTTCTGGAACGGCCGGACGGATCTTCTCTCACGGTTTCTCCTGCAAGGATGGCAGTTCGGCGTCACCAGCGTCTATCAGTCCGGTGTGCCCATGAACATTTTCTCGGGACCTGTACTGGGCATCTCAGACGTGAATCTGGATGGCAACAGCACGGGCGGGACGGCGTCGGACAACACGCTTGCCAACTGTTCCGTTGGCGGCTCGGGGCTAACCTTGCCTCACCAATTTGCGAGCGTTTACACCTATTCCCAGCCCCTGCTTGGTCAGAATGGAACCTGTCCCCGCAACGCGGCGCGCCAACCCGGCCTTTTCAATCTGAACACCTCTCTGACAAAGAGCATGATGCTGGCCGAGAAGGGATGGCTGGGTTCGGGTCCGTGGAACTTACAGTTGCGTTGGGAGGTTTATAACACTCTGAACAATCCGTCATTCTATGTTGCCAGCGTGAATAATCTATACGTAAGCAACCCGACGACGTTCGGCCAGCTGACGGCGCTTCCGCAGCGAAAGATGGAGATGGCGATTCGTCTCATCTGGTAAATCAGGCGAGCATGGACAACGGAACTTCGGTCTTTCGCCTTGATGGCAAAGTCGCTTTAGTGGTAGGAGCCGCATCGGGTATCGGGCAAGCGGCAGCCGTGGCACTCGCCCAATCGGGAGCGATCGTCGTATGCGCGGACCTCAATCTTGGGGGCGCGCAAGCGACTGCGAATCGGATCTGCCTTAGCGGAAACAAGGCGGCAGCCGTGTCGTTGGATATTACACGCGTCGACAGCGTCAATGCCGGTGTAAAGCACATCCAGGCGGAGCACGGAAGAATCGATGTCCTTGTGACGACGCCGGCGATCAATGTTCGCAAACGCCTGCTCACCTATTCGGAGGAAGAGCTTGACCGCGTGGTGGATCTGAACCTGAAAGGAACCTTCCGCGTGACGAAAGCCGTCGCGCAAGTGATGAGCGAAAGCGGGGGTGGGAGCATTATCTTGATGTCATCGATCCGTTCGGTTTTGGTGGAACCCGGACAAGGCGTGTATGCGGCCACCAAGGCATCCCTGGTCCAGTTGTCCAGAGGATTTGCGGTCGAGCTGGCGTCCAAGGGCATTCGGGTGAATGCGCTCGCGCCCGGAGTGGTTGAAACCCCGCTTACGGAACCGATCAAGAAGAATGCCGAATGGTACGCGGCGTATGCGAATCGCTGTGCCTTAAAGCGGTGGGCCACACCCGAAGAAATGGCCTGGCCCATCGTCTTTCTGGCTTCCGGCGCCAGCAGCTACATAACCGGCACCGTTCTGTTCGTGGACGGAGGATGGACCAGCGTCGACGGGCGATTCGAGCCGCCCCTATGAGGCCAAGAAAGACATGAATCTGGCGAGTACGGTGACGGAGAAGCAGGAATCGGCGGTGATCCGCGAGGTGGAGGCGATCGCGGATGAGATGATCGCCTTCCTGCGCGGTCTTGTTCAAATTCCGACTGTGAATCCTCCCGGGAAGGAGTACCTCGCCGGAGCCGAATTCATCGGAGCCAGGCTCAAGGAGTTTGGTTATCAGGTGCAGTATGAGGCGGCGGAAGGGCGGCCGGAGCATACCCGCGCACATCCGCGAGTGAACGTAATCGGCAGCATGGCGGGAAGCAAGGCGAGGCCGCTGGTTCACTTCAATGGACATTTCGACGTTGTTCCCGTGGGCAAGGGCTGGACCGTCGACGCTTTCGCGGGATTGGTGCGAGACGGAAAGTTATATGGCCGCGGCACAGCCGACCAGAAGGCGGGAATCGCCGCAGCAATCCATGCCGGGGAAGCGATCCGCCGGAGCGGAGTAAAACTCCTCGGTACGCTGGAACAGAGCGGCACCGTGGACGAGGAAAGCGGTGGATTCGCCGGCGTCGCATGGCTCGCCGAGTGCGGCCTCATCCACAAAGATCGTACGGACTTCGTGATCATCACGGAGCCTTCGAACGTAGACCGGGTCTGTATCGGCCACCGCGGAGTGTACTGGTTCAAGGTGATCCAGCATGGCCGGATCGGCCACGGAAGCATGCCTCACCTCGGCGTTAACGCCGCGGACCACTTGGCCGACGTAATCCATGAAATCAATCACACCCTGAAGCCTCGGATCGCGAAGCGAATCACCAACATGCCTGTCGAACCGCCCGGATCGCGCCGCCCCAGCATCAACATTAACGCGGTCTTCGGAGGCCAACCGGAAGAGGGAACACAAACCCCCTGTGTTATCGATCGTGCAGGCGCGATCTTCGACAGAAGGTTTCTCGCGGAGGAACCCTTGGAGGAGGTGCAGAGAGAGATCCATGAGCTTCTCGAAGCTCTGCGCCGGGCACAGCCTGCCTTCCAATACAGCTTGGAAGACTTGATGGTCGTGCATCCGACGCAAACGGATCCGTCCAGCATGCTGGTCAGGACCGTCTCTCAGAGCATTGAAGAAGTGCTCGGGAAGAAAGCTCCTCTGATCGCGAGCCCTGGAACCTACGATCAAAAACACGTCACGCGTATCGGTCACGTGAAGGACTGCATCGCTTACGGTCCCGGCATCCTGGACCTGGCGCACCAGCCCGATGAATACGTGGTGATCGAGGATCTTGTGAACTCCGCAAAGGTAATGGCGCTCACGGCAATGCGTCTGTTGGGAACGGCATAGTTATGGAACGTAGAGAATTTCCGCAGAGACTTTTGGAAGTGGCGTTTGCAGCGGGCGCCTGCGGGCTTGCGGCCGCAACACCGGATCCCCAGAGCGCCGCGGCGCCTGAAAGTCCGGATGAGAACGATTGGCTGGGCCCCGGCACCTTGACGGACGTGCCCGGAATTAAGGTCGGCCACTGCACGCTGAAAACTCGCCCGACTGGCTGTACCGTCATTCTTTGCGAAGCCGGCGCCGTAGCTGGAGTAGACGTGCGGGGCTCCGCGCCGGGAACGCGCGAGACCGATCTGCTCAACCCGGTCAATTCCGTGCAACAAGTGCAGGCAATTGTCCTCTCGGGCGGAAGTGCTTATGGCCTGGATACCGCCACTGGCGTAATGCGTTTTCTCGAATCTCACGGCCGCGGATTCAAAATCGGCAATCTCGGTGTGGTGCCCATCGTTCCTGCCGCGATTTTGATGGACCTTGGAGTGGGAGACTTCAAAATACGCCCCAACGCGGATTCCGGTTATCAGGCTTGTCTCGCGGCCACCAG
>QHXU01000117.1:5321-8312 GCA_003223065.1 Acidobacteriota bacterium | reverse complement strand
TGTACCGCAAGGCAATGTGGGCGCGGGAGCGGGAGCGACGGTCGGCAAGATGTTCGGTCAACAGTTCGCGATGAAGGCCGGGTTGGGTTCGGCCAGCATCAAGGTTGGCAACACGGGGATTGTCGTGGGAGCCATCGTTGCGGTGAACGCGGTCGGCGACGTGTTCAACCCCAAAACAGGAAAGATCGTCGCCGGCGCCAGGACCGCGGACGGACACGGCTTCCGCAATTCGATGGCCGAGGTGATGCGGGGTTATCGAGTCGCGGTCCAGCCGGGAGCCAACACTACGATCGGTGTCGTGGCTACGAACGTTGCAATGGAGAAAGTGCACATCTCCAAGGTCGCGCAGATGGCCCACGATGGGTACGCTCGAGCCATCAATCCGGTCCATACGCCGGGGGATGGAGACACCATCTTCACACTCGCCACCGGTGTGCTGAATGTGAAAGTCAATCACGGCATGATCGGCGCCCTCGCGGCTGAGGCGATGGCGCAGGCGGTGATACGGGCGGCGACGCGAGCGGAAGGTATTTCGGGACTGCCCAGTTATCGGGATCTGAATAAGGTTATATGAATTTCGGCACGGCGGATGCGATGTGTATACTTCTCGTATACGGTTGGTACTGAATGATTGCCGCGGAGTTGCTTTATCAAGAGTTAAAGCACGATATCGTGACCTGCGCGCTTTCCCCGGGCAGGTCGCTGTCAGAAGGTGAGCTGGGGAAGCGTTACCAGACGAGTCGCACTCCGGTACGGGAGGCCTTCCGGCATCTTGCCAATGAAGGCTTCATCACGATCCTTCCGTTCCGCGGATATTTTGTATCGCCTCTTACGATCGCGGAGTTCAACAACCTTCAAGAGGTGCAGCTCATTTTGGATCCGTCGGCAGCCGCATTGGCTGCCGGGCGCGCAACCGCCGATCAGATCGCAAACATGGGGAAGTGGGCCCAGTTCAAATACAAGAGCAACCAGAAGGAGAGCTATTACGAGTTTCTGGACAAGAACAGGAGCCTGCATGTTGGCATCGCAGAGGCCACCGGCAACGACCGTCTCGTTGACCTTATCTCCAACGTTCACACCCGCTTGATGCGCTATTTCTACTTGGGACTGGCGGCGGATTCCTTCGGCTCAGAAATTGCCCGAGAGCATTGTGCGATCGTGGAAGCGATCGCCAGGCGCAGGCCTGCGGACGCCCGTCAACTGACCCACCAGCACATCCTCAATACCATGCGGCGAAGTTCCGGCCTGTTGTCCGCCGCTCGTCCCAGCCGCTACGTCGAACTCGGCCCTTCCAATAATTTCACCGGCGCAATGGAAACTTTCAGAGTCCAGCCTACGCGGCGGCGCGCGACGAAAGGACTCTGAAGCAGTGATCGGATCAATGTCTGGAGGAGAACATGTCGAAAATCTCCCGGCGCGAACTAAACAAAGCTGTGCTAGGAACTACCGGAGCCGCCCTGCTCAGGGGACTGCCGCTCGATGGGGAGTGGCAGGACACTCCAGCCCTTGAGCCGCTCACGGGCTCCATCACGGACGTTCCAGGCATTAGAGTCGGACACTACACCGACCCCCGCCGTCCCACCGGAGTGACATTTCGACGGCTCGGCTCCCGGCACTTTTCAAGTGTCGCTGCTTCAGCCGGTGAGCTTCATTCAGGAGGTTTGGGGAATCGTGCTTTCTGGCGGGAGTTCATTCGGACTGGCAAGCGTGCCGGGTGCAGTACGCTACCTCGAAGAACAGAAGGTAGGGCTGAAGTTCGGAATCGGGCTTGTCCCCATCGTCGTAGGCGCAATCATCTACGACCTGGGTCTTGGGGATGCGTCGATACGTCCGGACGCGGAGGCGGCGTATCGGGCTTGTAAAAGCGCGGCCGTAAAGAGCGTGGCGCAAGGGAACGTGGGCGCGGGCGCCGGCGCCACAGTAGGAAAAATGCTCGGCCAATACGGCATGCGCGGCATGAAAGCCGGAGTGGGCATGGCAAGCATGCGAATCGGTGATGTGGTGATTGGAGCGCTGATGGTGGTAAACGCCGCCGGCGACATCGTGGACTGGAAGACGGGCAAAGTCATAGCCGGGGCACGCCGCCCGGATGGCAAGGGATTTGCCGGAATTCCCGAGACTCTGAAGAATCGCCCGCCGCGCTCGGGAACACGCGCCGCCAGAGTCCCGGAAGATCCTGTGTTCGAGAGCACCACGATCGGCGTTGTGGCGACGAACGCCATATTTAACAAGACCGAAATGACCAAGATCGCCATGATGGCGAATTGCGGCGCATCACGTTGCATCAATCCATATCACACTCCAGGCAACGGCGACACGCTGTTCGGCGTCTCCACGCGGCGCGTGCAATCAGACTTTTCGCTTTCCGTCATCGGTTCGCTGGCGGCGGAAGTGGTTTCCGAAGCTGTGGTGCAGTCTGCCAAGATGGCGACCTCGATTCCTGATTGGCCGGCCTATCGCGACTACACCGCCAAGCTGTAAGCGCCGCGAGGAACCATGTCCCTGGCCGCGCGCTCGGACTTCCCGGTGCTTCTCACGTTCGATTTGGATGCCGAACTGCTTTGGACGTCGCGCGATCCGAAGAACTGGGAGCGCCCGATCGCTCTTTCGCAAGGAGCATACGGCTACCGTGAAGGAGTGCCGCGCATCCTCGACCTGCTGGCCAGGCACGGCATTGAGTGTACTTTCTTTGTCCCGGGGATGATCATCGAGCGGAATCGCGCTCTAGTCGAGAACATCTATGCAGCCGGCCACGAGATTGCGCACCACAGCTATTCACACCGCTGGTTGCAAGACATGGAAGAGCCGGAAGAGCGTGAGGAGTTCGAGAAGACCAATGACCTCATTGCCGGACTGACAGGATCGAAGCCGCTAGGTTGGCGTTCGCCGGCCGCGGAATTCAGCAAGAACACGATGCGATTACTGTTGGAATACGGATTCCTTTACTCCTCCAATTTTTTTGATCGCGACGAGCCGTACAAGCACGTCGTG
>QHXU01000117.1:3427-5252 GCA_003223065.1 Acidobacteriota bacterium | reverse complement strand
ATGCGCCTTTTTTCCTATACAGCATCCAATTGGTGGGCCGCGTGATGATGCCGCCCTCCGCCGTATTCGAGCACTGGTCGGCGGAGTTCGATCAACTGCATGCAGAGAGAAAAGCGTTCGTGCTTGCCATGCATCCTCAGATCATCGGGCGGCCTTCGAGAATCACGTTATTGGACCGGTTGATCCAGCATATGCGCCGCCATGAGGACGCGCGGTTCTACCGCTGCGACCGGCTCGCGTTGGAATTGAAAGACACACTTTAGGGGGACCTTGGATCGACTTGCTGGCAAAGTTGCTGTCATCACCGGCGCCGCTTCCGGAATCGGCCGTGCTTCCGCCCAGCTTTTCGCCGAGGAGGGGGCGGCTTTGATCCTTGTTGACATCGATCCGATCCCTCCCCGCCCGGGCGCGATCGCAGTTAATGGGGACGTTTCGAAAGAGCAAACCGCTTTAGAAGTTTCTCAAGCCGCCAGATCCGCATTTCGTTCCATCCATGTGCTGCTGAATTGCGCAGGTAGGGATTTGCTGGCGCCGCTGAGTGCAACCTCTATAGAGCAGTGGGACAAGATCATGGATGTGAACGTCAAGTCTGTGTTCCTGATGAGCAAATACACTGTGCCGCTTATGTCGGAACGAGGGGCGTCCATTATCAACGTTTCATCCGCGGCAGGGATTTCTCCAATCGCGAACCGTCCTGCCTACATCGCTTCGAAGGGCGCCGTCATAGCGCTCACGAAAGCACTGGCGCTCGACCTGGCTCCTTCGATTCGCGTAAACTGCATTTGCCCCGGCGCGGTGGATACGCCGCTTCTGCATTCGAGCCTGCATGCGTCTCCCGACTACCAGGCTGCCAGGAATGCCGTGGAAGCGCGATATCCTCTGGCCCGGATCGCGCGGCCTGAGGAAATTGCGGGCGTGGCGGCATTCCTCGCGTCGGATGCGGCTTCTTATATAACCGGTGCGGCAATCCCTGTGGATGGGGGAAGGAGTATGGCCTGACGTGACGAGCTTTGAAACAAAAGCGCCCTGTCCGGAAAAGTCTCCCAAAGGGGAGGACATCGTTCTATTCAACGGACGCCTCCACACGCTCGAAAGGTCCCAGCCGATTGCTGAGGCTGTGGTCATTCGAGGCGGCCGGATCGCGTTTCTCGGATCGAGTGACGAAGCGCTAAGAGTCCATGGCGGAAACAGCGCGGCGGTCGACCTGAAAGGCAGAAACGCATTCCCCGGCTTCATCGATTCGCACGTTCACTACTGGCGAAGCGGACTCATGGAGCAGATGGTTGATCTCCGCGGCGCGCGCACGATTATTGAGATTCAGCATGCGATCCGACGGCAGGCCGCAGCCGTTCCTCGAGGGCAGTTGGTGATGGGGCGCGGCTGGTCCGACACGGTACTCGAGGAGCGGCGCTATCCGAGCCGGCATGAGCTCGACGACGCCGCCCCCGAACACATCGTCTATCTTCTGCACCTCAACGGACATTCCTGCGCGCTGAACTCGCGTGCGGCCGATTGGTTGAAGCTCGATCCGAACACACCTGGCGTCGAACGCGAGATCGAAACCGGAATGCCGGCGGGTCCATTGCGTGAAAAGATCGCGTTTAGCGCACAAAGCAAGCTGATGACCTTGCTTACGCCGGAGGTGCGGCGCAATTGCCTTTCGATCATCTCGCAACAGGCGGTGGAGGGCGGCGTAACCACGGTCCATTGCTTGGAGGGCGGGCGCATCAGCGGAGACCCCGATGTCGATGATTTTCTCGCTCATCAAGATCAACTGCCGGTTTCCACGATTCTCTATTACCAAATCATGGATCTCGAGCGCATC
>QHXU01000117.1:2776-3384 GCA_003223065.1 Acidobacteriota bacterium | reverse complement strand
CGGCGGGTGTGTACTCATCGACGGCAGCCCGGCTGCTCACACTGGCGCTCTTTATGAGCCCTATGCGGACAAGCCGGAGACCAGCGGGCCCGAATACTTCACCCAGAAGGACCTCAATGAATGGGTGCTTCGCTGCCACAAGGCAGGAATGCAGATCGTGGTGCACGCCACCTGCGAACGTGCGATCGGCCAGATGCTCACGGCATATGAGAACGCGTTACGGACGATTCCGCGGTCGAACCACCGGCATCGCATCGACCACTTCTATTTCCCTCGACAGGAGCAGGTCTGGAAGGCGGCTCAATTGGGAGTGGGCGCAGGAGTCCAGCCTTACTTTGCAGAAGCATTCCACGACATGTACGAGCGGCGCCTGGGGCCGGAACGCGCCGCGCGCATCCACCCCTATCGCTGGTTTCTCGATGCCGGGGTCGCGGCCGGTGGAGGATCCGACAGCTTTGTGACTCCCATTCGCCCCATCTGGGGCATTCATGCAGCGGTAAATCACTTCAATTACGGACAACGGATCTCTGCTTTGGAAGCGCTGAGGATGTTTACCTGCGGCAGCGCATATATCGGTTTTGAAGAACATGAAGCCGGAACGCTCAAGA
>QHXU01000117.1:0-2707 GCA_003223065.1 Acidobacteriota bacterium | reverse complement strand
AGTGGAGATGACTGTCTCCAGAGGACGTATCACTTATCAGGTCTGACGAGGAACTGATGCTGCTGAAAGGAAAGACCGCCTTCATCACGGGAGCCTCACGCGGGATCGGGAAGTCCATCGCGCTGCGTTTCGCGAGCGAAGGCGCAAACATCGTCTTCAACTACCTCCAGGACCGGCCCGCAGCTACTCGAACCGCGCTCGAAATCGAACAGACCGGCGCAAGAGCGCTCCATATGCAGGGTGATGTTTCCCAAGATGCCTGTGTGCGTGAGCTGATCGATAGAACGCTTCAAGAATTCAAGACCATCGACATCCTGGTCAACAATGCCGGCGCAGGTCTTACGAAGAGCTTCGCGACAATCACCACCGGGGAATGGGAACACATGCTTGGCGTTCATCTACGGGGAGTGTTTCTTGCTTGTCAACTCGCTGGTGAGCCGATGCGCGCCCAGAAGAGCGGGTCGATCATCAATATCGCTTCAGTGGCGGGCAATATTGCTCTACCACTCCGCGTGATTTATGCGACGGTGCAAGCCGGAAAGATGATGTTCACCAAAGCGCTGGCCTGCGAATGGGCCGAGTCCGGCGTTCGAGTGAATTGCGTTGCGCCGGGAACGATCCTCACGGATCTGGTTCGCCGGAACTTCGAGCTCGGCTTACTGGATGGAGCGAAAGTCCTGGAGCGCACTCCCATGAACCGATTTGGGGAAACCTCCGAGGTGGCTTCCGCGGCTCTGTTCCTGGCGTCAGGCGAATCTTCTTACATTACCGGCCAGACGCTGTTTGCAGATGGAGGCTGGACATCCTGGGGCGGATGGCCGCTCGCGGCACAGAAAGGATGAGCTGTTGAACCCGGAAACGCGCCCGATTCCGGAAAGACATTCGCCTTCCCCCGCCGGAATGCGGCCGAGTACGGTGCGATGGCAGATTCTCGGGCTCATGCTTCTGCTGAGCATGATCACCTACCTGGATCGCGTAAATATCTCCATCGCCGCGCGACACATTACCGATGCGTATCACCTCACCGATGTCCAGATGGGCAAAATTTTTAGTGCGTTCATCTTGGCATACGGGGTTTTCCAAGTTCCCGGAGGCTGGCTGGGCGACCTGTTGGGACCGCGGAAAGTGCTGACATTTGCAGTAATCTGGTGGTCCGCCTTCACCGCACTCACCGCCTATGCGGCCGATCTATTACGTCCCGCCGGCGTGCCGATCGTGGTCTCTCTCTGCCTGGTTCGATTCTGCCTTGGCATGGGAGAAGCAGCCGCGTGGCCGAGCTTCAATCGCACCATCGCGAACTGGATGGCCATGAAAGAACGCGCCTTCGCAACCAGCGTGCCTTTGGCCGGCGGCGGCGCGGGCGCTGCAATCACTCCTCCTTTCATCGCGTGGCTCATGCTGACATACGGATGGCGGGAATCTTTCCTGATCTCCGGGGTCCTGGGAGTTGCCGCCAGCGCTCTCTGGTATCTCTTGACGCGAGACACTCCGGAGCAGCATCGCCGCGTGAACCGGGCTGAGCTTGCCATCATCCACGCTCGAGCCGCGGAGCCGCAGGATGCCAGGGTCGCCGCTCATCTAAGCCCAGCGGGCGCCAGACGAACTCCCTGGCGGAGGCTGCTCACCGACAAGAATGTCTTGCTGCTGTTTTCGAGCGCCATGACATGCGGCTACATGGTGTACATTTACATGACCTGGTTCTTCACTTACCTGGTGGAACAGCGGGGGCTTTCGGAGATGAAAAGTTCGTACTACACGATTGGGCCATTCATCGCGATGGCGGTGTTGACGCCTCTTGGAGGAATCGCTTCAGACATAGTTTCAAGAGAGACGTCACTGCGCTCCGGCCGGCGATTGATCGCGATGGGAGGGATGTTCGCCGCCGGGATGGCGCTCATCGTGGGCGCCCGCGTGGAGCGCATCGGCTTTGCGATTGTCTGGCTGTCCTTCGGCGCCGGAGCCATTTACTTCGCTTTGGCGTCGCATTGGGCGACCACAATTGATGTCTCGGAAAAGTACGCAGGTACGGTAAGCGGACTGATGAATCTGGGAGGTAACGTCGGCGGGATTCTATCTCCGATACTGACGCCGATTCTTGCCCGAAAACTCGGATGGGTACCGGCTTTGGAAATCGCCGCCATCATCATTATCGCGGGCGGCATGCTGTGGCTTGTAATCAATCCTGAACGAAAGTTGGCGAGTTCATAGATCACCTGCTTTTGCAGTCGCAGCAGTGAAACCAGGCCTTTGGCTACCCCTTGACATACCTCCCTGGACAGGCATACCCTGGAGGCGAACAAAAGGCGAATTAATGACTTCCCCTTTAGCCCTTGGCTGGCGTGTTCCGGCAGTCCCCGATGTTCTTTCTACCGGAATCCTGGACTGCCCACGCGGGCGAATCACGGAAATCGCCGGTCCACGCTCGAGCGGCCGAACCAGCCTGCTGCATTCGATTCTGGCCGCGGCCACCAGCCGGGACGAGTTCGCAGTGCTGGTGGATGCGACCGACTCCTTCGACCCTTGCTCCGCCTCCGCGGCCGGAGTCGAACTTTCGAAACTCACCTGGATCCGCTGCAACGGCAATGTCGAGCACGCCATGCGCGCGGCGGACTTGGTGATTCACTCGGGCGGGTTTGGCGTGGTAGCGCTGGATCTGGCGGAAGCTGCCGAGAGCGCTCTCAATCGAATTCCGTCCACCGCATGGTTC
>QHXU01000506.1 GCA_003223065.1 Acidobacteriota bacterium | reverse complement strand
GCGATGCCGTTGACGTGCTGGTCCACAAAGATATCCGCATTTACTTCGATGGCAATCGCTACTGCGCTCCGCCCTCCCTGGTCGGCAAACACCTCCTCCTCAAGGCCGATGCGCACACCGTGGCGCTCTATCACCAGCAACGCCAGATCGTCACCTATCCGCGCTGCTGGCATCGCGGTCAGACTTTCGGCGCCGAACGTTTCGAGAAAGAGTTGCTGGTTCAGAAAGCCGCGGCGGCTCGCTCCCAGGCGCAGCAGCGGCTGCTGGCCTTGTTGGAAACCCATTGCCCGCGCCTCACCGTAGAAGAGTATCTGCGCGGCATGGCGGACAACGACCGGTCCCTGTCGCGTCAGGTGAGCGAGTTGCTCGAACTGATCCGCTTGTACGGATCTCAAGCAGTCGCCCAGTCGCTGGTGAAGGCGCATGCCGGCCGCGCTTTCGGCTCCGACTACGTAGCCAATATCCTCCGACAGCAACAATCACCGCGAGCCGTCCAACCGCGGCTTCGACTCAATAACCCGGAACTGGATCAACTGGCGACCGATCCTCTGTCGCTGCTGGAATACGACGCTCTTCTTTTCCCCGAAAGGAACGACTCCGATGAACACACTCCCCCAGAAACTGGAACAATTCAGCCTGACGACGATGAGCCGCCATCTGGATCAAACGATCGCTGATGCAACCACCAACAACTTGAGCTTCGCGGCCACACTGGAGCGGCTGGCCGATCTGGAACTGGAGGCGCGACGACGCCGTTCCATCGAACGGCGCGTTAAAATGTCGCGCTTGCAAGCCTCGCATTCGATCGATTCGTTCAACTTTGCCCATCACAAATCACGCCAACAGGCGAGGCTGCGAATCTTGAAGCTGCTGGATCTGGACTTCCTGCACAAAGGCACCAATCTGGTGTTTGTAGGCAATCCTGGCGTGGGCAAGACCATGCTGGCCAAAATCATCGGCTGGCGCGCCTGCCAGGCGAACCATCGCGTGCTCTTCACCACCGCCATGGACATGCTCAACCATCTGCTGGCATCGCAGGTCGATCATTCATTGGTGCGCAAACTCAAACTCTATACCGAGCCCACTATGCTCATCTGTGACGAACTCGGCTATCTGTCGCTCGATCAGCAGAATTCCAACCTCTTTTACCAAGTCATCTCCGACCGCCACGCGCAGAAGCGTTCCACCCTCATCACCACCAACACGGCGTTCTCAGATTGGGGCAACATCCTGTACAACACGATCATCGCTACGGCCATCGCCGACCGCCTCGTCGAGAACTCCGAAGTCTTTCTCCTGAGCGGCGACAGCTTCCGTAAGGCCGGCAAGAATCCCTCTCCGCCGACCGAGTAGTTTCGACTCCGAGCATGCGCCGCGCTGTGGCGATATCCCGTTCCGAGGAGTCGGCCGGGTAACCCCTCAACGGCGCTGCCAACTGAGCGGGGGCTTCGGCTCCCGCTCTGTGGTTCCTTCCATGTTCAACTTCAGCGCCAATCACCTGTTCCTGATCTCGCGGACGGAATACGCTTCTTGTGCGGTGTTGGTCATGCTGGACCACGACACCCGGCGTGTGTATCGCCTGTTCGACTTCACCAAACGCCTTCGCCTCACGCCAGGCCGAGCCTACTGCGTGGCAGGCAAAGTGAACAGCGTCAACACACTCTACCTGGTGATCGAGTCGGTCAAGCTGGACACCAAGCAGGAACGACTTTCCACAGCTCCTGTTCCTGCCGACGGCGCAGGAGGGTAGACACCTTGTAGACTATCGTCCTTTCCTCCTGAAGCAGCAGCGCCGCCAGCCTCGCGGCCGACGGCTGCGCCGGCGTGCCTGCTGATGCCCTAACCGGCGCTCACTGCTGTCGTTTTTCCGGCGCTTTTGCCGTCATTCCTGACCGGCGCTAACAGTTCAAATGGTAATCTAAGAGCGTTCGGGGCGTTCCAGTCCCCCGCAACCATACGAACACACCCCCCTTTTTGAACTGATTGATTGACGGCGCAATCGGAATGATACTCAGCATCATGGACCGTCACGATTTGCGTCGTCTCATCGACA
>QHXU01000002.1 GCA_003223065.1 Acidobacteriota bacterium | reverse complement strand
GCTCGCGCGGCGGGCCGGCGCAAAACTCGCGAACAGCGCAGCGACCACCAGTACGGGGATCATGATGGCGAAAGCAGACGAGCCAGTGGGCCGCATTCCTTCCACCAGGCGCTCCATTACATGTCCAGCGCCCCAGGCGGCGGTAATGCCCACGCCCACGCCGGCGAAAATCATTCCAAGGCTCTGGCGGAGCACAAGCCACATGACATCGCCCGCGCCTGCGCCGAGCGCCATGCGCACTCCGATTTCCGGCACGCGCCGGCTGGTCAAGTACGCGAGTACGCCATAAATTCCGACGCACGCGAGCAGCAGGGCCAAGCCGGCGAAAATGGCGAACAACCGCAAGAGGAAGCGTTGCCGGGCGAGCGAATCGCTCGCGAGCTGCTCCATGGTACGAACCTCGTAGAGAACCTGATCGTTCGTAGCTCCGCGCACTTCGCGCCGCAGTGGTTCGACGACACTTAACGGCTCGATGCTGGTCCGGACGGCAATCGACATCAGTTCGGACCAACGGCGCAAGAACCGGTCCGGTACCTGGGCAAACGGATAATAAAACTGAGCGCGCACTTTGGCCTGATCGTCGCCGGCGAGCCCCCAATACCGGACATGGCCCACGACGCCCACCACCCGGAATGGTCCGGAGTCCATATCGGGAACCCAGAGCCGCTTCCCGACAGGCTCCTCTCCGCCGAAAGCGCGTTGGGCCAAGACGTCATCGATCACTACGACAGGCTCATTGCCCAGGCGATCCTGGTCATTGAAGAACCGGCCCTGGAGCAGCCGGATGCCCATGACCTTCAGATAATCCGGCGTCACGCTCGTTGCCAACGCGTGGGGCTGCTGGTTATCCGGCGGCACAGAGGGAGTGGTCCAGTAGCCGAGCTGGTTGTTGCCTTCGCGCATCGGGACGGTATCGACCATCGCGATGGATTCCACTCCCGGTGTACGGCGCGCGCGATCCAGAACGTCCTGCCAGGCCGCACGTATCTTGGCCGGGTTCGATAGCGTGCCAGGCGAAAGCGCCATGCGGGTGACCAGCACGTTCCGGATGTTCACGCCGGGGTCAAGCGATGAGAGATACAGGAGCGTGCGGCCGAGCATCCCGGCGCAGACCAACAGCACCACTGCCAGGGCGATCTCGGATATCACCAAACCGCTGTGCAGACGGCGCGAGTTTCCCGCAATGGCCCGCGCCCCGGCACGGAGTGTCTGTTCCAGTTCGCGTGCTGGAGCGCGCAGCGCCGGCGCCAGTCCGAAAATAAGGCCGCTCAACAGGGAGGCGGCCAGCGCAAACAGCAGCACATGCCAATCGAGCATGACCTCCTCAGCCCGCGGCAAGCTGCCTGGCCAGAACGTCACAAACGGGCGGATACCAAAGGCTGCAAGCAAGACGCCGAGCGCGCCGCCGGAAAGCCCCAACACAGCGCTCTCGGTCAGACATTGGCGCACCAGACGGCTCCGGCGCGCTCCGAGCGCCACGCGCATGGCAAGCTCGCGCTCGCGTGAAACCGCGCGCGCCAGCAGCAGGCTGGCCACATTTACGCACGCGATCAGCAGCACCAGGCTGACCGCTCCCAGGAGCAGCCATAACGTGGACCGGACATCGCCCACCTCCGGACGAAGCGGCTGCGCAATGAAGCCGCGGCCTCGATTGGATTCCTGGTGCTCCACAGCCAGATGACGGCCGATGGGCGCCAACTCCGCCTCCGCCGCGGCCAGGGTCACGCCCGGCCGGAGGCGTGCGAAGACCTTGAGGCCGGGATGAATATTGCGATTCTGCATGACCCTGGAAGTGTTTTGGCCCAGCGGAGTAAAAAGATCCACCACATCTCCGAACAAGCGGAGACCGGCCGGCGCGATGCCGACAACGGTATAGGGCTTTCCGTCAAAAACAACCGGCGTGCCGATCGCTACCGGGCTTCCGCCGAAACGGCGCTGCCACAAACCGTAGCCCAAGATCATCACGGGCGCTGCGCCGGGCCGGTCTTCTTCGGGCAGGAAGGCGCGTCCCCGGAAGGGGGTAACGCCGAGGACGGAAAATAGCTCGGACGACATCTCGACACCGTCAACGTACTCGGCCTGTCCGGGTTCGCTCACGGTACCCCGGTTCCAGCGCCAGGCCGCCATGGGCGAAAGAGAGCGGCTCTCGCGCTCACAGTCGAGAAAGTTCGGGTAGGCGAATGCCCATAGATCGCCCCAAATGAAATCGACCTGCCCTTTGGTCTGTTCGTGCAGCTGCACCAGACTGTCGGGCGCCGGATAAGGCAGCGGCTTGAGCAGAACACCGTTGATGACGGTGAACATGACGGTGGTCGCTCCGCTGCCGAGAGCGAGTGTCAAAAGAGCAACCGCTGCAAAGCCAGGCCTCTGGCGAAGGGTGCGAAGCGCATAGCGCGCGTCCTGCCACAGGTCCTCCAACCAGCGTGTGCCGCGGGCGTCGCGGCACTGCTCCTTCACCTGCTCCGGGCCGCCGAGAGCAAGCCTGGCCAGCCGCCGCGCGTCACCGGGACTGTGGCCCTGCCCGATGAGATCGGCCGTGTGTTGGTCAAGGTGGAAGCGCAGTTCCTTTTCGAGCTGCTCTTCCATCTCGCTTCGCCGCCACAAGCGATCGAACCAAGTCATTCCGCACCTCCCCCAGACATTCTGAGGATCAGACCGACGTTATTCCGCCCTCAACGTGAACGAAGGATCGACCCGCGCCGCGCGCCACGCGGGGACCCAACAGGCGACCACAGACACGCCCGCCAGCAGCGCGGTCACGCCGGCATATGTGATGGGGTCGAGCCGCGAAACGCCGAACAGCAGCGTGACGAGGGCGTGGCTCGCGGCCACCGCCCCACCCAGCCCAATCGAGACACCGATTCCGGTCAGGGCCATGCCTTGGCGAACCACGAGCGCGAGGATGTTACTGCGTGACGCGCCCAGTGCCGTCCGCACTCCGATCTCGCGCATTCGCTCGCTGACGCTCCCGGAGAGTACACCATAAATGCCGGTGGCTGCGAGGGCCAGGGCCACGATGGCGAACGCTTCGAACAGGACCAGTGCGAAGCGCCGCTCGGCCGCTGACGCCGCGACCAGGTGGTCCATCGTGGCCACCCGTATGACCGGCTGATCCTTGTCCACCGACCAGATCGCGTTCTTAACGGCCGGGGCAAGCGCCGCCGCGTCACCGCGCGCGCGGACCACCAGCGACATCGCGTGGTCCGCGAAGGTGCGCCATTGCTTGGTGGTGATGTACACGGCATCGGATGGGCTCACCGCCAAGGACGTCTGCTTCACGTCGCCCACCACGCCGACGATGATGCACGCTACGGAGCCGACGTGAACACGCCGGCCAATGGGGTCTTCACCCGGGAACTTGCGTTTCGCAAATGATTCGTTGATCAACACCGCCCCCGGTGCGCCGGCCACGTCGTGCTGGTCGAGCAGGCGTCCGCGGCGGAGGGGGATGCCAATCGTTTCGAAATAGCCCGGCGTCACCGCATATCGAAATGCGTCAGCCGCTTCGGGATTGCCGTTCGCGCGCGGCTCGAATTGCACGCCATACACGTCAAAGTCGCCGCTGAGCGGCAACTGGCTGGTGAACGCCGCGGCGGTGACGCCGGGAACGCGGCGCACCGCCTCCAGGGCTTGCGCGAAGAACCGGTGCGTGGCGCTGTCCTCATCAAATCGATGACCGGACGTCTGGACCTGCATGGTGAGCAGGTGTGAGGCGTCGAATCCCGGAGCGACCGCAAAGAGCCGCTTCAAGCTGCGCAACAGCAAACCGGCGCTTACCAGCAGCACGAGGGCGAGCGCGACTTCCGCGACGACGAGCGTTCCGCGCGTCAATTGGTGACCACCAGTGGTGCGCGGTGAGCTTCGCTGCATTCCCGCATACACGTCACGGCGGGACGCTTGCAGCGCCGGAATCAGCCCGACCACCAGTCCGACGAGGGTGGTTATGCCCATTCCGAAGGCGAATACGGCGCCATCGAGTCGAATCGCGCCCACCCGGGGCAGCCCTGGCGGACTGAGCGCCACTAAGGCGCGCACACCGAACTCCGACACCACAATCCCGAGAGCGCCGCCGAGGCCGGCCAGCAGCAGACTCTCCGTAAGCAGCTGGCGGATCATCCGCGCTCGCCCGGCGCCCAGCGCGGCGCGCATCGCGAATTCGCCGCGACGCTGCGCGCCGCGAGCGAGCAGCAGATTCGTCACGTTCACGCATGCGATGGCGAGCACCAGCAGGACCGCGCCGAGGACCACGAGCAGCGCCGGCCTCACGCCCTCCGTGACCTCGTTCTGCAGCGAATTGACGATGAAGCCATCTTTGAGCGACGCCCAGGGCGCCCTGGGGAACTCCTTCACCGGAGCATGCGCGATCGCATTGAGCTCACGCCTGGCTTGATCGCGGTTGAAGGACGGCCGCAGCCGCCCCAACATGCGCAGGTGATGACCCCACGCGCGGCCCTGTGACATGTCGTACTGCAATGGCGACCAGATCTCCGCGGCGGGAGCCGGGACGTTTTCGAATGCGCCGGGCATCACGCCGACGACGTTATAGATATTGCCGTCGAGCGTGACCTGGCGCCCCACGACCGTGCTGTCTGCGGAGAAGCGCCGCCGCCACAGCGCATCGCTGAGGATCACCACGTTGGGGCCATTGGGCTGATCGTCGGAGGCCTGGAAATCCCTTCCCAGCACGGGCGACACGCCGAGCACATGAAAGTACGCCGCGCTCACCCGCTGCCCGTCGAATCGTTCCGGCTGAGACGCGCTCGTCATGGTTGGCTGCCATGGCTTCATCACGGCGATCGCATCAAAGGAGCGGCTCCGCCCCAGCAGTTCGTGATAAGCGCCGAAAGCCGGGAAGCTTCGCGCGCCATCCCTGCGCATGTCCCAGATCATCATGACCCGGCCGGCATGCGGATAGGGCAAGGGCTCGAACAGAATGGGGTTCACGGCGCTGAAGATCGCCGTGCTCGCGCCGATGCCCAACGCCAACGTAAGGACGCTGACGGCAGTAAAGCCAGGCCGCTGCCGCAGGGTGCGCAGCGCATGGCCGGCGTCCTGCCACAGGTCCTCCAACCAGCGCCAGAGGCGATGCGGCCGGGTCATTCCGCACCTCCCTCGGACATTCTGAGGATGAGGCCGACGGCTTCCGACAATCGACGCCAGCTGGCGGCTTCCGTTTCGAGCTGCGCCCGCCCTTTCCGCGTTAAGCGATAGAACTTGGCTTCACGCCCGGTTCCGGTCTCCTTCCAGTCGGCAGCCAGAAAGCCGCGGTTTTCGAGCCGGTGCAACGCGGGGTAGAGCGAGCCTTGCGGAACCTGGACCACATCTCGGGACACCTGTTGAAGGCGTTGCGCGATCGCGTACCCGTGGACCGGGCCCAGCGCGACGACCTTCAAGATCAGCAGGTCAAGGGTGCCTTGGGGGAGATCGGATTTCGCCGGCATCGCCTATGCCTCGGTCTTCTACATGTTAAACGGTCACGTGTAGAAGGTCAAGGTGTTCGTGCCGGTTGTTTCTACGGGGAGCGCTAGGATAGCATGATTCGACGGAGCGAAAAAATGACTGACGCATCGGTGGACCGGCAACCGGGTCCTGAACAAATACTGCAGGTAGGATTCGGATTCTGGTCCTCCAAAGTTCTTCTCAGCGCGATCGAGTTGGAGCTGTTTACCGAGCTCGGCAAGCACCCGCTGGCGTATTCGGAGCTGAGCGGCCGATTGGGCCTGCATCCCCGGTCGGCTCGTGATTTTCTAGACGCATTGGTGACATTGGGATTTCTGGAACGGACCGGAGACCAATACCGCAACACCGCCGCGACGGATTTGTACCTTGACAAACGGAAGCCTTCCTATATCGGAGGCATGCTCGAGATGTGCAACCATCGTCTTTATCCGTTCTGGTCTCACCTGACTGAGGCGCTTCGCACAGGCCGTCCGCAAAACGAAATTCGAGACGGCGCAACACAGCTGTTCGAAGGGCTTTATGCAGAGCCGGCACGCTTGAAAGAATTCCTGAAGGCAATGACCGGACTGAGCCGGCCTGCCAATGCCGCCATCGCTCAGCGCTTTCCCTGGAACAGATACAAGACCTTTGCGGATATCGGTACCGCGCAGGGTGATCTCGCCGTTCAGATCGCGCTGCAAAATCCGCATCTCAAAGGCGTCGGCTGGGACCTGCTGGAGATCGCGCCCATTTTCGAGGAGTATGTGAAGGAGAACGGGCTTGCGGACCGGTTGCATTTTCAGGCGGGCGACTTCTTCAAGGAATCACTGCCGCGCGTGGACGTTATTACAATGGGGCACATCCTTCACGACTGGGGCCTTGATGCCAAGAAGCAGCTGATTCGGAAGGCATATGAAGCAGTGCCCGAAGGCGGCGCCCTGATTGTCTACGAGGCTATTATTGACGACGAACGTTCGAAGAACGCCTTCGGTCTTCTGATGAGCCTCAACATGTTGATCGAAACGCATGATGGGTTTGACTACACTGGCGCCGATTGCAGCGGCTGGATGAAGGAGGCCGGATTTCGAGAGACTCGTGTGGAGCACCTCACGGGGCCTGATTCCATGGTTGTGGCGACCAAATAGCGCTAAGGCCGCGGTCTGGAGCGCCATGTGCGGCCACCACATTCACCGGCTGCCATCAATGGTTTGGGCGAGTGCGGGGCGACGCTAAGCAGCAATCTGAAGCTGACAAAGTCGCGCGCTTTCGGCAATGGGAGCGTGGTGCTGCGGTACGAGTCTGCGGCGGGAAGGTTCCTAGGCTAACGCAACCGTGCGACAAACGCGCGTATTTCGCGCAGTACGTCGGCCTCGTTCGAAAGGAAGACGTAGTGATGCGCGCCCGCGAGCCTTACTACATGCGCGCCGGGCACGCCATTCTCAAATGCTTTCGCCTGCTTCTCCACTAAGAGAACCTCTTTTTGGGAACGCGCCTTTGCCGCCTCACGCACGGCGGGATCCGGGTGGCTTTTGATCCACGGTCCCGGATCGTGCGGAACCGCGAAAATGACAAGCGCGGGCGCCGGAATGGCTGTGTACTTCTCGACGCCGTTCATAATCGAGGCCATCGGTGAGTTACGACGCTTCCCAACACGTCCATCTGGAGTGGATTCCCAACCCTGTCGAAACTCCGCTTCGGGAAGCGTGACTCCATTGACCCGAGCAAACCAGGCTTGGAGGGAACTGAAGCTCGCCAAGTCCGACTCACTTGGCGGCGGTGGCGCTGGTTGAGGATTCGCGGTCCTTTGAAGCTCATCGAGCGTGCCTCCCCTGCCATTGTCGAACGCATACTGGTAACCTGCATCAAGATAAACCAGTCCAGCGACGCGGCCGGGGTATCGACTTCCTACCGAACTCAACTCTTCGCCGCCGAGTGAATGACCCACCAGCACGGGCCGCTTGAGTTTGAGCGAGTCCATGACAGCCAGCACGTCGTCGCCGAGGCGGTCGGCTCCATATCCCGAGGCGGGAACACTGGACGCACCGAACCCACGCCGCGTAATGCCGTAGACGTGGTAGCCGGCAGCAAGCTTCGGAGCGAATCCGTCGAACACGTGAGCAGTGTCTCCTCCACCTGGTAGAAGTACGAGAGACCGGCCGGCGCCACCCCAATCAAGAACCTCCAGACGGACGTTCGCGTCCACAGTGACAAATTCGACCGTGTGTGGGGATGGGTCCTGCCAGCGAGAGATTTGTTGTGAGTAAAGAAAGTTCGCAGGACCAGTAAGTGCCAGGAGCGCACTGAGGGAGATCAGTTGCTGTCTTCTGGAGGTCATTGGTAGTGAATACGAAACGGAACGGCAGATCGTTCCCGATGATAGCTGTGCGCTAAATCCGGAGGTGCGCGGCCGGAGTTTTGCGGGCGTGTGGGACAACCAAGGCTGACGTCATGTCATGATGTTACGACGCGATGCCGACGATCCTCACTCACGCTATCGCTGGAGCGGCAATCGCCCAAGTGCTTGCTCCTTGCTCACGGAGGCACGAGGTTACCTGGATCGCGGTGGTATGCGCGATGCTGCCGGATGCCGATTCGATCGGGTTTCGCCTGGGGGTCCACTATGGCGATCTCTTGGGACATCGCGGGTTGACGCATTCGTTTCTTTTCGCCGGGGTTGTGGCGGTGGGCGTAGCGGCTGGCTTATGGAACAAAGCCAAAGCAGGCGAGCTCCTGCAGACGCTCGTATGCATCTTTATGGCAACGATTTCGCACGCCCTTCTAGATGCATGCACGAATGGCGGAATGGGTGTCGCCTTACTTGCACCTTTCAATAAGACACGTTATTTCTTTCCCTTCACGCCGATCAAGGTTTCCCCGCTCAGCGCGGAGGCGTTCCTGACACAGCGAGGGGTTTCGGTACTTGCGAGCGAAATGGCGTGGGTGTGGTGCCCTTCGATAGCCGTGATGGTAACCGCGCGATGGGTGCGATGCCGCCAGACACCCGAATTGACTTGATCGCGGCGCGGCTTCATCCTTGTCACCCGACCGGCGCCGGCCTGTTCTTGCGTCGGTGTTAACCGCCCGGCGAGAAAGCTCGCTCGCAACCGATGAGGCGCTTGATGTGTCACATTATCGGCATGATCACTCGTGCCGCAGCGCAGACATCGGATCGATCCGCGCCGCGCGCCGCGCCGGTGCATACCCCGCGACGATTACCGCGGCCACCAGGGTCCCCACCGCGATCCCCACGGTTTGGGGATCATTCGCCTTGACCCCATACAGGAACGATTCCACCAGCCGCGACAATCCATACGCCACTGGCACGCCGATCGCCAGTCCAATCATCGCCATAGTGATCACCTGGCCCATCACCATCCACACGACCCGGCCGCGCCGGGCGCCGAGCGCCATCCGAATCCCGATCTCGCCCGTCCTCCGGGCGACCGTGTACGACATGGTTCCGTACAATCCGACGCACCCGATCGACAGCGCCAGCACCGCGAACGCCGTGCACAGCCGCGCGAAGATGATCTCCGGGTTGATCGCCTGATCAATCATCGCGGCCTGCGTCTTGAGGTTCATCACCGGCACGCGCGCATCCGCCTGATGCACGATTTCGCGCACTGTGCTCGTGTACGCCAGCGGATCGCCGGCAGTCCGAAGCGCGAACGTGATCTCCTCCGCCGGGTAATACAAATTCTGCCGGAACGCCATGTACACCACGGCCGGATACTCGCCCGTCAGGTCGCCATAGCGAGCGTTCTTCGCGACGCCGATGATCTCCATCTCCCGCCGCGTGGGTTCCCGCCCTACGGTTTCGAGCACGATGTGCTGCCCCATTGGATTCTCACTGCCGAAGTTTGCCTTCGCCCACGCCTCGTTCACAATCGCCACCGGCGGCGAACCCGGCCGGTCCCGCTCATCGAACTCGCGCCCGGCCAGTAGCCGAATCTTCATCGTGGTGAAGAATCCCGGTCCGGCTGTCAAAATATGGGTGCTCCAGGCGGGCGCGCCGCTTCCATGCCCGTTCGGTGCGTGTTCGGGCTCGGGCTTGCCGAGCGGAAAAACGGGCGAGCCCCAGGTCCCCTCGCCTACCATCGGCGAATTTGACACCGACACGCTGCGCACTCCCGGAATCGCCGCGAAGCGCTGTTGAAGGTCGTTGTAAAACGTGATGATCTCCGGGTCGCGATGCCCGGCCTGCCGCGCATTGAGCTTAAACAATAAAACATTTTCGCGATTAAACCCCAGCTCGATCGATTGCAGATTCCAAAGGCTCCGCACAAATAATCCCGCCGCCACCACCAGCAGCAACGAAATGGCGATCTGGGAGACCACCAGCACGTGGCTTAACGTGAATCGCAGAAGACGGAGCCGCGGCCGCCGCTCCCCCGCTCGCGTCTCCTTCAGTACCGGCATTACATCCACGCGCGTCCCCTGGAGCGCGGGGGCCAGTCCGAACAGCAACCCGGTGATTATCGACACTGCGGCCGCAGCGGCCAGCACATGCCAGCTCAACTCCGCGCGCAGCGTGAAATCATCGCGTCCGCTCGCCAGCAGCAAGGTCAAAAAGCGTATTCCCCACATTGCAAACATAATTCCGACGGCCCCGCCGATAGAAGCGAGCAACAGGCTTTCGGTCAGCAACTGCCGGATCACGCGCCATCGTCCGGCGCCCATGCTGAGGCGCACCGCCATCTCGCGCCTCCGCGCCGTTGCGCGAGCCAGCAGCAGATTCGCGATATTCGCGCAGGCAATGGCAAGAATTAATCCGACCATAGCCAGCAACACATAGAGAGGCTCCGAATATCGCCGCCGCAGTGTATCGATACCGGTCGCCCCGTTTGTCAGGTGTAACGCCGGGAGATTCGCGCGCTCCCCGTCATTCGCCGCGGTACTTCCGACCCACTGATGGAACACCGGCGCCAACTCCGACTGCGCCTGCGTCATCGTCGCGCCCGGCCGCAGCCGCCCCATCATCTCGATCCAGTAATCGTTCCGGTCGAGATACCGGCGAGCGATCCCCTGGTTCCCGCGGTTGGGCTCCAATAAGAGATTCGCGTGCATGGGAACATAAAACTCCGCCGCAACCGCCGGATCGACACCAAAGAATCCCGGCGGCGCAACGCCGGCTACGGTGAACGGAGTATTGTTGATCAGAATCGACTGCCCCACCGCGCTGGACGCATCGCCGAATCGCCGCTGGCTGAAGTCAAAACCGAGCACGACGACCGCCGGAGCGCCTGCGCGATCATCCTCCGGAAAAATCAGCCGCCCGGACGCCGGCGGCACGTCGAGGCCATGAAAGTACTCGCCGGATACAAACTGTCCAGCGCCAATTTCGGCCTGGCCCCGGATCACAAGGTTCAAGCGGCGCGTCGGGTAATACGCGAACAAGCTCGAAAAAACCGCGCCGGACTTTTGGAATAGTTCAAACGCGGGATATGGGAAAATCCTCGCGGCCAGGCCATAGGTGCGATCGTCGTAAATACTGCCGCTGGCAGTGTGGACCACGGAGCCGGGAGCGTCTTTTCTATGCCAGTTGAGAACCACCAGCGATTCGGGAGCAGTCACGGGCAGCGCCCGCACGAGCAGCGCGTCCATGAAGCTGTAAATCGCGGTGTTCGCGCCGATCCCGAGCGCCAGCGAAAGCGCCGCCAGAGCCGTGAACGCCGGATTACGAAGCATCGTCCGCGCCGCATAGCGCAGGTCCTGCATCAATTGCTCGAACCACATCCATCCCCAGGCCGTGCGGGTATCCTCCCGAATCAGCCCGATGTTGCCCAACTCCCGTCGCGCCGCCCAGCGCGCCTCATCTTCCGGCAACCCCGCGGTCCGGCGTTCTTCCGCTTCCTCCTCTAAATGGAACTGCAGTTCCGCGGCAAGCTGCTCGTCCTTGCCGCGCCGCCGCGCCAGCCAACCCAACTTCCGAAAAAACGAGATCATTGTCCCTCCTGGAGATCCTCGAGGTGCGAAGGAATTCCACGCGCGAGGAGAGGCTGCGAGTCATTGTGTAGATATTCTACTGTGCCTTATGTAGAATGTCTATGGTCTCGATTGGGGGAGCCGATTCGCTCCCGCCGATTCTGATTTCCGCATAGACTGACAAGATGGCGGTCAGTCCGGGCACCGGCGCCATTGACGAAGCAGAGCATCGGCGGCAGCTCCGCCGCGCCATTCTGGCCGGCACCATCGGGACGGCGATCGAATGGTACGACTTCTTCTTGTACAGCACCGTCACCGGCCTGGTATTTGCGCGGCTTTATTTTCCGCGCGCCGATCCGTTTGTCGGCACGTTGGAGGCCTTTGGCGTGTACGCCGTCGGTTTTCTCGCGAGACCGATCGGCGCGGCGATTTTCGGCCACTACGGCGACCGTCTGGGGCGTAAGGCGGCATTGATCGCGACGCTGCTGCTGATGGGCAGCGCCACGTTCCTGGTGGCGCTGGTCCCCGGCTATGAACGCATCGGGATTTGGGGCGCGATCATATTGACGGTTCTACGCTTCATTCAGGGCATTGGCGTGGGCGGTGAGTGGGGCGGCTCGGTGCTTCTTTCGATGGAATGGGCGCAGTCGAACCGTCACCGCGGCTTCATCGCGTCCTGGCCGCAGTTCGGCGTACCGGCCGGCCTTTTTCTCTCAAATCTCGCGGTCCTCGCGGCGAGCGGGTTGTCGGGCGAGCAATTCCTGACATGGGGTTGGCGCGTTCCGTTCCTGTTCAGCATCGTTCTGATCGTGGTCGGCCTGTACATCCGATTGGGAATTCTGGAGACGCCGGTTTTCCGGCGGCTGGTGGCGGAACGCCGGATTGAGCGCGCGCCCGTCCTTGAAGTGCTCCGCCGCCAGCCCCGCGAGATCATCCTTACCGCCCTATGCCGCATGGCCGAGCAAGCGCCGTTCTATCTGTTCACTGCGTTCGTTTTCGCCTACGGCACCGAGGTGTTGCGTCTCCACCGTGACCTTCTGTTGACAGCGGTGCTCGCCGCCGCGATGATTTCATTTTTCTCGATTCCGTTCTTTGGGCATTTGTCCGACCGTTTCGGCCGCAAGCGAGTGTACATGCTCGGCGCAGCCCTCACTGGCGTTTACGGCTTTGCCTATTTCGCGATGCTCGACACGAGAGCACCGGTTCTGGTGGCGATCGCGATTGTGCTCTCGCTGGTGCCGCATGACATAATGTACGGCCCTCAGGCCGCGCTCATCGCGGAGTCCTTCACCGGACGTTTGCGCTATAGTGGCGCGTCGCTGGGCTATCAATTGTCGTCCCTGATTGCGGGCGGTCCCGCCCCACTGATCGCGTCATCGTTGCTGAGCCGCTATCGCTCCGACACACCGATCGCAATGTTCATCCTCGCTTGCGCGATCATTTCGCTGCTTGCGACAGCGATGCTGAAAGACAACACCAACAAGGACATCTCCGGCGACTGAATGGGGGAGCCTTTCGGGAGGGCAGCCCCAAGTTACTACTCGCAGCTGAGGGCGGACGCCGGTCAGACTTGCGAAACCACCGGCAGTTGTGCGGCATCCCACGCGGCGAGGCCGCCGGCCATCTCGATCAAATGGGTGATCCCATATTGATGCAGGATGCTGGCGGCGATCGAAGAGCGGTAGCCGCCCGCGCAATGGACGGCAATGCGGCGGTCGCGCGGAATTTCGGCGATGCGCTCCTGCAAATGATTGAGCGGAATATTCAGGCTGCCCTTAATATGCTTGGCCGCCCACTCGCGCGGATTTCTGACATCCAGCACCAGCGGCGGATCCGCGCTCGCCAATTCCTCTGCCACCATGGGGGCGCTCACGCGCTCGGTGGGCCACAGTAAGTCCGCTCGTCCGGCGAGCGCTTCCATGCCTTCGCGCAGGTATCCTGTGACGTGATCAAAACCGATACGGCCCAAGCGCATAGCGGCTTCCTGCTCGCGGCCCGGCTCAGCGATGATCACGATGGGCCTGGAACGGTCGAGCACCGTCCCCGCCCATGTCGCGTATTGTCCTCCGAGTCCAACGTTAATGCTTCCGGCCAGGTGGCCCTTGGCGTACTCACCGGGATCGCGGACGTCCAGAATTTGAGCCCCGGCATTTCCCATCCGTAGCACTTCGGAGAGATCGATGGGATGGAGAACCTGTTCGAGATTCTTGTCCAACGTGGCGCGCTCCCGCGTGTTGAGGATGGCGTCATAGGTGAAGTACGGCGGAGCGTCGGGTTGGTCCGCCGTCACAAGACGAATGAATTCCTCCTTTGTCATGGGCTGCAGGGCGTAGTTTAAACGCCTCTGATCTCCCAGCGAAGAGACCGTGTCGGAGGAAAGCTGCTTTCCGCAGAGGGAGCCGGCTCCATGGGCTGGGTAGACGAGGGTCTCGTCGGGAAGAGTCAGGAGTTTGTTGTGGAGCGAGTCGTAGAGGTGTGCGCCGAGGTCGTTGGCTGTCCACCCGAGTGAAGCGCGCAGGTCCGGGCGGCCGACGTCGCCGATAAACAGAGTGTCGCCGGTGAGGACGGCGTGAGGTTTTGCCGGGTCCTTCCGGAGATCGAATACCAGGATCGAGATCGACTCGATGGTGTGGCCCGGCGTTTCGAGGACTTGCAGGCGCAGTCCCGGGAAGTCGAGGGTGTCGCCGTCTTTCATCGCGACGAAGGCATATTCTGCCTGGGCGCGGGAGCCGAGATGGATGACCGCGCCGCAACGATCGCGTAGTTCCAGATGGCCGGCGACGAAGTCGGCGTGGAAATGGGTCAGGAAGACGTGGCGGATCTGGAGACCAAATTTTTCGGCGTCGGCCAGGTACTGCTGAATGTCGCGCTGTGGGTCGACGATGATGGCGGTCGAACTGGCCTCGTCTCCGAGCAGATATGAGGCGTGGGCCAGGCAGCCCAGGTAGTATTGTTTGAGAATCATAGAAATCTTTCGAGTTTGCAGTTCAATGCGGCAGTCTTGGCCGCAGCAGTCCGTACAGCCAGGTTCCGGCCAGCGCGCTGCCGATTGCTACGATCATGACGGAAACGCCATTCCCCACGAGCGCGAACATCGGTCCCGGGCAGGCTCCGGCGAGCGCCCAGCCGAGGCCGAAGATCGTGCCGCCGGCCGCGTAGCGAACGCCCAGCCCCATCGTCTTAGGCGAAATCGCGATCGGCTCGCCTGAGACGGTCTTTAGTCCCAGCTTCTTGATTAATGTGACTGAAACGGCCGCGACCGCTATAGCGGACGCGATGATCTCGTACATTCGGAGAGATTGGAAGCGGAACATCTCCTGGATGCGAAACCACGAAAGGACCTCAGACTGCGTCAGCGTAATCCCAAAGCAAATGCCGAGAAAAAGATAGGCAAGCCAAGTGGCGGACCCGCGGCTCCGTGTAGTATCGTGATCGGCTTTGGCCGGCGCCGTGGACATGGATATTCAAAAAATCAGCGGAAGAATAAAATGTGTTGCCAGCAGACCGCCGGCGAAGAAGCCCACGACGGCGATCAACGACGGTAACTGCAGGTCCGCAAGCCCCGAGATCGCATGACCGGAAGTACACCCTCCGGCATAAGCGGTGCCGAAGCCGACGAGAAAACCGCCCAGAACGACCGAGACGAATCCCTTCGGTGTAAGCAGCGCGGACCACATGAACACCTCGCGCGGCGCGAGCCCGGAGAAGTCGTGAATGCCGAGTCCCGTCAGCGCGAGCCTGGTCTGTTCGGAGATCTCGATTTTGTGAGATCCTCCCCATTGCGAAACCAGGAAGCCGCCCACCGCGGTTCCCGCCACGAAAATCAGATTCCAAAGGCCGGTTCGCTTCCAGTCGTAACGAAAATACTCAACTTGGCCGGGCATGAGCGCTGAGCATAGATGTCGAAGGTTGCTGGAAACGCCAAACATCCGGTTGCCGACAATCAAGAGCGCAGGCACGAACAATCCGATCACCGGACCGGCGACGTACCACGGCCATGGGGCAGAGAGGAAAGCCGGCATAAGTGGCTTAGTCTACAACGCTGCGTTGAATGAATCAAGGCATGGGGAGCCTACGCAGGATCAGGGCGTCTCCGAAACCCCTTCGGGCTGTGTCCTATCCCGCGGAAGAAACGCGGACGGATACGGATTATGGTTGCCGAACTGTCTCGGGCTGCACTTCTTTCTTTTCGCCGATGTGCAGGAAGCGCCCGAGCGCTTTGATCACTCGCTTGCGGCGAGGCTCCGGCTTTTCCATTGTCTTTGGCGGATTCGGAGCGGAAGCGAGTTGGGAGTTGACGCTGGGTTCCGTAACGCGGTCCGCAACTGTGACGGGCGCGGAGACGGCTGGTGGGGGCTCTTCGCGTTTCACGGTCTTGACCACCGGCGGCTTGCGCACGATGCGGTGAACTCGAGCCGCCGGAGCCCGGTCCGGCGGCACTACGATCACTGATGCCGCCGGCGCCGGTGGCGGGGCTGGCCGCGACTCGGTCACATGCAGCATCCGATATCCCGCGATGCCGGCGAGGATCGCGGCGAACAGTATCGCCGCCACCCTGACTCCTCGAAGGATCTCCGGCCCGAAGCGCATGCGCAAATCTCCCGATCCAGGAATCGGCAATCGGGCCGGAAGGGTCCATAGGGCGATCGCCGTAGGCAGGCGAGGCTACTCCTCCCGCAGCACGACGATCGGATCGACGCGCGCCGCGCGCCTGGCGGGGAGCCAACACGCGACCAGCGCGATTGCACCAAGCAACACCACGACGCCGGTGAACGTCGCGGGGTCGGTCGCGGCTACGCCATAGAGCAGATTCTTCATGACGCGCGTCGCGGCCCAAGCCATTGAGAGCCCTAACGCGAGGCCCGCGGCGGTCAGTCCCAGGCCGCGTCCCGCGACCAGCCGGATCACCGTCGACGCACTGGCGCCGAGAGCCATCCGCAGCCCGATCTCGCGGCTCCGTTGAGTGACCGCGTAGGACAGCACGCCGTACAGCCCGATCGAGGCCAGCAGCAAAGCCAATCCCGCGAAAGCGCCGAGCAGTGTCATTTGTTGCTTGCGGTCCGCCACACCGAGGTCGATGATATCGTCCATCGTGCGCACGGCCGCCACCGGCTGCTCCGGATCCACGCTTGCGATTGCGCGGCGCACAGCGCTTGCAAGCGCCAGCGGGTCGCCCTGTACGCGCACCACCAGGTTCTGGGGAACGGCCCACGTATCCTGGACCTGTGCGTAAGGCAGATAGACGCCGGGCTTCATCTCCAGCTCGTAGCCGCGCTCGTGGACGTCCGCCACGACGCCGACGATCGTGCGCCATGTCCCGGCCGGCCAGCTGGTTGAAACCCGATGCCCCAGAGGGCTCTCTTTCGGCCAGTAGCGTTTGGCGAACGTCTGGTTGATGATGACGACCGGCGGCGAGTTGGCTCCGTCGCTCGAGTCGTACAGCCGGCCCTCGATCAGCCGGACGCCGAGCGTGTGCAGATAGCCGTTGGTCGCGACGCGGTACAGCGCGTCCTGCGCCGGTCCGTCCGGATCGGCCTGGCGTCCTTCGATTTGGAAACCCTGGGTGTTGCCGATGCTTAGGAATGGCAATGTAGACGCGAATGCGGCGCTTTCGACGCCTGGGAGCACGCGGACGCCATCTATCACGCGGTCGAAATAAGACATACGCAGCGCCGGGTCCGCGTACTTGGGGCGGGGAAGCACGGTGCGCATGGTCAAAAGATGATCCGAGCGGAAGCCGATGTCGATGGCGCGCAGCTTCGCCAGCGTCTCGAGCAGGAGGCCGGCGCCTACAAGCAACACCAACGCCGCAGCGACTTCGAGCACTACCAGGACGTCGCGCACGCTGCGGCCCCTTCCGCCGATGCCGCCGCGCCCGCCTTGCTTCAACGCGTCATTGAGCGAAGCCCGCGCCGCCTGCACGGCCGGAACGATGCTGAACAGCAATCCGGTCAGGAGCGACAGCGCCAGCGTGAAGACGAGCAGGCGTCCGTTGATCCCGGGCGCCGAAGTTCCCGGCAAACCCTCCGGCACCAACTGCGCCAACATCTTCATCCCCGCCTTTGCAGCCGCGAGTCCTAACCCGCCGCCCGCGACCGCGAGCAGCGTGCCTTCGGTCACCATCTGCCGTACCAATCTTCCACGGCCGGCCCCCAATGCCGCCCGCACGGCCATCTCGCGCTGCCGGGCCACCGCGCGCGCGAGCAGCAGGCTGGCTAAATTGGCGCATGCGATCAGAAGCACGCAGCCCGCTGCCGCCATCAGGACCCACAACGCCAGGCGCGTGTTACCCACCAGATCCTCGCGTATTGGAAACACGACGGCGCCAAGGCGATAATTTTCGTGGTACTGCTGTTCCAGCCGCTTCGCTATGGCGCGCATCTCTTCGCGGGCGCGCTCCAGCGTTACGCCCGGCTTCAACCGCGCGACAACGTTAAGATAATGCGACCCGCGGTTCGACAGATTGGCCGCCGTGAAGTTAATGGGCGTCCAGTAATCGATGTCGCGGTCGCGAAAGACGAAGTCGCGCGGCAATACACCGATGACGGTCTGCTTCTGGCCGTCCATGAGGATCGGCTTCCCGACCAGGGCCGGATCGCCCAGATATCGCCGCTGCCAAAGTCCGTAACTGATCAGCACCACGGGCGCACCCGTCCGGTCTTCATCTTCGGTAAATACGCGGCCCAAAATCGGGCGGACTCCGAGGACGGAGAAAAAGTCCGCTGTAACGCCCCGGCCGAATACCTGTTCCGGCACGCCGTCCTCAGTGAGGTTGGCCGCGCGGCCGCGCGTTGCCGCCATGCCGGTAAAAACGTGGTTCTGGTTCTTCCAGTCGATGTAGTTAGCCACGGCTGGAGTGTTCTTCGGAAAGCTCGCGAAGCTCGCATCCTCCCAGACCATTACCAGCCGGTCGGGGTCTTCGTACGGCAGCGCGCGAAGCAAAACCGAGTCCACAGTTGAGAAGATGGCGGTATTTGCCCCGATTCCAAGCGCCAGGGCGCAGATGGCAATCGCGGTGAATCCGGGAGCTTGCCGCAGCAGGCGGAGCCCGTAGCGAAGGTCGGCAAGAAGAGTTTGCATCGCTTTGTGTTACTCGTTCAGTACCTAAAGGTTACCGCCTCCCGAGCCGATTTTCCCAGCAATCGCGCGGATACCAACAGAACATGGCTAAACTAGATCAATGGAGGTCGCGATGAGGACATTGGTGGCGCTGACAGTTTTGGCCGGGGCTGCGGCGTGGAGTCAGGAGAGGCCGGGGTTGAAGGCGCGGGAACTATTCTATGCCCCGCCGCCGGATACGACCGCGCCCGCGACCAAGCCGGCGGACCAACCCGCTCCCAAACCTGCGCCCGTGGCCAAGGCGCCGGTCAGGAAAGCGGCGGCGAAGCGGCCCGCCCAAATAGTCAACGTTGTTGAAAAGACGCCGGCACCCGCAGTTCCACTCGGACTTCGGTACAGCGTGCTGAAGCGCTCGTTGTCGGGCAGATTCGAAGAGGTTGACGCCGACGCCACGTTCCGCTCGGGCGATCGGATCCGCCTTCAGGTAGACGCCAACACCACCGGCTATCTCTACGTCGTGATGCTGGGATCAAGCGGCAATTGGCGGCTGCTATTTCCATCATCCGAAGTCGCGGGAGGCAGTAACCGGATCGAGAAAGGCGAGTCGCGCCAGATCCCGCCGGGCGATCGCGGCCAGTTTGTGTTCGACGAGCAATCCGGAGTGGAGAAACTGTTCCTCGTACTGTCCCGCCAGCCGGAGGCGGACCTCGACAAGCTGATCTATTCGATCGGCGGGCCGCAAGGGGACTCGACACAGGGAAGGACACTGCTCGCAAGGGCGAGTGTCAGCGATGATGTGGTGATGCGCCTTCGCCAGCAGATGGCATCGCGCGACCTGGTGTTCGAGAAGGTTGACGCCGCGAGCGATGTGAAGGGCGAGAACGCGACTTACGTTGTGAATCCGAGCAGCGCAGCGGATGCGCGCCTTGTGGTCGACTTAGCTCTAAAGCACAAGTAACATGCCAGCCTGGATCATTTGCGCGCTGCTGGCCGCGCCGCTCGCTTTCAGCGAGGAACCCCAGCGCATCCGGCTTACCGTGGAGCGACAGGAGACCTCCGGCTGGCGCGCTGTGAATTCGGCACTGGTTTTCGGGCCCGGCGACCGGCTGCGTTTCCGTCTCTCGTCCAACTATGCCGGCTACCTTTACGTAATGAATCACGGCACTTCCGGAAGTTACGAACTGCTGTTTCCACGTACCGACACGGGCGCCGATAATCGCATCGAGGCCTCGAAGGACTACGTTGTGCCGGCTTTGGAGGGATCGTTCAAGGTGACGGGCCCGGCGGGCCACGACGTGATTTACTGGGTGATAAGCCCGATGGAACTGGGGCGCGAGTACCGCCCGCTGCCTCCGCCTCCGGCCAAATCCGATCTTGGGGCGTCCTTCCGGCCGCGTTGCGACGATGCGATCTTTAAGGCGCGCGGCGATTGTATCGACTCCTCGGCCGGCGTGAAACCGGTAAAACCGGACGAGGTTCTGCCCGGTAATTTGAACGGAGTTGCGCCGGGAACCCCGCGTGAGCTGCTGTTTATCCAGGAAAAGGGAGGCGTGGTTTTGTCGTCGCCCACTCCGCTATCGGCACCCGTGATTTATGAACTTCGTCTGGCGCATCGCTAGCATCTTCTGCATTGCCGGTTACGCCTCGCCGCAGGCGCCGCCCTCGAAATCGCGCGACTTGAAGTATGAAGAGAATCGCCCCGCCGCGCCTTCGGCCACGATCCCGCGCGGCTATGCGCTGGTGGTCGGTGTCGCCAAGTACAAGAACCTTCCCGCCAAGGCCCAGCTCGATTTCGCGGAACGCGACGCGGAGGCGATCTACCGGGTCCTGATTAGCCCCGAGGGCGGTAACTTTCGCGCCGAAAACGTCCATCCGCTGATCGGACCGAAGGCTACGCTCGCCAACCTGAAGCAAGAGCTTGAAACCTGGCTGCCCTCAGTGGCCAAAGAGGACGATCGCGTGGTGATCTATTTCGCCGGCCACGGATTCGTTCACGGCGACCGTGCGTACCTCGCGCCGTACGACATAGACCCGGCGAATATCGACCGAACGGGTTATCCGATGGACACTTTGGGCGCCGTAGCGGGCTCGCGGGTCCGGGCGAAGTGGAAGGTTCTGTTGACCGACTCCTGCCACAGCGGCGCGATTGCCCCTGATGCCGAGGCGCAAAAGCTGAACAAGAGCCTGCTCGATCTCTCCAGCTCGATGTTTTCGCTCACGGCGAGCCGGGACCGTGAGCGGTCCTTTGAAAGCAAGAACTGGGGGGATGGTCACGGCATTTTCACTTACTACGTCGTGAAGGGGCTGGAGGGCGAGGCAGACGAGTCGGGTGACGGGGTGGTGACTGCCGACGAGTTGGCAGACTACGTCCGCCGCAACGTCCGCGAGGCGACCCAGGGCCAGCAAAACCCCACCTCCGACCGGGGCAGCTTCGATCCAAACATGATGCTGGCGTATCTTCCAACCGGCTTGCGCGCCGGTAAGGCTCCGCCGCCAAAGGATGGCACGCTGGTCTTCGAATCCAATATGGATGGCGTGGAGATCTTTGTCGACGGAGTTTCGCAGGGCGTGGTAAACAAGGGGTCGCCGCTGCGGCTGCCTGGTCTGCGCCCCGGAAGCCACACCATCCAGGGTGTGAAGATGGGCTACGAGCCGGATGGGCCGCGCGAAGAAACGGTGTACCCGGGCCGTGAAGCCACGGTATCGATCAAAATCCTTATCGCACGGCGCCGCAACAAGGCTGCGGTCGATGAACTGGACAAGGGCCTGGAATTTTACAACAAAGGTTTTCCGGACAACTACAGGAAGGCGGTGGCGCGCTTCGAAAAAGCGCTCGCTATCGATCCGAAATTCAGCCAGGCTGCGCTGTACCTCGGGCGCGCCCAGAATTCGCTGTTCGATGAAGAAAAATCGCAAGCGGCGTTTCGCCGTGCAATAGAGATCGATCCGGATTATCTGGAGGCGCGCGTGAGCCTGGCGGGCATGCTGCTCGACAAGGGCGACGTCGACGAATCCATCCGGCAGCTGACGCTGGTAACCCAGAGGGACCGCTCGAACGCAATGGCGTTCTACCTCCAAGCGGAAGCGTACCGGCTCAAGGAAATGTATCCCCAGGCGATCGAATCGGCGCGAACCGCGATCCAGCTTGCGCCGGCTAATGCTGAAGCCCATCTTTGGCTGGCCGACAGTCTTCGGATGAACGCGAAGCTGCAGGAATCGACGGGCGAGTACATCGCGTACCTTCGGCTGAGCGATTTCGACAGCAAACTGGCCGGCCGCCTGAACTACTATGTCCTCGGTTTTGTAGCGGGCGTCGGAAAAAAGAAGCGGGCGGCCCAGACCGACACCTGGCGGGACCTGCGGAGCCTGGCCTATTTCGGCCTGTGCGACGCGGAGCGCAGGCAGTTGCACTTCGAAGAGGCGATCGCGTACTGCCAGAAATCGCTCGCCTACGATTCGAAAGATCCGTATGCGCACTATGCGCTGGCGCTGTGCTATATGCATCAGGCGCAGCAGACCGGAAGCCTGGAAACGCTCGCCAGCGCGGGGAGCCATTTCCGGACCATGCTTGATATCAACGGCGATCTCGAGGAATCCAAGTACGCGCGCCAAAACCTGAAGAGCATCGATACTTTGATGGCGGGGCGATAGTCGTGACGATTCGGCCGCTTCCCCGTCTTGGATAAGATAGAAGTCCTATCTCAAGATAAGGAGAACAAAGGGTGAATCGCTATTGGATCTTTGCCACCATGTTTGCGGGCGCCTGTGTTGTTGCCGCGCAGGACAACCCATTGAGCGCGGAGTTGAAACGGGCTCACACGACCATCAAGAATTACGTTGTGAAATCCGCCGAAAAAATGCCCGAGGAGAACTACAGTTTCAAGCCAACGCCAGAAGTGCGCAGCTTCGGCCAGATTCTGGGGCACGTCGCCGATGCGGAGTACTTCTTCTGCAGCACCGCAAAGGGTGAGTCCAAACAAACCGACATCGAGAAGACGAAGACGTCCAAAGCCGACCTGGTCGCCGCGATTAAGGAGGCGTATGCGTATTGCGATACCGCCTATGACAGCCTCACCGACGCGAAAGCGATGGAGATCCTCAAGGCGTCACGCGGCCAGCGCTCCAGGCTGTCGACCCTTTGGACCAATACGGCGCACTCCGACGAGCACTACGGCAATCTGGTGACATACATGCGGATCAAGGGGATCGTTCCGCCGTCGAGCGAGGGCCAATAAGAGCGAGTCGGGAGCCAACCTACTCCCACTCGATCGTCGCCGGCGGCTTGTTGGTGAGATCGTAGAAAATCCCTGCGATGCCCGGGAGCGCACTCAGCTCGCGCACCATTCGGGCGAGCAGTTCGGGGGGCATCTTTACGGCTTGAGCCGTCATTCCGTCCACCGAATCGATGGGACGCAGCACAACCGAATCCGGGCGCTCCGCCGTGCCCGCGGGAATCAGCACCACCGGGAATTGCCACACCTCTTTATCGAAGCCCGATTCGTGGGCAAGCCGGCGTACGATCGCGTCAGCGCGCCGCAGGCGCGCCAGCCGTTCTGCCGTCAGCCCGGCGGGTGAGACGCGAAGTTCGGGAAGGGGCGCCGCGGTCCAAACCGCCACCACGACGCGATTGATGCCCTCCAGTCGATTGATCAGGCGCGCCGCCTCCTCTTCGGAGGCAGGGAATTGCTCCAGCGCGAGCACGGCACGATAGGTCCGCGAATCGCCCTGCACCCCCACCGACTGGACCGGCAGCAGCCAACCGTCCTCCAGGCGCTTGGGCACGCCGTTCCTCTCCGAACCCAGGCACCTGATCGCGAGGCCCGGTCCGGGAAACGGATGGCGATCGAGCAGTTCCGGCGCAAGGCCCAACTCCCGTCCAATCGCCCGCACCTCGTCTTTATAGAAAGACGCCAGCGGCTCGATGATCCGGCGCTGTTCGATAAGTTTTTGAATCCCCGCCACGCGGTTGTGATGGGTCTTGATGAGATCAGCGTTCGCCGTGCCGCCCGATTCGATGGTATCCGGATAGATCGTTCCCTGGCCCAGAATCCAGTGACCGTCGAGAAAGTGCTCGCTTTCGAGAATCTTTTCCTGCACGTCGACGAACTGTTCGCCGATGATGTGACGCTTCTTCTCGGGATCGATGACGCCGGCGAGCGCGTCCAGAAAGCGGGCTTGTGCGTCCTCCACGGCGAAAGCTCGCGCTCCGAGCGCGGCAAAGTTGGTGCGCACAAACTCGGTCTCACCGTCGCGCATCAGTCCGGTATCGACATACGTGCCGTGAACTCTATCCGGTCCGAGCGCGCGCAGGCAGAGCGTATACGCCACGGTCGAATCCACCCCGCCACTCACGAAGAAGAAAACGTTTCTATCACCGGCGACGGCCCGGATCTGCTCTTCCACGGCCTGAACCTGGCCAGCGGGGTCCCAATCGCGCCGGCATCCGCAGACATCGAATAGAAAATTGGAGAGAATCGTCCGGCCGCTAGGCGTGTGCACCACCTCGGCGTGAAACTGGATCGCGTAGAGACGCCGCTCCGGCGCGGCGATGGCCGCGATGGGGCAGGTTTCGGTGCCGGCCAGCACGATGAAACCTTCGGGCGGCTTCACCACGAGGTCGCGGTGACTCATCCAGACCTGCTGCCGCCCTTCGATGCCGCGAAAGATTGTATCGGCGGCCGTGATGTCGAGTTGGGCGAATCCGTACTCGCCGCGTTCGCCCTTTTGTACCAGGCCGCCCAGTAAGTGCGCCATCAACTGCTGGCCGTAGCAGATGCCAAGCACCGGAGTGCCTGAATCGAGCAGAGCCGGATCGATGGTGGGGCTTCTGGGGTCGTAAACGCTCGACGGACCGCCGGAGATGATGACGCCGCGCCGGCGGGCCAGATCGCCGGCGGGTGTTTCACTGGGCGCAACCTCGGCATATACGCCCAAGTCGCGCACTCTGCGGGCGATGAGATGGCAATATTGTCCTCCCGCGTCGAGGACGGTGATCTGGGGATCCAAACCGATTACGTTACTGCTGTTGATCCTGGCGGTTGATGCGCTGTACCAGCAACTTCTTCGCGTTATCGAGCAACGCCCTCGCCTTGGGCATCGCCTCGATGCCCTTAAGAACGGCGGGATCCTGCTCGATTCGTACGCGCTCCGATTCCTCGAAACTGAACGCCGTGATGTACATCTCGCGCTTCAGCCGTTTCTTGATCCAATCGTGGTTTTCGGTGAACTCCCCTTCGGTGAACTCGACGCCGCTCTTGAGGAGGAAGTCATGGAACGCGTTGATCACATTTTCATCAGGTTCCCAACCGGCCGGGAGTTTCGCGTCCGCGCGGCTGCCGAAGTACTTGGCAGAGAAATTGAAGGGGGCGTATTTGCGCTCAACCTCGATCTGAAACCTGTTGAGCTTCGGCGGCGAGTACTTTTCGTCCGGAGAAATTCCGCCGCCACCATAAACCGTCCGCCCGCTGTCAGTCATCTTGACGTCGGCGGTGTTCTTCGATTCCAGGTTGGTGTGATAGTAATAATCGAGAAACGAAATGTTCGAATAATCGCGCTGGATCAAGCGCCCGCTGGGAGTGTAGTAATGGGCCGTGGTCAGCGCCAGGCCGGTGTTGTCACTGAGCGGAAACACGGTCTGCACCAAGCCCTTGCCGAATGTATTCTCACCCAGAACCCAGGCCCGGTCGTGATCCTGCAGGGCGCCTGAGACAATCTCCGCCGCGGAAGCCGACAGGCGGTTCACGAGGACCACCACCGGATACTCCTTGCCTCCGTTGTCGCTGTGCGCGAAATAGTTCTTGTTCGGCTGGGCGCGGCCGCGATGACTCACCACTAGTTCATTCCGCTTCAGGAAATGCCCCGCCACCTCGACGCCCTCGTTCAGCAACCCGCCGGGATTGCCGCGGAGATCGAGAAT
>QHXU01000125.1 GCA_003223065.1 Acidobacteriota bacterium | reverse complement strand
CCTGTCCCCGCGTCTGACCCTGAACGCCGGTCTGCGCTGGGAGCCGACGCTTCCTGACACCGACAAGTACGGACGCGGCACGTCCTTCAACCGGACCGCTTTCGCCGCGGGACAGGTAAGCACGGTTTATCCGAACGCGCCCGCCGGAATGTTTTTCTACGGCGATAAAGGAATCCCGAAGGCCATGTGGAACGGGAACCTGAATGCATTCGCTCCGAGAATCGGGTTTGCCTGGAATCCGCATGGCGACGGCCGCGACACGTTCCGGATGGGCGCGGCGATCCTCTACGACCACGCCGAAATCTTCTTCAACGAGCGCGAGACGACCAACCCGCCGTACGGTGGAGCGGTCCAGGTTGCGACGCCCGCGGGCGGGTTCACGAATCCTTACCAGGGGTATCCTGGCGGCAGCCCGTTTCCTCCGGGCGCCACTGTGACTTTCCCGCTACAGGGCATTTATATCAACATGCCCGTGAACGTGGAGCCCACCTACATGGCGCAGTGGAACGCCAGCTATCAGCGCCAGTTCGCTCAGAAATGGCTCGTGCAACTAACGTACATTGGGAACAAGACCACGCACCTTTGGGTGGGATCAGAGGTCAATCCCGCCGTATACATCCCGGGAAATTCAACCACAAGCAACACAAATCAACGCCGAATGCTGTACCTGCAGAATCCAACTCTCGGCCAATACTATGCGAGTATCAATTCGGCCGACCTCGGCTCGAACTCGCGTTATGAAGCCGGCCTGCTTTCCGTGCAGCGCCGCTTCAGCCAACACCTGACGTTCCTGACCAACTACACCTATTCGTATTGCATCAGCGACCTGGACTTTACTGGCGAACTGGGCGGTTCGCCCAATTCGCAGCCGTTCAACCGCTCGGCGGACCGGGGACCCTGCAACTACGACTACCGGCACATTTTCAACACCTCGATGGTGGCAACCAGTCCGGCGATCGGCGGTTCCTGGATGAGGCGCATCACGGGCGGATGGCAGTTCGCGCCGCTTATCCGCGCCACCAGCGGTGCGGCGCTGAGCGTCACCTCGGGCGCCGACAACTCCCGCACCGGTCTCAACAACGATCGGCCTTTGCAGATCGCGGCGAACCCCTACGTGTCCGGCGGGACTCCCTGCCCGCTTGCCACGCAGTTATGCGTCGCCTGGCTCCGGCCCTCCGGGCAGGCGTTCATCCAGAATCCTGTGGGGACGTTCGGAAACGTGGGACGCGACGCCTTGCGCGGGCCTGGAGCGCTCAACTTCGATCTGTCCCTGAGCCGGATTTTCGCCATTACGGAGCGGTACCGGTTGCAGGCCAGGTTCGAGGCATTCAACGCGATCAATCACGCGAACTTCGGAAATCCGGCCACCAATCTGAGTTCCTCGACCTTCGGCCTGATTACAGGGACCGCGTCGGGTTCGGTGGGTGAACCACGCATTTTGCAATTCGCCCTAAAACTGCACTTTTGAGCCGCTTCCTCACGGGCCCGGTTGCGATCGGAGCTTGCTGCGCCGCGATGTGGCGGGTGTATGCTGAACCGGGAGCAATCTCATGACCCGTGGTGCTGCCAGCCCATTCCTCACAATCTTCGCGTTCGTTTTGACCCTGGCACCGGCCGCTGTGGCGCAAAAAATCAGCCCGCCGCCGGACGCCAGGGGCAGTGTGGATAAGATCTTTACGCGCCTCAACCGGACCGACAGCCCTGGCTGCACCGTCGGCGCGGCCATCGACGGCGCCACCGTGCTCAACGCCGGCTACGGAATGGCCGATCTTGAGCACAGCTTAGCGATTGTCCCGGAAACGATCTTCGAAGCCGGTTCCGTTTCCAAACAGTTCACTGCTGCAGCGGTGCTGCTTCTGGCGGGGCAGGGCAAGCTGTCGCTGGACGATCCGGTGCGGAAATATATCCCGGAGGTTCCCGACTACGGGACCCCGATCACGATCCGGCACATGATCAACCACACCAGCGGTCTGCGCGATTGGGGCAGCGTCGCCGCGATCGGCGGCTGGCCTCGCACCACGCGCGCTTACACGAACACGCATGTGCTCGAGATCGTCAGCCGTCAGCGCGCACTCAACTATACGCCCGGCGCCGAGTACTCATACAGCAACACCGGCTTCAACCTCTCTGCGATTCTGGTCAGCCGCGTGTCCGGAAAGCCGTTCGCCGAGTTTACACGGGAGGCGATATTCACTCCTCTCGGCATGAGCTCCACCCAATGGCGCGACGATTTCCAGCGCATCGTCCGCAACCGCGCCATCGCTTACACGCAGAACGGAGGCTCGATCCGCATGGAGATGCCGTTCGAGAATGCGCACGGCAACGGTGGCTTGCTTACCACGGCCGGCGACCTGCTTCGGTGGAACCAGAACTTCTCGCAATTCAAGGTCGGCGGCCGCAGCATGATCGAGGCGGAACATCAACAGGGCCGGCTCAATGACGGCCGCACCATCGCGTACGCGGCAGGCCTCATGGTCCTGACCTGGAAAGGACTGCACGAGGTCAGCCATAGCGGCGCCACGGCCGGCTATCGCGCCTGGCTCGGCCGCTATCCCGAACAGGGACTCTCGGTCGCTGTACTTTGCAATGTCTCGACGGCCAACGCCACCGAGCTAGGGCATCAGGTCGCCGAAGTGTACTTGAATGGCGTGATCCCGCACCACGCGCAGGAGAAGCCAGCCATGATCGCCGCGTCTGCGCTCAACGCCAAAGCCGGCCTGTATCGCAGCGTGCGCGATCACGAAACGTTATCAGTCGGCGTAAAAGATGGCCAGTTGCAGTTGGATCGCCGCGGCGTGTTGAAGCCGGTCTCCGCAAACGTGTTCACGGTCGGGGATGACGGTCCGCGCGCCGAGTTCGACAACGATGTCTCGGGAAAAGTAACCCGGCTCCGCCTGGCGACCGAGGTCGATGAAGGAAACTATTACGAAAGGGTCGACCGCGCGAATCCCAGCCGCGCCGAACTCCAGGGAATGGTGGGCGAGTATGCGAGCGACGAAGCGGAAGTCACCTTGAAGGTGGCGCTCGAGCAGGACCAGTTGGTGATTCACCGCCGGCCCGACACGAAGATTCCACTCACGCCGACTTACAAGGACGGGTTCAGTTCCTCGCTCGGCAGCGTCCGATTCATGCGCGATTCCGCCGGCCGCGTTACTGAACTCAGCATCGGCCAGCAACGCGTCTGGGACATGCGTTTCCGGCGGGTCCAGTAACCTTAAGAACCTCGATGCTGTTCGAACCAGCCGAGGACATAGAGCATTTTCTCCATGTGGTGGCTGGGCAGGCGCTGAATCCCGTGCGGCTCACCCGGCACGCGGACCAGCACAGCTTCGACTTTCCGTAATTTCAGAGCCTGGTAATACTGCTCGGATTCCGACATCGGCGTCCGGAAATCCTCCTCGCCGGTCAGCACCATCGTCGGCGTCTTCACGTTCCCGACCACCGACAGCAGCGACCGCTTCTCGTACTCCATCGCGTGGTCCCACGGCAGCCCCGGGAACCAGACCTTTTCCACAAGTTCCATAATGTCCGTGGTGAGCACAAAACTGTACCAGTTGATGACCGGATACAGCGCCGCCGCCGCGCGGAAGCGGGTGGTGTGCCCGATAGTCCAGCACGTGAGCACTCCGCCGCCGCTGCCGCCGGTGACGAACAGATTGTTCGGATCGATGTAGCCCTTGCTGATGACCGCGTCCACGCCCGAATTCAGATCGTAGAAATCGTCGCCAGGATAGCTGTGATGAATCAAATTGCCGAATTCAGCGCCGTAACTGGTTGAGCCGCGCGGATTGGTGTAGAGCACCACGTAATCCCTCGCCGACCAGACCTGTTTTTCGAGATCGAAACGGTCCCCGTAATTCGAAAATGGACCGCCATGTATTTCCAGGATGAGCGGATACTTTCTTGATGGATTAAAATCCGGCGGTTTGATGATCCAGCCCTCAATCTTACGTCCGTCCTTCGAGGAGTTGAACCAGATCTCCTCGACCTCGCCGATTTTCTTTTGGGCGAGCAGTCCCCGGTTTACGGCTGTGATCGGTCGCAGCGCGGGATCGCTGACAGTCGCAGCTGCAATCTCGGATGGCACATTGGGCCGGGTATAAGTTGCGGCGAACGCCCCGTTCCGGGCCACCGTGAACGCGACGTTCCCCGGGTACGCCGATCCGGTTCCGCCGAGGTTTCCGGTGAGCCGCCGCAGCGCGCCATCGAGCGAATAGAGGCCGAGCTTGCTGTTTCCCTGATCATCGTAGGTGAAGAAGACTCCCTTGCCGTCGGCAGCCCACTGCGGGTTTCCGGCGTCGCGGTCGAGGGCATCCGAGAGCACTCGCACGCCGCTGCCGTCGCGGTTCATAACGTACAACTTAGTCACCTGGTAGCCTTGATACTTTTCATCGAATCCGGCATACGCGATCTGGCGCCCGTCCGGCGAAATGGCGGGAGCATGGTCCGGCCCTTTGCGGCGCGTGAGCTGCTTCACCGAGCCGTCAGCGATGGAAAACTCGTAAATGTCGGTTTCGCGCGGCTCATACTCCGCGTCCGGAACGCGATCCGCGGCGAACAGCAGGGATTTCCCGTCAGGCGTCCAGACAACATCTCCGCCCGGATTTCCGGCCGAGCCGTGGGAGAAGTTGCCGGTCGAGATCTGGCGCGCGGCGCCGCCGTCGGCTGGCACCACAAACAGGTGGCGATTGCCGGGCTTCAAGTATCCGACGCCGTTGAACCGATAAACCAGGCGATCGATGATCTTGCCGGGTTCGGCCCACTTCGCTCCGGGAGGGGCGGGCGGGATGTCACCGATCTGCCGCGGCTTTTCAGGCACGAGCATCGAGAAAGCGATTTGCGTGCCGTCCGGCGACCACGAAGGCCCGCCCGGCGCCTCCTCGACGTTCGTAACGCGTGCGGTCTGGCCAGTGTCCATCCAGCGGACGTAGATCTGCGACTGCCCGCTGCGATTGGAGATGTAGAGGATGCGGTCACCAGTGGGTGACCAGCGCGGCGCGGTGTCGTTAAAGTTGCCCGAGGTCAGCGGCCGGTTGTCGCTGCCGTCGAAATTGATCATCCACAGATTGGAATGACGGGTATCCGTCATGATGTCGCTGAAGTTGCGGACGTAGGCGATCCTTTTGCCGTCGGCCGAGATGTGGGGATCGGCCACCGTGCTGAAATCAAACACGTTCCTGGCAGCGAGACGGTCCTCCCGGTCGGCAGCAGCAAGGCTCGCGGCGAGCAAGAGGGTCAGTGAGAGTGCACGCATGGAGTCCTCCAGTGAGGTCAGTCTATCAATACTGTGGCCGTGCGGCTTTAGCGCGATGTGCGCGCATTCTCGGCGAGCAGGCGTTCAACCTGATGCGCGAACTCCTGTTTCGCCTGGTCGTACAACTCTCCTGAAGCTTTGCTTGGGAAACCGGCGTGCACGCCTCGCACGCGGCCATCGCGGCCCAGGAAAAATGTAGTCGGCCACGCGTTCCAATTGGCGGCTTGAGTCAGTTTTTCTTTGGCCTCGTCGGTTTCGCCCCCGAGCAGCACGGTGTACTCGATACCGTACTTCTTGATAAAAGCCCGAAGACGCGCCGGATCCTTCAGCTGCTCCGGTTCCTCGAACGAGAGTGCGACGATTTCCAAGCCCTGGCTGTGATACTTCCGGTACAGGTCCACCAGGAATGGCGCTTCGTCGTGGCAGTTCGGGCACCAGCTCCCCATGATGTTCACAAGCACGACCTTGCCGCGAAACCGGGCGTCGCTCTCCGAGATAATGCGGCCGCTCAAATCGGGAAAGCGGAAATGGAACGGTTCCGACGGGTCTTTTACGCTGGTGTGACGGGACGGATCTGTGGGCTCGGGCAGTCCCTTCGCGCGTGCCTCGGCCGGTCGCACCGCAGTCATCGTGTTCTTGCCGTTTAGTACGAGTTTCAGCGTGCCGTCACTTTCAGGCGTTACCTCGAGCAACGCGGGACGAGCGCCGGAGAAGTGACTCAACAGGAACTTGCCATCCTTGTACGTTCCGCTAAGCGTCCCCGTATCGCCGTCGACCCGCAAGATAGCAGCCGAGACGTCCGTACCGGACTGGCGGACGATGAATCGCCACGCCGATTCTCCCTTGGGACTGTTCACTCCGACCTCCCAAAGGCCGGCGATGGAGGGGACGTTTGCGCCCGAGGCCGGCGTTGGAACAAGTCGCTTCGCGTGGAATGGGTAGTAGCCGTCCTTACCGATCCGTACGTACTTGCCTTCAAGGACGCCATCCTTCAGCGTCGCCTCCAGTTTCGAGGCGTAGTAATCCCAATTGAGAATCAGCGAACCGTTTTCGAACCGCCCGCTGGTTGATACAAACTTAACGTCGCCGTTAAACAACGTACCTTTGACGTTCGTCTCGTCTCCCTGCAATTCAATTTTGAAGGGGATTTCCAATCCGTTGACTATAACCGTCGCATCCCACATACCTGCGAGGGATGAGGCCATGGCGGCGGGCGCGATGGCGAGCAGAGCGGTAAGAACCAGTGCAGTTTTCATGCGGTCCTCCTCCTGCGAATTTCTTCCAACACGTTCCGCCACCGGCTCGGCCCAGCTACCGGCCGCGAAGGTGCGTGGCGAGCGGTTGTTACGATCATGATCTCATACAAAATGCAACTGGGCAGGCGAAGTCTCAGCGGATGGCGGCGGGCGCGATGGCGAGCAGAGCGGTAAGAACCAGTGCAGTTTTCATGCGGTCCTCCTCCTGCGAATTTCTTCCAACACGTTCCGCCACCGGCTCGGCCCAGCTACCGGCCGCGAAGGTGCGTGGCGAGCGGTTGTTACGATCATGATCTCATACAAAATGCAACTGGGCAGGCGAAGTCTCAGCGGATGCTCACGGGCGCGATGTTGCTTGGCACGCCACCGGCGAAGACTTGCAGGGGGTGATCGCCGGGCGGAAGTTGAGGAACAAGAATGTTCACCTGGTAGAGTCCGGCGAAACCGGGAGCGAGTCCCGCGAACACCACGGACGCCGTCTGGCCCTCGATCGTTGCGGTGACGTTCATCACACGCGAGAGAGGGTCCGCGGGCGCGGCCGCACCAGTCGCGACAGGATTGTCTACGGCGCCAAATCCCGTCAGATACGCCGCGATGATAGTCGCGGCTCCGGCCGGCTGGCTGGCGCTGTTTATGGTGCCGTCCTGATTCACTACCGCGGCATGGCCCGCTTCTATCGTGAACAGTCCCGGAGCAACGCTCGCGATGGTCAAGGCGGCCGAGCCGACCACCCTACTGGCCGAGGTGACGGTTACGGTGACGCTTCCCGCAGACACCTCGAATGGGACCTGCACATTCAACTGTCCCGGGCTGGCGAAATACAGCGGAGCGGCAATGCCGTTGATGCCGACCGACACGTCCGCGAGCGTCGTGAGGAGCGGATACGAAGTCGCACTCGATGTGCTTTGCGCCAGCCCTGAGCCGGCGATTGAAATGATCGAGCCCGGCGCGGCGATGCCCCGTTGTCCACTCGCCGCATTGGCTACGGTCAGCGAGGCGCCCGAGGCCGCCAGCAGTCCGTAGACTGCGAGCGAGTTCTGCGTGCCGGCATAAACCTTGCCGTTGGCGACCGTCGGAGCCGTAAACTTCACATAGCTGCCCAGGGCATCGCGGGCGCTGTTCTGATTGCTGTCATACAACTCGGTGGCAAGGTTCGAGGCATCATAGGCGCGCAGCGTCCCGCTTGCCTCCAGCAGCCATACAATCCCGTTCGATGTGCCGCTGGCCGAGACCGTTGGCACACAGCCCGGATAATCAAACTCGGTTTGAGACTTTGAACCAGGAGGCATCACGAAAGTTCCGTTCGACAACGCGATCGCCTTCAAGCTGTCGCCTGAGCCGCAGAAATACACGTTCTTGTTGAAGTACGCAGGGTTGCCGAAGAGCGGACCGATCGCCTTTGCCATCGAGAACACGATCTGGCTGTCCGATCCCGCTTGCCACTTTCCCATGTTGTCACGATCCAATAAATAGATGCGGCCTTCCTTGCCTGCGCCAACCATCAGGTGAGGATGGCTCGCGCTTCCGGCCTCGTCCGGTAGCAACGCGACGCCAGATGACCCGACGTCGACGTCGCCGTCATTCAGAGCGGTAACGTTGAACGGCGTAAAATAATCCAACACCGCAGGAGGGCTGCCGCTCGAGAGCTTGATGTAGCTGTCTCCCAGGTCGGGACCGCCTCGTGCAAAATCGAATGTGCCATTGCCTGACATTCCCCGCCGCATCGGCCGCAGGTGCCGGGCCGCTCGCCCAGAAAGAGCCTTGACCGCCGTTCGGAGTACTGTTGTAAACGGTGCGCTGTTCCAACGTCTGAGCGTCGTGTCCGACGAGCCACCCGTGATACCGGCCGATGTCGCAATGTGAAGACCAGGCTGTATACACGATGCCATTCAACAGCAGAAGTCCGGGCCGTTGTTTGTACTTCTTGGGTATAAAGACGGCTGTGCTGCCACCATCGCCCGTACCTGCAGACGAGGGCTGGATCACCACGGGACTGCCTGGCCGTTCCGCGCCGCTGGTCACGTCCAGCGCGTGCAGACGGTGAACATAGGAGACCGTGCTTCCCGTGGATTCCTTCGTCATTGCGACCAGGTATAGCGTGCCGCTTGCCGGATCGATCACGGGGGTGCCGGTGATGCCGATCTCCGGCACTATCTGGCCGCAACCAAGATCCGAAGCCGGAACGGTGGTGACGCCGCGGCTGCTATCGAGGAAGTTGACCTGCCATAGCGGCGCTGCGTTCGGTCCAGCGTTGCTGTCCGCGTCGAAAGCGTACACGCTGTCGTGCTCTGTCGCTACGAAGACGACATTGTGGGTTGCTTTTCCCGGAATAGCGACGTTCGACAGATACAGCGGCTGCGCGTATACGTAACCATCGACTGGATACGAGAACAATTTTCCGAACTGGTTCTGGTTCACGCTAGCCGGCGTGAGCACGGTCTCGTTTGAATTTAATCCGGCGCGAGTGTTGTCGTACTGATAGGTAAGAACATTGACTTGCGCGCTGAGTGGAAGCGTACAAAGGAACGCTAAGGCCAAGCTCGCGACACCACTGGGCGCGAGGATCATGCGTTCCAATCGGCAGCACGTTTGGGGCCTTTTGACTAGTCTCGCGGTCTCGAGGATTTAGCGTCGCGCGCTGTCACCGCCGCTCGTACCTGCCGGTGTGACGCGCTTCGGCCAGCACGCTTTTGCGCAAACTGCGATCGACGTCGGCACGCTTTGCGCCGGCAGGCAAGCCGAGCGACGGAACATCCAAAGCAAAGATCTTGAAAAAGTAACGATGTGGTCCATGGCCTTTTGGCGGGCACGGTCCGTTGTATCCGCGGCTGCCGAAATCGTTCATGCCGCTGAGGCCGGCGTTGCCCTTTTCGGGAAGCGAATGGACTGAAGCCGGGATATCGTATTGCAGCCAATGCGTGAAGGTGCCTGAAGGAGCGTCAGGATCGTCTACGATAATCGCAAAGCTCTTGGTTCCCGGCGGCTCTCCATCCCAACTGAGCGCGGGTGCCTTGTCTTCACCTTCGCACGTGTATGGTTTGGGTATATCGCCGCGCTCTGGAAATGCTTCCACCATCAGGTTAAAGGCCATGGACCAGCTGGTCCTGCTTGATTAGCGGGCTCCGACAGCCGAAGGCCGCGAGACCTCTTCGACGAGTTCGGCGGTCTTGTCCGGTTCTTCCGCCCGGATCGCGATATCAGCCTGCGCGATGATGCCGATCAACTGTCCGTTGTTATCGACAACCGGAAGCCGCCGGATTTGGCGCATCTCCATCATTTCCAGAGCGTGTTCGAAATCCTCCTCGGGGCGGCAAGTGACCGGATCGCGCGTCATCACATCCGCCACCTTTACGGTGTTGGGATCCTTGCCTGCGGCCACAACTTGTAGCGCCAGGTCACGATCGGTGACAATTCCCACCAGCTTCTTGCTCTGCCGGCTTTCACAGATGGGAACTGAACCCACGTTCTCGGTCTTCATGAATTTCGCAACGCGAGCGGCTGTCTCATCGGGTGTGCAACACACCGGATTCGCTGTCATGACTTCTTTGCATTTCATAGGTCTGTCCTTTCATGAACTGCGTTGGGACTATTCTTCTGCTTATGCAATCGGTTTTCCAAAAGGGCTCGGAAGAAGGCAGCGTA
>QHXU01000124.1 GCA_003223065.1 Acidobacteriota bacterium | reverse complement strand
GTCCACCGAATTCTACGCCAAATCTCCCTCCAGCAATCCATGGAACAAATCCACCGCGCCATATCCTCAGGCGGTGCGCGGCGGTTCGTGGATGGATCCCGCGGATCAACTCCGCTGCAGTGCGCGTGTCGGGTCAGACCCCAGTTGGAAACAGCAGGATCCGCAGCTTCCCAAGAGCATCTGGTATGAGACCGATGCGCAAGGGCTCGGCTTCCGCCTCGTGCGCCCGCTCAGAATTCCCACTGCTGAGGAAATGGACAAATACTGGAACAGTGGCGTTGAGAAGGATCCTTAGCGCGCTTCTGGTGATTGCCGCTGCACGCGCGGAGCGGTTCGAAGCAGTTGAGCCGCACATGGGCACGCTGGTTCGGCTCGTCATCCATGCGGCGGACTCGTCCGCTATGGCCCCGGCGTTCGCGCGCATTCGCGAGCTCGACCAGGAGCTCTCCGATTACAAGCCTGACAGCGAGCTGAATCAGGTCTGCCGCACCGCCCATGATCGTCCCGTGCGCGTGAGCGGCGATCTTTTCCGTGTGCTCGAAGCGGCGCAGAAAATCGCCGGAGAGAGCGATGGCGCATTCGACGTCACCATCGGCCCCGTGACACATCTGTGGCGCCAGGGACGGATGCCCGATCCGGAGACCCTCCATCGATGTGGCTGGCGGAATCTGGTGCTGCGGGATCATACGGTTCTGTTGAAGCTCCCCGGCATGCAACTCGATCTGGGTGGCATCGCCAAGGGCTACGCGGCCGATGAGGCGCTGGCGACCCTGCGCGCTCGCGGGATCAAGAGTGCGCTCGTTGCGGTCGGCGGTGATATTGCGATCGGTGATGCTCCTCCCGGCCAGCAAGGCTGGCGCATTGGCATCGATCCGGTTGGCGGCGAGCTGCTGCTCCACAACGCCGCGGTCTCCACGTCCGGCGACACGGAGCAGTTTCGTGAAATCGGAGGAGTACGCTACTCGCACATCATCGATCCGAAAACCGGCCGCGGCATCACCTCGAGGATTGCCGTGACAGTGGTCGCCCGCCGCGGGCTGGAGGCTGATCCAATCGCCACCGCGATCAGCGTGCTCGGTGAGGAGCGCGGGCGGGCGTTGTTCGGAAGACGCGTGCGGAGCCTGCTCGTTTCTCAAAACCGCTAGCGGATCGGCCAGCGCCGTTTGGGAGCATTCGGTGATAAAGTTCGGTTGAATCCATGCGCTACACGATATTGTTGGTTCTGTTCACACTTTCCACAACAGTGCGGGCGCAGCCTGGTGTGGCTGTGCTCAGCGCTCCGGATGGCCGGTTGGCGATCACGTTTCGGACCGTGGTCAGGAACGAATCCGGACCGGCGCAGCGCGAATCAGCCCCGAGCGCCCAGCCGGCTCCAGCAGGGGGCCAGCTTGTGTACGCCGTCTCGTTTCAAGGCAAACCGCTGATCGAGCCCTCCGCGCTGCGGCTGGCGTTGAAAGGCGCGGCGCCGCTCGGCGAGAACGTGCGCTTGGTGAACAGCGTGCCCTCGAAGACCGATGAGACGTATCGACTTGTGGCGGGAAAGACAAATACAGTCCGAGACCGATTCAATGCTCTCCGCGTGGAGTGCGAGGAGGACGCAGGGCGCAAGCTGGTGATCGAGGCCCGTGCTTATGATGACGCCGTTGCGTTCCGCTACCTGGTTCCGGAGCAGGCGGCTCTCTCCGAATTCCGGCTCACGCGGGAGAACACCGAGTTTCGCATCAGCAAGGATTCGTTTATCTATGCGCTGATCCTGCCGAACTACCGGACCATGTACGAAAGCGAGTTTTTGAAGCTCTCTGCGAGCAGTCTTGCCAATCAAGGCGGCGTCAGGAGCGCCATGCTGATTGGGCTTCCGCTCCTGATGGAAGTGCCGGGTGTGGCGTGGATGGCCATTACGGAAGCCGACCTGAGAGACTACGCCGCTATGTATCTGGTGAATCCTTCGGCAAGCTGGACCGGCCACTGGTTCCAATCCAGTCTTTCTCCTCACTTGGACGATCCGGAGACTGCCGTTGTCGGCGGGCTGCCGCATCATTCCGCGTGGCGGGTGTTGATGGTGGCAACTGAGCCGGCAAAGCTGATCGAGTCCAACGTCATCACCAGTCTGAACCCGCCGCCGGCGATCAAGGACACCTCGTGGATCAAGCCGGGCCGCGCCGCGTGGGATTGGTGGAGCGGCAGTCTGGGCCCCGACGGAAAAAGCGCGTTCACTACTGCGACCATGAAGTATTATGCGGACTTCGCCGCGCAATCCGGCTTCGAGTACGTGCTGGTCGACGCCGGCTGGTCGCCCCAAAACGACATCCTCCGGATGAACGGTCGAGTCGACATTCCAGAAGTGGTCCGATACGCCGCAGCGAAAAACGCGAAGACCTGGATTTGGGCAAGGACCTCGGCGGTCGAAAAGCAAATGAACGACGCATTCCCCCTGTTCGAGAAATGGGGTGTGGCCGGAGTGAAGATCGACTTCGTGGAGCGCGACGACCAGGAGGGCATCAACATCTACTATCGAGCGGCCGAGCAAGCCGCGGCGCACCACTTGATGCTCGACTTTCATGGCGCGACCAAGCCCACGGGGCTCGAGCGCACCTTCCCAAACGTGCTCGGCTACGAGGCGGTGCTGGGCATGGAGCAATCCAAGGCCGGAAGCCGCGATAATCCCGATCACCACGTGATGCTGCCGTTCACGCGCATGCTCGCCGGGCCGATGGATTACACGCCGGGCGGATTCAGCAACGTCACCCGCGAGGATTTTCAGGCGCGTATGGAAGCCCCCATGGTGATGGGCACGCGGGCGCATTACCTGGCCATGTACGTAGTCTACGAAGCGCCCTTCCAGATGGTCTCGGATCATCCCGGCGCATACAAGGATCAGCCAGCCTTCGAGTTCATCAAGAACGCGCCCTCGAGCTGGGATGAGACTCGGGCGCTCCAGGGGGAGCCTGGCGAGCACGTCACCATCGCGCGGCGACGCGGCAGCGAATGGTTCCTGGGAAGCATGACCAATTGGACGGCGCGAAACATCGAGATCCCGCTCTCGTTCCTCGGCGCCGGAGAATACACTGCCGTGATCTATGCGGACGCACCTGATGCCGACCGGTACCCCAAGAATACAGCGATTACCCGCCAGCGGGTGACCCGCGCCACGCGGCTCAAAGCTCAGCTCGCACCCGGCGGCGGGTACGCCGTAAGATTCATACCGCTGAAGCCGTGAGCGCTGTCGCGGTGGAACGGTTGCGATATAAGAGGTGCTATGGACTATGAACAGATAACGTACCGTGTGGCGAACTTCGTTGCTACCATCACGCTGAACCGTCCTGACAAGCTGAACGCCTGGACTCAGAAGATGGACGAGGAGGTCACCGCGGCGCTGCGCGCTGCCTCCTCCGACGAGCTGGTGCGCGTGATCATTCTCACCGGAGCCGGGAAGGGCTTCTGCGCCGGAGCCGATATGAGCTTGCTTTCCGCCGTGATTGCCGGGACGGGCAATTCGCGCGCGGGACTCACCGGCGATTTTCCGGTTGACGGCGAAGTGCGAGCCGATTTCCGCAAGAAGCACGCCTGGCTGCTTTCGGTGCCCAAGCCGATTATCGCTGCGATCAACGGCTCGGCTTCATCATCCCGCTGTATTGCGACTTCCGCATCGCTTCGGAGAAAGCGCGATTTTCCGTGATTTTCTCGAAACGCGGGCTGGTCGCCGAGTATGGACTGGCGTGGATCTTGCCGCGCCTGGTCGGCCTGGGGAACGCGATCGAATTGATGTACACGTCGAAGATGATCGAGTCACAGGAGGCTCTGCGAATTGGCCTGGTGAGCCGCGTCTTGCCTGAAGAAAATTTTCTTCCGGCCGTACAGGAGTTCGCCCGCGAACTCGCGACCACGGTTTCACCACGCTCGCTCCGGGTGATAAAGCGGCAGGTCTACACGGGCCTGCTGCAAAGCCTGGGCGAGGCGTTCGACCTTGCAACGGAAGAGATGAAGGGCAGTTTCGGGACGGAAGACTTCAAGGAAGGCGTCGCGCACTTTCTGGAAAAGCGCGCTGCTGCGTTCACGGGACGTTAGCCCACGCGCTCAATCACCGTCGCCGTGGCCATGCCGAAACCGATGCACATGGACTGCAAGCCGTAGCGCCCGCCGGTGCGCTCGAGGATATTCACCAGCTTGGTCATCAGCACCGCGCCGGTGGCACCCAGCGGATGGCCGTGTGCGATCGCGCCGCCCTGAATATTCAAACGCTCCATCGGCGGCCGGATCTCGCGCGCCCACACGAGCGGCACGCTTGCGAATGCTTCGTTGATCTCGAACACATTGATATCGTTAACGCGCAGTCCCGCCATACCAAGCGCCTTCTGCGTGGCCGGGATGGGACCAGTGAGCATCAATTCCGGATCGCTGCCCACCACCGCGCGCGCGACGATGCGTGCGCGCTTGCGGAGGCCAAGCTCATCGGCTTTGCGCCCGCTCGCGAGCAACACTGCCGCTGCGCCGTCCGAGATCTGGCTCGAATTTCCCGCCGTGATGACGCCGTTGGGTCGAAACACCGGTTTGAGCGCGCGCATCTTCGACAGGTCGGGATTCGCGCGCACGCCCTCATCGGCTTCGAGCCCGGCTAACGGAAAGATCTCGCAGCGCGTCCAGCCGTTGCGTTGCGCAGCCGCGGCACGGCAATGGCTCCCGGCGGCGAACTCGTCCAACTCCTCCCGATGCAATTCCCATTTTTCTGAAATCATCTCCGCAGAGTCGCCCTGATGCAACAGGCGGCAAGGAAATTCCGCGCGAAACTCGTCACCGAGGTCGCCGTCGGAGCCCATTGGTACACGGCTCATGGATTCGACGCCGCAACCGATGGCCATTTCCATATCGCCGGCGGCAATTGCCTGCGCGGCGAAATGAATTGCCTGCTGGCCGGAACCGCAGAATCGATTGAGCTGCAACGCCGGCACCTCGACCGGAAAGCGCGCCTTCAGGCCGGCGAGGCGTCCGATATTGGTTCCCTGTTCCCGGCTCGCCGTCACGCAGCCGGTCACGATGTCCTCTACTTCGCGTTTTTCAACGCCGGCGCGCTCCACCAGCGCGTTCAAGGTCTGCGCCAGCAAATCCACCGGATGTATGCCATGCAGCGCTCCGTCTTCCTTGCCGCGCCCAATGGGTGTTCTCACGGCGTCGATGATGAACACGTCTCTGCCCATAGGTCTTCAGGATATCGTCAAGACGGCCGCCCCGCGGATGGCATCGTTTTTCAGCGCGTTCAAGGCGGTGTTGGCCTCCGCAAGGGCAAAGGACTGGACCTGGGTCCGGATCGGAATTTTCGCCGCCAGTTCGAGGAAGTCCTGGCCGTCCTTGCGGGTATTGTTCGCCACGCTCCGTAGCACCCGTTCGCCGTAGAGGAGTTCGTAGGGCATCGCGGGAATGGGGCTCATATGGATACCGCCGAGCACTACGGTTCCACCCTTCTTCAGGTTCCGGAGCGCGGCCGGTACGAGTTCTCCGGCTGGTGCGAAAATGATTGCCGCATCCAGCTTTTCGGGGGAATCAGCGGTGCCCGGCCCGGCCCATTCGGCTCCCAATTCCCGCGCGAGATTCTGATGCCGAACGTCGCGGGTGAAAGCGAGTACTTTCACGCCCCAATGCTTGGCCACCTGGATCGCGACGTGCGCCGCGTTGCCGAATCCATAGAGGCCCAGAACGGCGCCCGGCGCGATGCCCGAAACTCTGAGGCACCGGAAACCGATAATTCCGGCGCAGAGGAGCGGAGCGGCCTGCAGGTCGCCGAAGCCTTCCGGGATGCGATAAACAAATGCTTCGGGAGCGACGACGTACTCGGCATATCCGCCGTCGACGGTGTGTCCTGTGAAGGTCGGGAACTCGCAAAGATTCTCGCGCCCGGTGCGGCAGTATTCGCATTTTCCGCATGTGCGATGCAGCCAGGGTACGCCGACCCGGTCTCCTGGCCGAAACCGGGATGCACGCTCGCCAGTGCGCTCGACGACCCCCACCACCTGATGGCCCGGAATTACGGGCGATTTCAGCACCGGGAGTTCGCCCTCGATGACGTGAAGATCGGTGCGGCAAACGCCGCAGACATGGACACGAACCAGCACTTCGTCCGCCTCGAACCTCCCGGGATCTGGAATATCGGTGAATCGAAGGGGATTAGTCTCGATCGGGGCACGTGCGGGAAGAATGGAGGCTTTCATCCGTCTTCTCGTCGAACACAGGCCACTCGCTAACGCCCGCCGCGGGTCGTCAAAGGAGCGGCATCACGTACGCATGCGCGCCAGGAAATACAGACCTGCCAGCGCGAAAATCACGTCTGGGGACCATGCCGCCACGCGCGGCGGTAACTGGCTCAGATTGCCCACCTGCTCGAACAGTTTGTCGATCGACCAGTAGGCGATCGCGATCGCGAAGCTCAGCCCGACGCCTGCCATCGCGCCGCGATTGCCGGCGACGAACGCGAAGGGGATCGAAACCATCGCCATAATCAACGCGAACAGCGGCACCGAGAACTTCTTCTGCAACTGAACCTGCAGGGCGATGGTATCGAATCCGCTCTGGCTCAATTCCGCAATGTAATTCTCGAGTTCCTGAAAATTCATCTGCCTCGATTGTTTTACTTCGTGGAGGAAATATTCAGGCTGCTCTTCGAGCTCCGGAAACGTGCGGGTCCCGCCGCTGAACACGTCGAACCCGGTAAAGTTGTCGCCGTCCATGTCGCGGCTCCAGCCGTTCTGAAACACCCACGCGTTCAGAGCCGGCTCCCAGCGCGCGCGCTCAGCCGAAATGTGCCGTTTCAGACGAAAGCGCACGGGATCGATCTCATAGATATTGACGCCGAACATCACACGTTCGAACTGGTCGAAATACTTGTAGTAGTAGACACGGTCGTGGAGCCCATAGATCCACTTGCGGTCCGGCCGCAGGAAGGTTTGGGCCGGCTTGCCCTTGATCTCCGCGCGGATTGCGTCCTGGCGGCGGTCCGCATCGGGAACCCAGTAGTGATCGAAGGCAAAGAGGCCGCCGCTCATGAACAGACTGGCGACCAGGATGGGTACCGTCAGCCTGTGCGCGCTGATCCCGCAAGCCTTGAATGCGGTAATCTCGTTGTGCTTCGTAAGGATGCCGAAAACCACCAGCACCGCGGCCAGCACGCCGATCGGCGTGAAATCGTAGATTAGCCTGGGAGTCAGGAAGAGGTGATAGCTGAGGACGCGCGACATGGGCGCGTGGTTCTTGATAATGTCGCTCAACAGCTCGAAGAACGTGAATACATGCGTTAGCAGAACGAAGCTCGCCAGGAGCACCCCAAAGTAAAAAAGGAAGCTGGCGAGGACGTAAGTGTCGATTACCTGCGGCAGCAGCGGAATGCGCGTCAGCCAGGACCTGGGCTGAAGGCGGTCCAGCACTCGCGGCACGTGCTCCGGCGCGCGTCCGATGGAACGCAAGAAAGCCATCATTCTGCCGACTAAATCGCGATCGCCAGGCACCTCCAGGCGCACCAACATGAGCAGACCAAAAACGGCGAAAACGATATCCGGCATCCAGACGGCGAGCCCGGCCGGCAGCGTCCCCTGCCGCGCCAGACTGATGCAGCTGATCAGGCCTATGAAATAAACAAAGGCCAGCGCGACGGTGAGCACTACAGCGGCAGATTTTCCCGCGCGGCGCGTGGTAACGCCGAGAGGTACGCCTGCCAGCGCCAGCAATATGCAAGCCAAGGGCAGCGCGAGGCGCTGATGAAGCTCGATGCGGGCATCGAGAACAGCGGTTCGGTCGAGAGCCGGATCGTGATATGCCTGGCGATAGAGCGGAACCGTGTCCATCTGTATCACCGGGTGACTGGTGCGAACTTCGTTCGGCTTCTGTGCCGTGAGCCCCTGGTCGCCCGCCGGCGTCGAGGTGATTGTGTACTGCGAGACATCCTTGCCCGCAACGTACGTGCTCTCGTTGCTCATCGCGAGATGGATCCGGTTGCTCCCGACGTCCGGCACCGCGATTGATTCCAGCGCCAGCGTCACGGACGGGCTGTCGCCGCGCTCGGCGGCGCCCGGCGCTCGATTCTCGGGAGGCGTGATGTCCGCCAGGAAGATCTTCTTCCAGCGGACGGTGGACCCGGGGATAACATCGTTGACGTAGAGAATCGAATTCGGAAACTGTTCCTCGAAAACGCGCGGCTGAATTTCAGCGGTGAGCTCGCGCGCGATCAGCTGGTTCTGCACGCGGTAGCGCTCGCGGATCGACCACGGCGTGAGCCATAACGAAGCAGCCGCAGCCGCCCACATCGCCAGAAAGCCGAACGTCAGAATCGCTGGAACCACGCGCCTGCCCGGCACGCCGGCGGCGCGCATCGCTGTTATCTCGCCGTCGGTTGACATGCGGCTCAGCGTGATCAGGGCCCCGACCAACACTCCCAAGGGGATGGCAAACGGCAGCGCCTGCGGCAGAACTAATGCAAACAGATATCCGACGGTTGAGGGCGGGCCCGAGTTGCGTACCAGAAATTCGAACAAAGGGCTGGCCCGCTGCAGGAATAACACGAAAGTGAACAGCACCACACCCAGAACTGCGCTCACGAAGATCTCGCGAAAAATGGTTCGGCTGAGCAAGCGCATAAACGTGAGTGTTAATGGTACCTTGTCATTGGTGATTGGCTCACTTGAGGACCGACCACTACCTATCCACCAATTTAACGCGCTGCGTTCGGCGGCGGCACCACCGGCAGTTTGGGCAATTGATCTTGCGGAAGCTCGAACTCGATTTCATCGAACAGCAGCGCCGGCGCGACGATCGCTGAAGGAGCCAGGAAACCGCCCATGCCGGGCATGGCCAGCAGCGCCGCGTTATTCACAAAATCGAATAGCGCGGTCTCTTGGGAAGCGGCGACAATGTCCCGCAGCGACCGCGTGGAGACGCCGCGAAAACGTAGACCGCGCACCAACTCCTCGCGGCCGTCTTCATAGACCCGATACACGAGGATGGGCGGGCTCACGGGACGAACAGATCCGCCCGATTGCGCGCCGCTAGATGCGAGCGTCTGCAGTTCGCTGGGGCCGGCCGAGAATGGGTAGTCAAGCTTACGTACCAGCATCCCGTAAGGCTTTCCGCGCTCGCGGCACATTTCGACCAGCCTTTTCTTTAGATCGGCCAGCGGCATGGCCTGGCTCGTGTTCACGAACAGGTTGCCGATCGCGGCAAGGTGCGCTCCGTAACGGCCCGGCAGCCGCGCGTGTCCGTTCGACGAGGCGAACCCCTTGGTCGGCTGGCGCGTAGTCACGAAACTCTTCAGAATGCCTTTTTCGACTGCACGCGCCGCTTTCGGAGGCACGCCTTCGAGATCGAACGTGTAGTAACCGGCGAGTGCCTTTCCGCGCCAGGATGCCTGGGTTGGATCGTCGGTGACGTCCATCCAATCGGGAAGAATGCGCGAGCCGATTTTCGTTTCGACCTCGCTGGCGACAAAGTTGACCGGGCGGCCGGGTTCGGCGAGCGGCTTGCGCGGAACGCGCAGATTATCGCCCAGCAGGTGCGCGAACAGTTGCGCAGCCGCCTGTGGCTCGAACAGCGTCGGGCCGGAGAATGCGGCGCCCGCCGGAGCGTGCGCCAACGCTCGAATGGTTTCGGCCAAATCGGTGAACGCTCTTCGAATCTCCGTTTCGGGAGCGAGTTTCTCCAGCCCGAGCGCCTGGAACGATGCCGCGCCGCGCAACGGCATGCCATCCGGCGCCTGCCCTTCCGCCTTCGCGTAGAGCCAGGCCAGGCTGTCGCCGTAGCGGATCGCCTCACCCTCGGAATTGACCAGGTAAGTGACGCCGTCGATGGCCTGGAACTCGACCTCCGAAGCGAGAACCTCCGGGTAAGCGTTGAAGACGGACGACAGCTTCAGCACCCGAGACGTCCACGCCGCTTCGTCAATTTTCTTCCTCGTGACTTGGGCGATGCTCTTCACGGGATCAGCGGGCGAAAAATCGGCAAGCTTTTCGGATGTTGCGGCCACGTTGTTCAGGGCGGCGCGTTTGCGCGACATAGACTCGAGCGCGGTCTTGTAGGCGCGATCCGTAGCGAGCCATAGGCATTGCCGGAACATCTCGTAATGATCATCGAGCGGCCAAGTGTCCAGATCGTATCGCGATCCGGTGTAGAGTCCGCTGAAAATGTGGCCGGTATTGTCAAAGTCGTAGTTGCCGACCCGCACCTCGACGGTCGGGGCCCGAAACCGCGTATGACCGGCGTTAACCGGAGCGCCCATCGTGGCAGCGACGCGGAAGCTGTCCGAATCCGTGAGACTGTAGCTGAAGAAATACGGAAGGTCCTGGCCTCCCACAACGCGGAGCTGGCGGGAGCGTTCGAGCTCGTCGCGCATGGCGCGCAGAAGCACGTCATCCTCCGCTGATGTTTGCGGGACAACCACGCCCGCTGCGCCCGCGAGCGTCACGATCAAGGCACAGAGCCGCCTGCTCACTGAGTACCCTCCGGGCGCGGAAGATACGGCGGGCGATCCTGTGAGCGTTCCTTGCGTTGGATCTCGATTTCGGAAACGAGAATCGCGGGAGCGACCGCCGAAACCGGCACGTCTCCGGATTCGGCGCCGCAGATCCCGTTGAATACTTTCATCCGGTCCGAGGTTGCCATGATCTTCGCGAAGCTCGCGAGAGGCGTACCGACAATGTCCACTCCTCGGATCAATTCGTCCGGCCGGCCATCGGCGTAAACGCGGTAGACCACGAGCGGTATCACCGTATAGGCTTGCAGGCCCCGCCGCGCCGTAGTGGTGTAGCCTCCTGTCACTTGGCTGAAGAAGAGCCCGTAGGGCTTGTTCTGGCGCTTTACCTCGTCGATCAGCATCCGGCGAAGCTCGGCCTCGCTGACGTGTTTGGAGGATTCTACAAACATGTTCGACTGCCGCGAGACGACTTCCGCGCCCGGCGAGCGGCGGCCATGGCCATTCGAATTCGGGAATCCTTCGATGGGCGAGCGCGACATTAGAAACCTTTTCAGGATTCCGTTCTCGACCACCGCCACGCGGCGCGCCTTCACGCCTTCGTCATCGTAAAGGTAGGATCCGTTCAGGGCGACGCCCTCGAACTGCTCACGCGTCGGATCGAAGACCACCGATAGAAAATCAGGCAGCACGGGGCTGTTCACGCTCTTGGTGAAGGTCTGGCCCTCGGACTCGTCTTTCTGTCGATGCCCTTCCACGCGATGGCCGAAGATCTCGTGGAAGAAAACCCCGGCGGCTCCCCCCGACAGGATCGCCGGTCCTAGAAACGGATCGGCGGGCGGGGCGCGAAGCAAGCTCGTCAGATTCGCGCCCGCGCGCGCTACCGCGGTCAGGATTTCCGCATCTTTGGGCAGCCTCTCCGGGTCGTCCGATTCGAAGCTCTCCATAGTGGCGAGGTCCATGCCGTCCGGCGCCTTGCCGCGCGCGGTAATCACAAGCAGCGAAAACAAGCGGCCATGCTCGAGGCGAGTGTTCTCGGTGGTGACGAACGTTTTCGTGACGCGTTCCGCTTCGACGGCCACATTCGAATTGAGCGCGCCTGAATACTTCGTGAACTCGGCGGAAAGTTTCCGCAGCCGTTCCGCCCATTGGTTCGCGTTGAACTTCAGCGCAGGCGGCGCGGAGAAGTACACCTGTGGATCTTCGCTCGAAAAATCGTCCGAGCCGTCGATCGCCCCGGCCCGCAGCTTTTCATCCCCCTTGATTCGGAGGAGGCGC
>QHXU01000123.1:19626-24460 GCA_003223065.1 Acidobacteriota bacterium | reverse complement strand
CGAATTCCGCTCGCCGCGTCATCGTACGTTCCTGATGCGCGCGTTTCGCGACGGCGACCGCCGGCTCGTGATCCGGTTTTCGCCGACGGAAGCGGGCGCCTGGGACTACCGGATAACCAGTAGCCTACCGCGTCTCGAAGGTAAGCTTGGCCAATTCACGGCAACCTCGTCAGAATCGCCGGGATTCGTTCGCGTCGCAAACGTCCACCATTTCGCGACTGAAAACAACCAGCCGCACCTGTGGATGGCGACGGCGATCGATCATTTCACCACGACTGCCCGTGCCGAGTTCGACCAGCTCGTGGAACAGCGCGCCAAGGAAAAATTCACGCATCTGCACGTGACCCTCGACGCCGGAGCCGACCTGCGCGAAGTTGCCGATCGCATGCGCGCGATCAACGCGCGCGGCATGGTGGCCGACCTCGTGCTCGCAGCAATTCCTGAGGACTGGCAGCAGCGTGAACGGTACCTGGCCGACCTGGTGGCGCGCTTCGCAGCGATGAACATCACCTGGGTGGGCCCGGAATTCGAGCGCGTCCCTCGAGGCCGGGCGGCCGTAAAGGCAGCAGGCGAATTGATCCAGAAGCTCGATCCCTACAATCACCCTCGCTCCGCGATGGCCGTCACCACCTCGGCGCCGCTGTTGGGCGACCGCTGGATGAATCTGACCTATTACGGTACGCCGGATGCAAACATCGGTTCGGTGGAACATCAATTCTACGCGGTGCCGGCCGTGAACACCGGCATCACGTCCCAACACGATCTCTGGACCGCGACGATGAACGGCCAATATCCGGGTTCGGGCTCGGGTTCATACATGACCGCCTGGTTCGAGTTCATGTCCGGCAACCGCTACTGGGAACTGGAGCCGTACTTTGACGTCGACGGAGGACGTGCGGTCGCACTTGAGGGCGTCGAGTACGTTGTTTACGTTGACAAGCCGGGGCCGGTGGAAGTCACGCTGGAAAAGCACGGTTACGACGTGGCCTGGATCAACCCTGCCACTGGCGAGCGCACCAAGGAAAAAGGGTACAATGGCGAGCACTTCACCGGAGAGCCGCCGGACAAATCGCACCCTTGGGTGTTGCACATCTCGCGTGAAGGGCACAAAGAAGGGATGCTGCGGTCGTATAAGTTCGAATCGCGGGCTGTGCCGATTCAGGAGATAGAACAGTCGCCGCAGAAAGTACCGTTCGAGATCGCCGAACCGGCTGCTGCTGAGATTTCCGTGTCGCACCCGCCTTACTACGCGCTCAAGATCAAGCGCGATACGCGCGCCACGCGGTCGCTGCTGGTCGAATGGACCGGCGAAGTAGCAATTGATGGCGAAGGTTACCGGGTCGTCGGCACGGGAAAGGAAGGCACCATGCAGATCCCTCGCTCAATCGTCAAGAATTTTCCGGCCGTGCTCAGCCTGCGCATGGCCGCGCTCAATGCCAATGGCAAAGCGTACCTGATCGACAAAGTGTACAGGCTGGTGCCGTGAGCGTGCGGGTACTCGCGCTCGATTCCACAACTGAGTTCGGCAGCCTTGCGGTCGTTGAAGACGGCCTCGTGATCGAGGAAGTTCCGCTCCACTCGCCCGACGGATTTTCGCACATCCTGTTCGATCAGATCGAGTCGCTTTTAAAACGCCGCGGCATCCGTCTCGCCGGGTTCGACGGATTCGCCGCGGCATCGGGACCAGGATCATTCACGGGCGTGCGCGTTGGACTCACGGCGGTGAAGGGACTGGCGGAAGCGACTGGACGGAAAGCGGCGGCGGTATCGAATCTGCAAGCGCTAGCCTGGTTCGGAAGCCACGCCCTGCGGGCCGCGGTTCTGGATGCGCGCCGCGGCGAGGTTTACGGAGCAATCTACGACGCGGCACTCCGGCCGGTGCGGGAAGAGGTTGTGATGAAGTTTCCGGACTGGGTCGCGACAGTGCCGGAAGGCGATCTCGAAATCATCACCAATGGGTTCCCGATCGCCGCCGGGCTGGTCAAGGCGCCCATTACGCAGGCCCCGCGCGCGCTGGCAGGAGCAGTCGGAACGATCGCGATCGCGCGTTTCGTGAAGGGGTTGGCGAGCGATCCTGCGGAGATCGACGCCAACTACGTCAGGCGCTCGGATGCGGAGTTGATGTGGAAGGACCGCTAGCGTTGCAGGACTTCTCGAGTCCAACGAAAAAGCCAGGGCGGTGTCCTATGTCCGTCATAAGGTTTGCATTTCGCCCGTGCGCTCCGTGCTGAGTGCAACTTGACGATCATCGGTGAGGACCGCTATACTCGACTGGTCCGGGGATGAGTCATTCTCCCTGTCTCCTGCTTACAGCACGAGTGGACGTCCCGGGGCGCGCGCTTTTGGGCGTGCCATCACCAATGCGAGGTTAACTAAGTGGCGAAACAAAGCACACAGCACAAACTAGACCGCGTGCGGCCCCCGCGCGTGCACGTGACCTACGACGTCGAGGTCGGCGACGCGATTGAATTGAAAGAACTCCCGTTCGTGATGGGAGTCCTGGGAGATTTCTCGGGCCAGCCCGTCGACCCGCTGCCTCGCTTGAGGGACCGGAAATTTGTCGAGGTCAACCCGGATAATTTCGACAGCGTGCTGGAGGGCATGAAGCCTCATCTCGCATTCTCCGTCGAGAACAAGCTCGCCGAAGATGCGAACGCGCCACAGCTCAAGGTCGACCTGCATTTCAAGAGCATGGACGACTTCGAGCCCGAAAACGTCGCCAGGCAAGTGAAGCCGCTTCGCGAGCTGCTGGATCTGCGCACCAAGTTGAGCGATCTGCGCGGCAGCTTGCAGGGCAACGACAAGTTGGAGGAACTGCTGCTCGACGCCGTCGGCGACAAGGGCAAGCTGGACAAGTTGAAGAACGAGTTGGACAAGCCGCAAGGAGGCGCCAATGGCTGACGCAAAGCAGAGCGCAGGGCCGCAAGCTACTGAGCAGGTGCTCGAAAAGAGCCTGCTCGACCAGATCGTCGAAGAAGGACGTTTGGCCAAGGATGCCGGCGCGAAGGAGCGCGGCAAAGATTTGGTAAAAGAGTTCGTCGCGCAGGTTCTCGAGGGTTCGATGACGGTCACGCGCGACGCCGAGACGATGATCAACGCGCGCATCGCGCAGATCGATCACCTGCTCTCGATCCAGCTAAACGAGATTCTGCACCATCCTTCGTTCCAGAAACTGGAGGGAACCTGGCGCGGCCTGAAATACATGCTGGATCAAAGCGAGACCAGCGATCAGCTTAAGATCAAGGTCCTGAACGTGTCGAAGAAGGACCTGCTGCGCGATCTGCAGCGCGCCCCCGAGTTCGACCAGAGCGCGCTGTTCAAGAAGGTGTACGAGGAGGAGTTTGGTATTTTCGGCGGCGCGCCGTTTGCGGCCATGATCGGGGACTACGAGTTCGGCAGGAGCCCGGAGGACATCGAGCTGCTCGAGCGCATCTCACAGACCGCCGCGGCGGCGCATGCGCCTTTCCTCTCCACAGCGAACCCCGATTTCTTCAATCTCGACAGCTACGCTCAACTCGACGCGCCGCGTGACCTGGCCAAGGTGTTCGACACGACGGAATACGCGAAGTGGAAGTCGTTCCGCCAGAGCGAGGATTCGCGCTACGTGGGCCTCACCTGCCCGCGTGTTCTGATACGCCTGCCTTACGGGAAGAATACCAAGCAGGTGGAAGCGTTCAATTACGAAGAGAACGTCGACGGCACGGACCACTCCAAGTATCTGTGGAGCAACGCGGCCTACGCGCTCGGCGCGCGGCTGACCAATGCGTTCGCGCTCTACGGCTGGTGCGCCGCCATCCGCGGCGTGGAAGGCGGCGGCCTGGTGGAAGGGCTTCCCGTCCACAATTTCTACACCGACGAAGGCGATGTCGCGATGAAGTGCCCCACGGAGGTGCCCATCACGGACCGTCGCGAGAAGGAATTGGCTGACCAGGGTTTCATTCCGCTGGTGCACTGCAAGGGCACCGACTACGCGGCGTTCTTCAGCGTGCAGAGCACGCAAAAGGGAAAGGTTTACGACAAGGATGCCGCTACCGCCAACGCACGGCTGTCCACGCAATTACCCTACATTTTCGCCGTGTCGCGATTCGCGCATTATCTGAAAGCAATGATGCGCGACAAGCTTGGCAGCTTCATGTCCCGGGCGGATTGCGAGCGCTGGCTTAACCAGTGGATCTCGAACTACGTGACGCCCGACGATACCGCGTCGCCTTCGGTTAAGGCCCAGCACCCGCTGCGCGAGGCCAAGATCGAAGTGGCGGAAGTTCCGGGCAAACCCGGCGTCTATCGTGCGACCGCATTCCTGCGCCCGCATTTCCAACTCGACGAGTTGAGCGTGTCGCTGCGCCTGGTGGCCGAGCTTCCGGCCAGCGCACGCAAATGATCCGGTTTTATCAAGCATTGCGCGTATAGAGACAAGGAGCTATACAAAACATGGCAGCAGTTGATTATTTTCTAAAACTCGACGGAATTGAAGGCGAAAGCCAGGATGCCAAGCACAAGGGCGAGATCGATCTGGAATCCTGGTCCTGGGGGGAGACCCAGACCGGTACGATGCACGCCGGCGGTGGTGGTGGCGCCGGCAAAGTGCAGATGCAGGATTTCCATTTCGTGATGAAGGTCAACAAATCCAGCCCGAAATTAATGCTGGCGTGCGCCAGCGGCGAGCACATCAAGAGTGCGACTCTCACGTGCCGCAAGGCGGGCAAGGAACAGCAGGAGTTCTATAAAATCACTTTCAGCGACGTGCTCGTGTCGTCCTTCCAGACCGGTGGATCCGGACAGGGGGACATCCTTCCGACAGAGCAAATCTCGCTCAACTTCGCCAAGGTCGAAT
>QHXU01000123.1:19004-19587 GCA_003223065.1 Acidobacteriota bacterium | reverse complement strand
GGACGGCCCGATCAAGTCCGGCTGGAATATGAAAACCAATACGAAGGTTTAGCTCCAGGCTCGCATGGGCGCAAAGGAGCTCTTTCAGACCGGAAAACTCAATGAAGCGGTACAGGCGCTGGGCGCGGAGGTGCGGGACAACCCCATCGACGCCCGGCGCCGGACTTTTTTGTTCGAGCTGCTGTGTTTTCAGGGCGAGTACGACCGCGCGGAGAAACACCTGCACGTGCTCGCCGGCGGTAGCCCCGATGCGCAAATGGGCGCCGTGCTTTACTTCTCCGCGCTTCACGCCGAGCGGGTCCGCCACGACCTGTTCGCGAAGAAGGACTACCCCTCGGTGCCGGCTTCCGGCGGCGGGCGCGGCGGTACGCTCAACGGCAAAGCGTTCGAGTCGTTCGAGGACGCGGACCCGCGCGTTGGCCCTCGCCTGGAACTATTCGCGGCCGGCGCGTATTTGTGGATTCCACTCGAACATGTGGAGTCGATCGAGATTCAAGCACCCAAGCGCCTGCGTGATACGCTTTGGGCTCCGGCGCTGGTGCGCACCGGTCCTGCATTTCGCGGCACGGAACTGGGAGAGGTT
>QHXU01000123.1:18419-18992 GCA_003223065.1 Acidobacteriota bacterium | reverse complement strand
TTCAAAACACGCCGACGACAATGTCCGGCTCGGGCGCACCACCGAGTGGCAAGAGGCCGATGGAATGACGGTTCCGTTCGGTCAGAGAATATTCTCGGTGGACGGCGAAGACGTGCCATTGCTGGAGATCCGCAAGATCGAATTCGCGGCCGCGGCCGCCGGTGTCCCCGGACCGTGATGCGCGATCATGCCTCTCCGCGACGACCTGCTTAATCCGATCGAAGGCGAAAACCCCAGCGGGGCGAATCTCCGTTACGCTCCGGTCTTCGACAAGATCAAGGACGCGCGCCGCGAGGAAGGCGAAGGACCGCTCGGCGAGCTGCCGCGGGACCGTAAGACCGCGGACTTCAAGACTGTAGTCAAGCTTGCCGGCGAAACGCTGGCCACCAAGACCAAGGACCTGCAACTCGGCGCGTGGCTCACCGAGGCGATGCTCCACCAGGAAGGATTTTCGGGCCTAGGGCAGGGACTGGAACTTCTGCGCGGGCTTGTCGAAAACTTCTGGGACACGTTGTACCCGGAGATGGAAGACGGCGACCTGGAGCTTCGCGCGGCGCCGCTCGAATGGCTGGG
>QHXU01000123.1:17954-18397 GCA_003223065.1 Acidobacteriota bacterium | reverse complement strand
CTGCGCAAAGTGCCCATGACTCGCAGCGGGCTCGGATACTACAAGTACAAAGAGTCGCGCGCGGTGGGTTATGAAGAGGACGCCGCGCAGAGCGAGCAGAAGCGCGCGGCCCGTGAGGCTGCTGTCGCCGAAGGCAAGCTGACGGCGGAGGAGTTCGACAAAGACTCCGCCTCAACATCGACGGCCCAGTACGAAGCGTGGGTCGCCGCACTTGACGGCTGTCTCCAGTCGATCGAGTCGCTCAACGCTCTTTGCGAGGAAAAGTTCGGCAACTATGCTCCGACGTTCGCTCCGTTAAGGACGTCGATCGAAGAAATCCGGCATGCCACTAATCAGATTCTTCAAAAGAGGCTGGATCGGGAGGGTCGCCGGCCCGTGGAAGAGCCGGAGACAGAGGCGGATCCGGAGCCTGAAGTAGTTCCAGTCGAAGAGACGGTATCCGG
>QHXU01000123.1:12139-17863 GCA_003223065.1 Acidobacteriota bacterium | reverse complement strand
CGTGACGGCGCGGCTGGGGGCCGTGGCGCGCTTCCTGCGCCAGCAAGATCCAACTAACCCCAGCCCGTACCTGATGCTGCGGGGCTATCGCTGGGGCGAGCTTCGCGGAGGCGGTGAGACGCCCGACCCGGCGATGCTGGTGCCCCCTTCTACCGAAGTCCGGCAAAGCATCAAGCGCCTGTCGCTCGAAGCCAACTGGGGCGAGTTGCTTGAAATCGCCGAGACTGCCATGGCGCAGCCCTGCGGACGCGCCTGGCTCGATTTGCAGCGCTACGTGGTGCGGGCGGCCCAGGAGTACGGATATCTGAACATCGCCGCAGCGGTCCGAAGCGAACTACGCGGCCTGCTCGCCGACCTGCCCCGTCTTCCTGAATGGACGCTGATGGACGACACACCAACAGCAAACGCCGAGACGCAGGCCTGGCTGAAGGAATTCACGGCCCCGCCCGCAGCCTCTCATCCGTCCCATCCGGTGATGCCCGAGATGACGGAAGATTCAGCGCCGGAGCAGGTTCCGCCGGGCGAGCCTGCGCCTCCAGATACCTACACGCTGGCGCTCGACGCTGCGCGATCCGGCCGCGCGGCTGACGCGATTCAGATTCTCGCCGACGAGATTCCGCGCCAGCAGTCCGGCCGCGCGCGCTTTCAGCGCAAGCTCCAACTGTCGCAGATCTGCATGATGACCGGTCATGAAGCCCTCGCACAGCCGATCCTCGAAGAACTGGCGCGTTCAATCGATGAGCACCGGCTCGAGAACTGGGAGGCTTCCGATGTCGTTGCCCACCCGCTTGCGCTGCTGTACCGGTGTCTCAATAAGCTGCACGGCGACGCCGAAGTCAAACAGAAACTGTACGCGCGCATCTCCCGTCTCGATCCGGTGCAGGCGCTGGAGTGCGCGCGCTGATCCCATGCCCAGGCCGGATGCCGATCTTAATGTCACACTCTCGCTGGTCGACCGGTTGATCGACCGTGATCCGCACGCGGCGGCTGACGCCTCGACCACGCGCGCTCAGAGTGTGCGGCAATTAAAGGCGGCGCTGCGCCGGGATCTTGAATGGCTGCTAAATACGCGGCGGAACCCCGAGGCCGTGCCTGGTTCGAGCAGCGAGTTGTCGCGGTCTCTCTACAACTACGGCTTGCCGGATTTTTCTTCGCTCAGCATCAGTTCGCCCAAGGATCGAGGCAGATTGCTCGTGGAGCTGGAGAATACAGTCGCCATCTTCGAGCCCCGTCTCAAGGACGTCAAGGTCACGATGATTGAGACGCCCGGCGTCCACAATCGCATTCTGCATTTCCAGATCGAGGGAATGCTGCAGATGGATCCTTCCCCGGAGCAGGTCTCCTTCGACACGGTTCTGCAACTCTCGAGCGGCGAGTATCAGATCCGGGGAGAGCGCAGTGCGTGACGAGCTGCTCCTTTATTACGAACGCGAGTTGAACTATCTGCGCCAGTTGGGCGCGGAGTTCGCCGAAAAATACCCCAAGATCGCCGGGCGCTTGATTCTGGAACCGGACAAGTGCGAGGATCCGCACGTCGAGCGCCTGCTCGAGGCTTTCGCATTCCTCGCCGCGCGCGTCCATCTCAAGATTGACGACGAATTTCCGGAGATCACCGAGGCGCTGCTCAGCATTCTGTATCCGCACTACATCCGCCCAATTCCGTCGATGTCGATCGTGGAGATGCATTTGGATGCCGAGCAGGGGGGCATGGCGTCCCCGCAAAAGGTTGCTCGCGGCTCGGTGCTCAACTCGCGGCCGGTTGCCGGTGTGCCGTGCCAATTTCGGACCTGCTTCGATACAACGGTCTGGCCGCTTCGCGTGACCCAGGGCGACTGGACTTCGCCCGACCGCTTGTCGCCACCGGTGAAATCGATGGAGGCCGCGGCGGCCATTCGCATCGAAATCCAGGCGCCGCAGGATGTCCTTCTATCGCAACTCGGTCTCGACACCCTACGGCTGCATCTGGCCGGCGAGGCTAATATCGCCCACACTCTCTACGAGTTGCTCTGCGCCAACACCGTGCAGATCCTGGTGCGCGATCCCACTCCTAACTCTCGCGTGCGCCCGCTCACACTACGGCCGGAGAATCTCCGGCCCGCCGGCTTCGATGAAGGCGAGGCGATGCTGCCCTATCCGCGCCGGAGCTTCCCTGGATACAGGTTGTTACAGGAGTACTTCGCGTTTCCGGACAAGTTCTTTTTCATCGAGGTGACCGGCCTCGCGGAAGCGTGGCCGCTGGGATTCAAGAACCGCTTTGAGATTGCGGTTTTGCTCGCTCCCTTCGAGCAGAGCGAGCGCCGCCAGGTCCTGGAACTCGGCGTTTCGGCCAAGACATTCCGGATCAATTCCACTCCGGTCGTCAACCTCTTCAAACTGACAGCCGAACCGATATTGCTGGATCAGCGCCGCTACGAATACCCGGTGATCCCGGATGTCCGGCGTCCCCAGGCAACCGAAGTGTTTTCGGTGGACGAAGTGGTAAGCATCAATCCGCAGTCGAACGAAGTATTGCATTTCGAGCCGTTCTATTCTTACCGGCACGCGACGCTTCGCGACAAGAAGCAAACCTTCTGGCTGGCGCACCGGCGCCCCTCGGCGAAGGCCAATGATGAGGGCACGGAAATCTCGCTGTCTCTGGTTGATCTTTCGGCGCGGCCGGTGCGGCCCGACGCGGATACACTCACTCTCCGGACGACGTGCACCAATCGCGACCTGCCGTCGCGGCTGCCGTTCGGAAACGAGGCGGGCGACTTTGAGCTCGAAAGCGGCGCCGCGATCAAGCGCATCGTAGCACTGCGAAAACCTACCAATGCGCTGAGGCCGCCGGCGGGGAAGGCCGCGCTGTGGCGGCTGATCTCGCACCTGTCGCTCAACTATCTCTCGCTGGTTGACGAAGGCCGTGAGGCATTCCAGGAGATTCTCAAGCTTTACAACTTCACGGGATCGGCGTATTCGGAAAAACAGATCGAAGCCATCATGAACCTCTCGAGCAGCCGCCACTTCGCGCGTCTGGTCTCGGAGAACGGCATCACCTTCGCCCGTGGCACGCGCGTCGAGATGGAGTTCGATGAGGACCAGTTTGCCGGAGGCGGCGTGTTCCTGTTCGCCAGCGTGATCGAGCGTTTTCTGGGCGAGTACGTATCGCTCAACAGCTTCAGCCAGTTGGTGGCGCGCACGCGGCAGAGAAAGGAGGTTCTGAAAGAATGGCCACCGCGAGCCGGCCAGACGATATTACTCTAGGGCGATATTCGGCAGTCGCGCGGCTGTTGCGGGAAATTCCGCAGGAATTCGACTTTTTCCAGGCCGTGCGTCTCCTGGAGCGCGTGTTTCCCACGCGCGCCCCGGTAGGCCGCTTCGTCAGCCCCGGCAAGGAAGTCGCGCGTTTCTCCGCTCATGCCTCATTTCCGTTTCCTGCTAGCCAGATCCAGCGCATCGATTGGCCCCCGGACGGCGGTGAAGCGTCGCCGTGCGTGGTCATCAACTTCATGGGTTTGGCTGGGCCTCTGGGGGTGCTGCCGCTCTATTACACCGAGCTTATCGTGGAACGGATGCGCCACCGGGATTACGCGCTCCAAAGGTTTTTCGACATCTTCAATCACCGGATGATCTCGCTGTTTTACCAGGCGTGGGAAAAGTACCGCTTTACGATCGCCTATGAGCGCGGCGAGCGCGACCGCTTCTCGCACCACCTCATGGACTTGATCGGCTTGGGCACGAAGCGGCTGGAAAACCACCTCGCCGTGCGCGACGATTCGCTGTTGTTTTACGCGGGAATCTTATCGCTCCATCCGCGTTCCGCAGCGGCTTTGCAACGCGTTTTGTGGGACTATTTCGGCGTCCCGGTGGAGATCGAGCAGTTCGTCGGGGCCTGGCATCGTCTGGAGGAACCGGATCTGTGCCGCTTTGATCGAGGCACCAGCGAGTCGGAACAACTGGGCGGCGGCGCCATCGTCGGAGACGAGATTTGGAACCAGCAATCGGGCGTTTGCATCAAGCTTGGGCCGCTGGGGCTCAACGAGTACCTGGATTTTCTTCCCTCGGGGACGGCATTCCAGCCGTTGCGGTCGCTGGCGAAGTTCGTAGCGCGCGGGGAAATCGACTTCCAGGTGCAACTGATCTTGAAAAAGGACGAAGTTCCGCCGTGCGAGCTTGGGATCTCGGAAGCGGCTCTTGGGAGCTCGGAAGCGGCTGCCCCGCGTCTCGGCTGGACCTCGTGGGCCAAAACACAGCCGTCGCGGGAAGACGCGGATGATACAATCTTTGGGATCTAGCCGCGGAGTAGGAAGTGGTGAACGGGATGTCGCTCATGCACGCACCTACTACCCAATTCCAACAATTGAGGTTTTATGAGCGTAAATCTAAAAGGTTTAATCGGCAAACTTAACGACACTACACGCGCCGCGCTGGAAGGGGCCGCCGGATTGTGCCTCGCGCGCACGCATTACGACATCGAGATTGAGCACTTCTTGACGAAGCTGCTGGATGCCAGCGGCAGCGACGCGGCGAAGATCTTCCACCAGTTCAGCGTGGACACGTCGCGCCTGCAGAAGGAGCTCGAACGGAGCCTGGACAAGCTCAAGAGCGGCAATGCCCGGACGCCTTCCATGAGCCCGTCGGTGCTGAAGATGATGAGCGAGGCATGGACTATCGGCTCGCTCGATTTCGGCGCGTCGCGGATTCGAAGCGGCCACGCCATTCTCGCTTTGACCTGTAACGATGAGCTCGCGCGGATGACCCACGATGTCAGCAAAGAGCTACATAAAATCCAGCCCGAGCTGCTGCGCAAGGATTTTCTGTCGATGGTGGAAGGCTCGCACGAAGACGTCTCGGCGGCGGCCGCGGCCGCTCCGGGAGCGGAAGCAGGACCCGCGGTGCGCCGCGGCGGCAAGACTCCGAACCTTGACCAGTTCACGGTCAACCTTACCGAAAATGCGCGCAAGGGCAAAGTGGATCCGGTTCTCGGCCGCGACTTCGAAATTCGCCAGGTGGTCGATATCCTGATGCGCCGACGCCAGAACAATCCCATCCTGACGGGCGAGGCCGGCGTCGGCAAAACAGCTGTCGTCGAAGGATTCGCGCTTCGCATCGCGCACGGCGACGTCCCGCCGCCGCTCAAGAACGTGGAAGTGCGGACGCTCGATCTGGCGCTACTGCAAGCCGGTGCAGGCATAAAGGGGGAATTCGAGAACCGCCTCAAGGGCCTCATCGAGAAGTCCTCACCCACTCCGATTATTTTGTTCATCGATGAGGCTCACACGATGATTGGCGCGGGCGGCCAGGCTGGCCAGAACGACGCTGCGAACCTGCTCAAGCCGGCGCTGGCCAGAGGCGAAATGCGCACCATCGCCGCAACAACCTGGAGCGAATACAAAAAGTACTTCGAGAAGGATCCCGCCCTTGCCCGCCGCTTCCAGGTGGTGAAAGTCGAGGAGCCGGACGAGCAGAAATGCATGGTGATGATGCGAGGACTGGTCGCTTCGCTTGAAAAACACCACGGCGTGAGAATCCTGGATGAGGGTGTGGCCGCAGCCGTGCGCTTCTCGCATCGCTATCTGGCTGGCCGCCAGTTGCCCGACAAGGCCGTCAGCGTGCTGGATACCGCCTGCGCGCGGCTTGCTCTGGGGCAGAACTCGATTCCGGCGGCGATCGAAGACGGGACCCGCGAAATCGACGATCTTGCCGTGCAGGTGCGCGTCCTCGAGCGCGAAACTGCGGTCGGCGTCG
>QHXU01000123.1:3924-12114 GCA_003223065.1 Acidobacteriota bacterium | reverse complement strand
AGCGGAAGTCGGATGCAGAATCGCGCCTGAGGTCGCTCAATGAGCGTTTTCAGAAGGAGCGCGATCTGGTGATGAAAATTCGCGATCTTCGCGGCAAACTCGAAGGCGAACCCGCGCCGGCGTCGGCTGGCGGCGGGGAAGGGCAGGCCGCTGCGCCCGCGCTCGACCGGGAAACACTACGCAGAGAGCTTGAGGCGGCGAACATCGAGCTCGACCTGCTGCAAGGCGAAGCGCCGCTCATGCGCGTTTGCGTGGATAGCCAGACCATCGGGGAAGTGATTTCCGCCTGGACCGGCATCCCGGTCGGAAAGATGCTCAAGGACGAGATCTCGACCGCGCTGACGCTCGAGCAACATCTGGCCGCACGTGTGATCGGCCAGAATCACGCGCTCCACCAGATCGCCCAGCGCATCCGCACCTCACGCGCCAGTCTTGAGGATCCGAACAAGCCGGTTGGTGTGTTCCTGCTGGTTGGTCCGAGCGGCGTCGGAAAAACCGAGACTGCGCTCACACTCGCCGACCTGATGTATGGCGGCGAGCGAAACATGGTCACCATAAACATGAGCGAGTTTCAGGAAGCCCACACCGTCTCGACGCTCAAGGGCTCGCCTCCAGGCTACGTCGGCTATGGCGAAGGCGGCGTTCTGACGGAGGCCGTGCGGCGCCGGCCGTATTCGGTCGTGCTGCTCGATGAGGTCGAGAAAGCGCATTCCGATGTGCTGGAGCTTTTCTTCCAGGTATTTGACAAGGGGATGATGGAGGATGGCGAGGGCCGCGAAATTGATTTCAAGAACACGATCATCATCCTGACCTCGAACGCCGGGACGGATACGCTCATGAAGCTTACTGCCGATCCGGAGACAATGCCCGGACCCGAGGGGTTGGTCAAGGCGCTGAAACCGGAACTGGACAAGGTCTTCAAACCGGCGTTCCTGGGACGCCTTGTGATAATTCCTTTCTTCCCGGTTCGTGATGAAGCGCTCAAGAAAATCATTCAACTCAAGCTGGGGAAGATCCAGCGAAGATTATTCGAAAACCATCGCGTTACGCTCAACTACGACCAACCGCTCGTGGACGAAGTGGCGCGGCGCTGCACCGAGGTGGAAAGCGGAGCGCGCAACGTCGACAATATCCTGACCAATACGCTTCTGCCCCAGATTTCGCGGCAACTGCTGGCGGGCATGGCCGAGGGTCACAAAATCACATCCATCAACGTGAGCGTCGGACCCGATTCGTCCTTCGTTTACGCGTAATCAAACGAGGACAGGATGCCCTATCGCGAAGCTGACCGATACCTCTATCTCACGACGCCGCTCGGCGAAGATAAGCTGCTGCTTGCAGGTTTCAGCGGCAGTGAGGGGCTCAGCCGGCTTTTCACCTTTCATCTCGATCTTCGAGCCGCGAACTCGACCACCATCGATTTCGAGAAGCTGATCGGCCAGAAGGTTAGTTTCGGCATCCAGGGTGCGGAATCGAGCCAGGAGCCGCGGCATTTTCACGGCATCGTCATCGAGCTTTCGCAGAACGAGCGCGGTTCGGGGTTCACGGATTACCACATGACGGTGGTTCCGGAAGTCTGGAAATTCACGCAGAAGTTTCGCAGCCGGATTTTCCAGCATATGACCGTTCCGGACATCCTGAAAAAGGTCTTCGACGGCCCCGCCAAAGTCACTTACCAGATTCAGGGTGAGTTCCACGAGCGTGAATACTGCACGCAGTACCAGGAAAGCGATTTCGCCTTCGCCTCGCGCCTGATGGAAGAAGAAGGGATCTACTACTTTTTCAAGTTTACGAGGGGCGCGCACGAACTGGTGCTGGCGAACACGCCCGAATCACACCCTGACATACCCGGCGAGTCGAGGCTGATTTACGAGGTGATCGAGGGCGGCACCCGGGACGAAGAGCGGATCAGCCAGTGGCAGAAAGCGCAGATGTGGGGCCCAGGCAAGTACACGATCTGGGACCACCACTTCGAGTTGGCGCACAAGCACCTCGATGCGGACCAGACCGTCATTGACACCGTGCAGGTGGGACGTGTGCAGCACAAGCTGAAGCTCGGCGGAAACGACGATCTGGAGATTTATGAGAACCCCGGCCGCTACGCGCAGCGCTTCGACGCCATCGACAAGGGCGGCGGGGAAAGGCCAAGCGAGCTGCAAAGGATTTTCGAGGACAACAAGCGCACAGTCAAGCTGCGTATGCAGCAGACTGAGATGCCGATGCTGTCGATCCACGGCAGCAGCAACTGCCGACAGATGGCTGCCGGTCATAAGTTCACGTTGCAGCGCCACCACAACGCTGACGGGCAGTACGTTTTTGTCGAGGTTTCACATCACGCGAGCGAAGGTGCGTTCCGCTCCGGTGACGAAGACCAAGGCGACACCTCGCATTACGGCAACACGTTCATGTGCCTGCCGTATTCCCTGCCGTTCCGTCCGCCGCGGGCGACCAGGCGTCCTCTGATCGGCGGTCCGCAAACTGCGGTGGTCGTCGGCCCGTCCGGCGAGGAGATTTTCACCGACAAATACGGCCGCGTCAAGGTGCATTTTCACTGGGATCGCGAAAACGACTACAACGCGGATGCCTCCTGCTGGCTTCGCGTGGCCACGATGTGGGCGGGCAAGCAGTGGGGTTCCGTATTCATCCCTCGGGTCGGGCATGAAGTGATCGTCGCCTTTATCGAAGGCGATCCGGACCGGCCGATCGTCATCGGGAGCGTGTACAACGCCGACACAATGCCTCCCTACGAATTGCCGGCGAACAAAACCCGCAGCGGGATCAAATCCAACAGTTCCAAGGGGAGCGGGGGATTCAACGAAATCCGGTTCGAGGACAAGAAGGGCAGCGAGCAGATTTTCATTCACGGCGAAAAAGACCAGGACATCCGGATTGAGAATGATTGCCGCGAATGGGTCGGCCAGGATCGCCATCTGATTGTCAAGCGAGACAGAATTGAAGAGGTTCAATTCGACACGCACATCGATACGAAGCGCGATCACGTTGAGAACGTGGGGCGCGACCGAAACGTGAAGGTGGCCGGCAAGGAGGCCCTGGAGGTGTCCGGCAGCCGCTCGCTCCGTGTGTCCGGCGATGCCGCCGAGCAATTCGCCTCCAATCACAGCGAAGAGACGAGCGGGAATTTCTACTTGCATGCCCGCACGATCGTGCTTCAGGCCGATACAGCGCTGACGATCAGCGTGGGAGGCAGTAACTTCGTGTCCATCAGCCCGGCGGGCGTCAACGTGATGGGGACGATGGTCAATATCAACAGCGGCGGCTCGGCCACGCCCGGCGTTCCTTGCAACCTGGTGCCCCCGGCCAGTCCCAAGGCTGCCGCGGAGGCCGCCAAAGCGATGGCCGGCAGCGAAGTGACGTACAGCGGAGGGGGCGCATCCCCCTCGGGCCGGGGGGCAGGGCCCGCGGCGGGAGCGGCGCCAGCGGCTGCGCCGGTTGCCTCAGACGCGCCACGGCACGATCCCGGCTCCGCGGAAGCCAAAGAAAAGAAGCATTACATCGAGATCGAATTACGGGACGATGAGCAGTTGCCGGTGCCCGGCGAACCGTACGAGGTCATTTTGGCTGACGGATCGACGTTGGCTAGCGGAACAACAGACGCCAACGGCCGCGCGCGCGTCGACAACATCGATCCCGGTCAGTGCCGCGTTCGCTTTCCGCGGAGAGATCAGTCCGCTATGAAACGCCTGTGAGCTGAAGGAACAGTATCCGGTCATGCCCACAGTTGTTACAGCCCAGGACGGAGATACGCTTTGCACCCTCGGCATCAATAATGGGTTTCCGAATTGCCTGGCGTTGCGCGCTCTGCCGGAGAACGCCTCCTTGTTGAATCGTCCGCTTGCGGCCGGCGATCAGGTTACGATTCCCGACCTCGACATCAGCGACTCGCCGGTCGGGACCGACCAGTTACACAAATTCCAAATCCGTGGAAGGCAGGTCGGAATCCGCTTCGTGCATGGCAGCCGAAACTTGCCGTTCGATCAAGACCTCACGCTTGCCAACCTGAACATCAGCAACTTCACCACAAACCGCGCGGGCATCACCGAGGGCGCTACGCTGGCCAGCGCAAGTCTCGCGACTTTCGATCAGAATGCCGACGTGGATTCGGACACGTTCAAGGTGGAAGTGATCGACACGCGGGCGCCTGGCTCGCCTCTGGAGGTCATCGTGGAGCCGCTCCGGCCTACCTACGACGCCGGAAACTCGCTAAATGGCCACATCGAATTCGACGGCGATCCGCACAACCCGGGAAGCACCCGCGGGTTCCGGTCTCTCATTGGCAGAGCGCACCGCCTTACCAGCACGCGCTTCCGAACCGGCTATTTGAGGCTCGTGGTTGACGACATCGACAGCGGCGAACGCGCGTCGCAAACCGTACTGGTCACCGACATGGTAATCAACCATGACTCCCAGGTCGAGATCCTGGATCAGGACGTGCGCGCTACGTATGTTCTTAGCGATTGTCCCGCCGCACCCGACGCCCGGTGCCGCGTCCAGACCGTGGTTCCGATTGGGCGCGGGCGTTTTGTCGATGTAGCCCTTCACGTCTTGCGCGCGACGCCTAGCGGAGTCGTGGAAACCACACCGGGAGGTCCTGCCGACAACGGGGTTGTGCGATTGCAGGATATCCGGAAGCGGATCAATATCTTTTGCCGGCGGCATTGGGCCCAGGACCTGGTGAAGTTCCGCATTCTACTCTCACGGACCGTGGATCTGCCGTCGAACATGTTGACGGTTTCAGACGCCACGGGGAGCGTGGCGAGCGGCGCCGACCTCGCCGGTCTCTTTCCGGGACGGGTGGGATTCACGATTCGGGTGCAGCGTTTCGGAGCAGCGCCCGACAGCGTTCACGTCGTTCCGCCGATGAACATTAACGCCGGTGATACGCCGGAGGCGACCGCCGGAAGAATTCGGGACGCGATCAATGCCATCCCCGGACTCTCCGCGCGCGTAAGCGTTAACCCGCCGGAAGTCGGAGATCCGAACGGCAGCGCCGATATTCTCATCACCGACAGCCAGAACGGGCGTATTACGATTACCGACCTGAGCAGTGTGATCGATCAGGATTCGACTCAAATCGTCGCGGTTTCCGACGTGAATCTGAATTTCTTGATCCGCAATGGATTCGGGGACTATCACGTGGGCCATCCGCACGAGCGGAACCTTTACAAGATGCTCGATACGGGAGACGACAGGATCGATATTTTTGTCGTGCAGTCGTTTGACGGCCGGCCGAACCTGCTCGGGTTTACAGTGACAGCTCAGAGCGACCTCGACGCCAATCGCCAACCCCTGTCCGGGATGTTCAATACGATCGTGATGCGCGCCGATAGCGCCGATGACACCGATAATCAGCCGTACGCGCTGCCGCACGAGATCGGGCATGCATTGCTCGATTGCGCGTTGCATGCCGACAGCAGCCGCCAGTTAATGTTCCCGACTTTGATCAACATCACGGATGTGAACGATCCCAAGCGGCTCATCGCCATCGATCCGCCGGCCACCAATTGGGAAAACATGATCAGCCGGCCGGACGGTGGCACGGGCAGCCAGCGCATTCGGATGAATACGCTTGCCCGCGTGCTGGACAAGAGTTCGGGCTTGCTACACTCGTGAGGGTGAATGCGGAATTCATCACAATCCTGCTATTGGTCGCCGGAGGGCTTATGACGCCTCAAGCCGGCACTGTAGATCCGGAATTTGTGAAAGCTCTGTCTACGGATATCCGCGGGATTTTCGCAAACCAGGTGGCGCATTTCACGCCTGCAAAAATCGAGTCGGAGTTCCGGAAAGCAATAAAAGTTCCAACGCTGGTTTCCGATCCTGGGTTCATGGACAATCTGATGTTCGTCGTACGCAAGAAGAACATCATCGCCCTCCGGCCCGATGTGGAGGCGGTTTTCAATGGCGCAGAATTGAAGCCGCCGGCGCAAATCTCGACCATGAAAACGTTGTATGCGTTGGGTTCGGACCGTGAACGAGCCATGGTGGACGAGCGGCTGGCGCGCCGCATCTATGCGGATTTGAAGGGTGGAGAGGGCACGCCTCCCAGTCCTTATCTTTCGGCGGCGCAATTGATCGGCGGATCGAAAACACTCGTGGTGCTCCAGACTCTGCTGCCCGATGCCACGGCCCGGCAGCGTCAGGCTGAATCGGCCACGCCCCCGGATCACATTCGTATTGGGCAACTCGATAAGGTGCGGGCATCCATCGAGAATCAGGCGCACATACTGTCGCGCAAGCTGAGCATCCTGAGCATGCCGCAGCCCGAGCGCGACCGTAATCTTGTGAAACTTTACTTGCAACGCGCGGGTCACCTCGGCTATTGGGGTTACCAGGAACTGCTGCGGCGCGCCTCCGCTTCGTCGGAAGAGGCCGTGCGCGCGTTTGTCGCAGAGGACTTGAACTCGATCCTTCCGCCAGCAGGCCTGACGGCCGAGAACCGCAGTCAACGCCTGGATCAGGCGCGGCTACGCGCTGTTCTGCTTTTGCGGGAAATGAAAGCAAGCTTACGGCCGGATGAGCAAAAGATGCTTGAGGAGAATGCCGCCCTGGTCCAGGGCAGTCCGGCATATCATCCCGATTGGGAGGACGTGCTGGACCGGAATTGAGAACGCCGTGAGATCGATCGGAGGAATTTTGAGATGTTAGCCGCGCGCTTGGGAGATATGCACACCTGCCCGATGGTGACGCCGGGCACGCCGCCGGTTCCGCATGTGGGCGGACCGATCCTTCCGCCCTGCTGTCCGACCGTGATCATCGAGAACAAGCCGGCTGCCCGCGTGGGAGACATGGCACTCTGCGTTGGTCCGCCCGATTCGATCGCGATGGGCTCCACCACGGTGATCATCGGCGGCCAGCCTGCCGCGAGATTGGGAGATCCTACGGTGCACGGCGGCGTCATCGTGCAGTCTGCGATGACGGTAATGATTGGAGGCTAGATTCCTGACAGCGCGCGGGACGCGGCGGCGACCGCCTGTGTACGCGTTTACGGAGGAGGCGAACGGTCTAGATGCTTGTCATACTCGAAGCCACCACAGGACCGGTCGCGGGAAGAAAGATCGAAGTCCGTGCAGGCTCGACTCTGCGCGTCGGGCGGACGCCGAAATCCGACTACGCTATCGCCGAAGACTCATATCTCTCAGGCCAGCACTTCTCCGTCGAGTGCGACGGCATGCTCTGCCGCGTTCGCGATCTTGGATCGAGCAACGGTACATTCGTCAACGGCGATCGCGTGACCGAGACGATCATCAAGGAAGGCGACTCGCTGGTAGCCGGCGGCACCACATTCGCAGTCCACATCGCGGCGTCGGCGCCTCCGCCATCTCCGGCCCCGATCGCGCGCGCCCAGACCGCCACTTACACGAGTTCGATGACGCGATTGGATCGCCCGGCGTTTGGCCCAGCGCAGGCGTTACAGTGGCCCGGGTTTTCGCGCGCGCAGTCAGGGCTTCTGAACGCGCTCTACCACGACGGCGAAATCGTATTCGCCGTCCTCGATCCATTGCGCGATTCGCGCATCCCGGCGTTCCTCGAAGCATCGGGCGAGCGTTTCGCCGCGTTGGGTGGCGTAGCCGGCGTCGCGGCGTACATCGTCGCCATCCCGTTGCGCTCGCGGCTCCTGGATGTGCTGTTGAAGGACGGATGGAGCCGCGGATGGGGATTCTACTGCACTGCTCGAGCCGGACTGGAAGAGGCGTTCGCGCACTTGCAGGGCTACGTTACGCTTCGGAGCGAGCATGGGCGCACGCTCCTTTTCCGCTTTTGGGACCCGCGCCTGATGCGCCTGATTGTGCCCGCCATGGCGCCTAGTGAGGCGGCGGATTTCTTCGGTCCTCTCGCCCGCCTGATCGTAGAGGGCGAAAGGCCGGAAATGGCGATTGAGTTTTCGCTTACCTCGCGCGGCACGAAGCAAGAAGAGCTGTTGCTGGTCTAGTGCGCGCCTCTCATCCAACACATGGCGCTTCCATTTTGCTACCGTGGTTGTTCACATGAAGCGCTTGCAACCGGTCATCTGGATGAAAGGCACCTTGCTCAGCCCGCAGTATCTCCAGACGCAGGACCGTTTCCTTGAAAGCAGTCTCAAGTTTCAGCTCGATGCCTTGACGTTCGCGCCCTGGGGCTTCCGGCGCCTGCAGTTGAACCAGGAGGCGCTGGCGGCGGGTTACGTCGCGA
>QHXU01000123.1:0-3875 GCA_003223065.1 Acidobacteriota bacterium | reverse complement strand
TCTTCGATATTCCTGATGCGGATCCTGCTCCCGCGCCCAAGCCGCTCGCCGATTGCTTCGAAGCGGACCAGAAGAAGCTCGACATTTTTCTGGCGATTCCGCACTATCGCGATCGTGGCTTGAACATTTCGCTCGGTTCATCGAAGGCGGACACGCGCTATCTCTCCGAAGTGGCGATGCTGCGCGATGAGAACTCGGGTCTGGCCGAACGCCCGATCCAGGTGGCGCGCAAGAACTTTCGCATCCTCGTGGAAGGCGAATCGCAGCAGCACGCTTCGGTGCTCCGCATCGGGCGCATTGAGCGCACCGCGGCCGGGCTATACCAGCTGGACACGCGGTTCGTGCCGCCGTTGCTCGATCTTGCGGCCAGCGATTTTATCGTCTCGATTCTGCGCCGCCTGGTCGAAATCCTGGCTGCGAAAAGCAGCCAGCTCGCGGGTACGCGACGGCAGAAGAACCTGAGCCTTGCGGATTTCGGCGCGGCCGATATCGCGAACTTCTGGCTGCTCTATACCATAAACTCGCATTTCCCCTTGCTCCAGCACGTGTTTGAAACGCGTCGGGGCCATCCCGAGGGCCTGTATGAAACAATGCTTTCGCTGGCCGGCTGCTTGACTACGTTTTCCTCCACCATTCATCCGCGCGACTTGCCCAAGTACGAGCACGATGAGTTGAGCTTTTGTTTCGAGGATCTGGATGAAAAGATCCGCCTGCTGCTCGATACCGTGGTGCCGAGCAACTTCATTTCACTGCCGTTGAAACTGGTGCAGCCGTCGATTTACGCCACTTCAGTCTCCGATGATAAATATCTGCGCAATACGAAAATGTATCTGGCCGTGCGCGCGGAGATGAATGAAGCGGACCTCATCTCGAAGGCGCCCTATCTGGTAAAGGTTTGCTCCGCGAATCACATCGAGCATTTGGTGCGCCAGGCGCTCCCGGGCGTGCCACTGACGCACACACCCCGCCCGCCGAGCGCGATTCCCGTGAAACTCAATTATCAGTACTTCAGTCTCAGCCAGTCGGGCGTGGCGTGGGAGGCCGTGACGCGCGCCCGAAATCTTGCGGCATACGTTCCCGGCGACTTCCCGAGCCCGCAGCTCGAGCTGATCATTTTGCTGCCGGAAGCCTGAAGTTGTCGATCTCCAGAAATCCGCCCGATACCAGCACTTCAAGCATCCGCGCAAACTGATGCGGCGGGGTTTCCGGATGCAAGGCTCCGTCGGACTTGAGCTTTTCGAGCAGTTCCGCCGCGCTGCGCGAGCCATCGGCGCAGGTAAGCAGATACGCGGTCCATGCCTGTGCGCGCAACTCCATGCTGAATGGGTATTCGGTTTCGAGATGGTACGCTTCGGCTACCCATTCGCCGTCGCTTAATCGATTCTCCACGCGAAGATGCGTGTGTTTGGACGCCCGCGGCCGCGCCGCCAGGATTCGATCGGCCTCGCCCGCGACCGCGGCCGTTTCCCACTCGACCAGCCACTCGTGTTCCGCAGGACCCGATTGGCGACCAGTCTGCCGCCGCACGGTAAACACCGGCCGCATTCGGTTGCGCCGCTGGATCACGACCAGACCGTAGGCCAACGTCTTAACGTGGAGCTGCTCGAACATTTCGCGCCACGCCTTGATGTCCTCTACTTGCCCTCTGTTGCGGATCAACGCCTCGGCCGCGTATTCACGCGGAGTCCTCGTGTTCCGGTTCACGAAAGCCACGTCGAATTCTGATTCTTCTGTTCCCAACCACTCCCGCAGGCGCTGCTCGAAAGGCTGGTCGCGGTCCGTACCCATGGTGAGAGCGTAGAAGCGCCCGCCCGGGCGGAGATAGCGTGGTAACCCCTCGATAATACGCCCCACAATCTGCTCGCCGTCGTGGCCGCCGCTATCGAAGATGAGTTGCGGACGATAGACGGGCACATACGGCGGATGCGCGACGATGCGATCGAAAGTCAAATCGCCGGCGGGCTCGTACAGGTCGCCGGTCGCCGGCGTCATGTTGGCAATGCCGTTGAGACGGCGGTTGAACTCCGCGAAATGTGTCGAGCGCCCGGTGATATCGAACGCCCAGGCCTGGCGGGCACCGCTTTTCGCAGCCACCAACGCCGCGATGGCTGTGCCCGAACACAAATCCAGGAACGCGTCGCACGGCTGGCAGGGCGCCAGTTCCAAGAACAGCTCCGTGTTGGGCACAATCGCCGGATAAACGAAGTCCTCGGGCGGCTGCCCTTCCACGCCCTCTTCAGGCCGGCTGCGATCGGAGACGATGTAGAGTCCACGGGTCGGGTACAACATGACCTTGGCGTACCAGCGATCCGGATTCGATGCTGCCGGTGCGACCAGGCCGAGCGCGGCCAGCGCATACCACACGTTATGGCGCCCCAGCGTCGCCGCGCCCGCGCGAGTAACTGGACCGCACTCCATGAGGAGACGCACCAGCAGACCTGTCTCGTCCACGGGTTCCTCTCTCAGCTCGCTCTGGTTCTTGAGATCGAATCTCGAGATGTGTTCGAGCTGAAGCCGCTCGCACAAGGCTTGCTCGGTGAATCCGGCGGCCATGAGCGCGGACCGCAGCGCAGCGAACTCGGCGTCCGTGCCGATCCGCAACGGCAAGGGAGGTACCGCAGTGGCCATAGTCATCGTTCAAAATAGCATTCCGCGCGGTTGCGGGTACCATGGAGGCTCAGGCCATGCCCACCGCCCCACCGCGCATTCAGGTCCGGTTGCTTTACGGCGGCACAATCTTCTTGAGCTCTTTCCTTCTTTTTCTGATCCAGCCAATCTTCGCCAAGCTGATTCTTCCGTGGTTCGGCGGCTCTGCAGCGGTCTGGACTATCTGCCTGGTCTTCTTTCAGACCATGTTGCTCCTCGGCTATCTTTACGCCCACGTTCTCGCGCGCCGCGTGCCGTCGCGGTACCAGATAGTCCTCCACGTCGGATTACTCGCCGCCGCGCTTCTGTTGCTTCCCGTGATGCCCGGCTCCTTCTGGAAACCTGCTAACGGCGAGGATCCGACATGGCGGATCCTCGGTCTGCTGACCGCCGTTCTTGGTTTGCCGTATTTTCTCCTTTCAGCAACCAACCCACTGTTGCAGAGTTGGTATCCCGGTGCGCAGCCTTACCGGCTTTTCGCTCTCTCGAACGCGGGAGCCCTGCTCGCTCTAGCCGCATATCCGGTTTGGATCGAGCCCCGGATTCCGACACGCATCCAGGACATCTGCTGGTCCATTGCTTTCGCGGGATTCGTTGCATTCTGCGCCATGTCGGCCTGGATGCGCGCGCGCACCGGCCTTTCAAAGTCCAGCGCTGATCCGCTCCGCGGACAACAGATCATCTGGATCGCGCTCGCTGCGGGCGGCTCGATGCTTCTGCTGGCCACGACGAATCAGCTCACCCAGAACGTTGCCGCCGTGCCGTTTCTCTGGATTCTGCCTCTCTCGATCTACCTGTTGACGTTCATCCTCTGTTTCGAGAGTACGCGGTGGTACCGCCGCGGCCTGTTTCTGCGTCTCCTCGCCATCGCGCTGGGCTCGGTAGCTTACGCCGTCTACGACATTCAGTTGAGCGAGGCCATCCTCGTCGCAGTGCCGATCCTCGCCCTCGGGCTTTTCATCGGTTGCATGTACTGCCATGGCGAACTGAACCAGCGCAAGCCCGCGGACGGAGATCTCACATCTTTCTACTTGATGATCGCGCTCGGTGGAGCACTAGGCGCGACCGTTGTAGGATTGCTGGCTCCCGCCATCTTCTCCGCAGTTTATGAACTGCCGCTTTCATTGCTCTTGGTCGCTGCGCTCGCGTGGTGGCTGAACTGGCGGAGCGGGTGGCCGCAGCGGCTGCTTTGGGCTGTGGTCACGCTTGCGATAATCGTCGCCGTGGTC
>QHXU01000122.1 GCA_003223065.1 Acidobacteriota bacterium | reverse complement strand
GGTTTGGACTGGGCCACTACGCTGTCCAGGGGCTGGCCGGCACCGAACAGGCCACGATCGTCGGGCTTGTGTTCGGAACGATCTTCGCAGTCACAGGGCGGATCTGGATGCTGATGTTTGCGCACGCCGCGTTCGATCTGACCGCGCTCGCGATGATCTACTGGAATCTCGAATCCAACGTGGCTCACCTCGTCTTTAAATAAGCTGGGAAGTCCTCTCCCATCCTGCTCCGGCTATCCCTCCGCCTTTGGCCGTGCTCGCGGCCGCCGTACCGCGCAGCGCCTGCGCGCGCAAAGTGGCGGTTGCGAGACATCACCGGACCGAAGCCGATTTCCCGTCATACAACAACCAATACAATGCCGTGTGCCTTGGGTCATCGTGACTTCTTCGCTCCGGCAGGCCCGTTCTTGCGCAAACCGCCGTTAGTGGGCATCTCCACAACAATCATGCGAAAGCGAGCTGGCTGTTTGCCAGCGCAATAGTAGGCGTGTGGAACGTCGGTCTCCATGGACAACCCCTGCCCCGGCCCGATTTCAAAGACTTCGCCGTCGACGACCGCTCCAAGGTTCCCCTTCATTGCATAGAGGATCTCCCTTGTGCCGGGAGAATGGGCCTTGGCTTCATATCGTTCCGTCGGAAGAATCACCCATTCCCACAGTTCGAACATGAGAGGTCCTCGTGTCCCGTACAGCAGGCGCGCCGTCCCGCCCGCCTGGCCGCGCCACAGCACCTTTCCTCCGCCGAGCTCAAAAGCCTCGGCCTTTCGCGGCGTTGATGTCGCGAGAAGGTCAGAGACGGATACACCCAGAGCTGCCGCCGTTTGGCAAAGCAAGCTGATGCTGGGATTGCCTGTCGCCTTTTCCAGCCCGGCCAGACTACCCTTGCTCACACCCGCACGAGCGGCAAGCTGATCCAAAGAAAGCCCCTGACGCTTTCTAAACGCTGCCACGCGCCGTGCTATGGCGACAATCGTTTGGCGGGAAATCGAGTCGTTCAGTATATTGACCGAGGCGTTCATTTTGTTATACTAGCACGGTGATGACCGGCGCATTTCAGCCCCGCATTGCGGAAGAGGTCTGGCGACGGCACCCGGACTACCGCGCGCTCAGCGTTACGGCACGAGGGTTTTCCATTCAGGCCGAAGCACACTTCGATCTGAACGCTCTCGCGCCGCCGAGTTGGATGGATGCTCACCTTGAAGCCTGGCGGGCTGCATTTCGAGGGTTTGGCGCGAATCCGAAGAAGACCCCATCTTCCGTAGACTCGCTCTGGAAACGCCTGCAAAGGGACGGCAGTTTGCCAAGGATTGACCCTGTCGTCGATCTGTACAATTCGCTGAGCGTCCGATTTGGGGCGCCGTTCGGCGGAGAGGATGCAGACCGTTACGCAGGTTCGCCTTGTCTCGGATTCGCGGCCGGTTCCGAGAGTTTCGATACCACGCGCAATGGAACACCGGTGGTAGAGAACCCCGAGAAAGGTGAAATCGTCTGGTACGACGCCAATGGCATTACCTGCCGAAGGTGGAATTGGCGGCAATGCCGGCGAACGGCATTGTCGGAAGCGAGCCGGAATCTCTGGTTTGTAATCGACAGATTGTCGCCGATGCCCCTTGATGAGTTGCTGCACGGAGGCGAGGCGCTGGTAAATGGATTGCGCGAGATTTGCCCCGATGTTGAAACCAGTATCTTGCTCTTGGAGCCGGGCAAGTGAACGGTCCCTATGCGCGGGGGTTCTTTCCGTCCCTGTCGTTGATCGTTGCAATTGGCCCGCAGAACATATTCCTGCTGCGTCACAACGCGGCGCACACGTGCGCTGTTTCCCAAAGTACCGATTCCTGCTCAAACGACTTTCTATATTTGTCGATCACCGTCCGAACCTCCTGGCGCGCCGATTTCGTATCGGGATGTACCAGGAGCAGCACCTTTGTCCGCTCATGACCGATGTTGCCCTCAGGTCCGCGCCATTGTCCCTCGGCGTCCCACACTGTCATGCCGTTCGGAAATCGCGGCGTGACCTCATCGCGCAGAAACAGCTGCCATTCGAGTTCGCTGACCGATCCTTTCGGGCGCGCACCGCCGAAGTAGAGCGTCGTCCTTAGCTGCAGCGTGGCTGACCCACAGGTCTCCACGGCCACCGGTTGTGCCGTCGCGACATGAACCGTCACGCCACCAATTATCACGCCGAGCGCGAGCGCGCCCGTGCTCACCCAAGCAGCCATTGTCCTCACGATTCCCTCCCGCGGATGAATGCCAACGAGTATATCAGGAAAACCTCAAGCGTCGATCCAGGAACTCGATCGATGAACTCCGACATAGTGAGTCGCCCACTCTATCTCCTACTCGCCGACTTGCGCCTTTGTTTCTCCCGGCCCAGCAGTGGTTCTTTGGTCGCAGAGGCGATCCCAGCAGCACGCAGCTTCGCGATCCGGCTGATGAGCTTCACCGGAACCGGTTTGGTGAATGGGAAATGGACCGTCCCCTTTCGCAGCTCATAGCCTCTGAGTTCATCTTCGAGCGCCGCGAAGAACGTCCCCGACGCGGCAAACAGCGAATAGTGTTCCCTGAAGCCGGCGAAATATAGCAACGGCTTTCCGTGCAGCTTGTATCCGGGCATGCGATACCCGATGCCCTCAACTGCCTCTGGAACGGCCCTCCTGATCACGGCGCGCACCTGTTCGAGCTTCGGCCGCACCGCCTCGGGCTGCGCGGCAATGTACTCGTCAACCGACTTCGGAACGCTTTTCTTCATACACCTATTCTATGTTTCGGCATGACGGTTTCCCCGCCGATATGCGTCTGGCCCTCCGGTTCCTCCGTCCATGTGAATTGTTTGATCCGGCAGGCCGGCAGGCACTCGTGGAGGATCGGGCAGTGCCAACTCCTCCGCGTCTTCTTACCGGCACGATGCGCGGCCCTATTCATTCCGGAGGGCAACCACTGGATCGACGCGTGACGCGCGGCGCGCCGGGACGAAACACGCCGAGGCTGCGACCGCCAGGAGAATGAGAGATACCAGGGTGACAATTGGGACATAGTTGGGCTTGACGCCGTAGAGTAGAGCGGTCATCGAGCGCGCTGCGATCGCTGCCAGGACTAAGCCGATGGCGAGTCCGGTGAGCGTCAAAGCCAAGCCCCGTTTGCCGAACGAGAGTAATATCTCGCTCGACGTCGCCCCTAAAGCCATGCGCACGCCGATTTCGTTGGTCCGCTGTGTTACGGCGTAGGAGAGTACTCCGTAGATTCCGAGCGATGCGAGCAGCAGCGCCAGCAGAGCGAATGCGCCTAACAACGCCGTGCTCTGGGACGGAGTTGACAACTGGCGGTCGACGATCTCTTCCATCGTCCGGATGCGCGCCAGCGGTTGATTCCTGTCTAGCGACCAGATAGCGTGACGGACCGCCGAGATGAGCGACGCAGGCTCGACGGCCGTTCGAACCACGATCCCGGCGCTCAGGTTATCAATCTGGTCGCATTGCTCGCGCACGCGATAAACTGCCGGCTTAGCTTCCGCAAGCACGCTGCTTTCGGGGATCTGCTTGACGACGCCGACGATCGTATACCAGTGGCCCTTATTGCCTATGTTCCCAAACTGGAACTTTTTGCCGAGAGGCGACTGGCCGGCGAAGTGGCGATTCGTGAACGGCTCGTTCACGATCGCGACCGGAGAATCGGACTTTTGATCCGTAGTGCTGAACATCCGGCCCTCGCGCAGACGGGCGCCGACGGTTGCAAAGTAGTCGCGGCTCACATTGCGAATGAGCGCGACCTGGCCGGGCACAGCGTCGGCGGGCTGGCCCTCCAGCCGGTAGAAAGTCGCATTTGCGAAGTTGGTGAACGGGATCATGTCGATGGATCCGGCGCTGATGACGCCGGGAAGCTCGCGCACCTTCTCCAGTTCCGCGTTGATGAAAGCGACGCGGCGGTCGAAGTCTTTGTAGCGGAACAGAGGAGTTTCAAACGTCAATAGTCTCTCGGTCCTCATCCCGACGTCCCTGTTTCGCAGGTGTTGAAAGGTTTCGAGGAGCAGGCCGCCGCAGGTCAGCAGCACAACGGCGAGCGCCGTCTCGACAATGATGAGCGAATGCTGGAACCAATGTCTGCGCGCGCCCGCTGTGCCGCGTCCGCCATCGCGGAGTCCTTGCTGCGGCGCCAGCCGCGACCCTTGCAGCGCGGGCGCGAATCCGAAAATCACCGCGGCGGCGAGCGCGACGGCGGCGGAAAATGCCAGCACACGCCAATCGAGCGTGAGGCGCGCCGCGCCCATAGACTCCGGTACAAGCCTTTCCAGAAATCGCATGGCGGGAAGGGCGAGAGCGAGTCCGCCAAGCATACCGAACGCGGCGAGCACCAAGCTTTCCGTAAGGAATTGCGCGGCCAGCCTTCCGCGACCCGCGCCAAGCGCCATACGTACCACGACTTCCCGGCCCCGCGCCGCGCTGCGCGAAAGCAAAAGATTCGCCAGATTGACGCACGCGATCAACAGCACGGCGGCTGAGGCGCACAGCAGCAAGATCAGCGCGTTTTGCATTTTGCCCGCGATCTCTTCCCGCAGAGGCACAACGATCACCGAGTGGGGACCCCGGAAATCCTTGGCTGTCACCTGCAGGCTCAATGCGGACATGGCCTGTCTTGCGTGTTCGAGCGTCACGCCGGGCTTGAGCCGCGCGACGATGTGCGCGTTGTGCCAGGTGAAATTCCTTTGCATCCAGGCAGGGAACGACGCCGGCATCCAGATGTCGATGTCACGCGAAGGCAGGAAATAGAAGTTTTGCGGCATCACGCCAATCACTTCGTAAGGCGTGTCGTTCAGCGAAATCTTGCGTCCGACGATATCGTTCGCACCGCCAAAGCGGCGCAGCCACAGCGCGTGGCTGATCACGACCAATCGCGCGCCGTTGTTGTCCTCGTCCTCGGTGAAGGAGCGCCCAAGGGCTGGCTGCACGCCAAGCACGCTCCAGAAGTTCCACGTAACTTTTCGCGAGGGAACCTGTTCGGGTTCGCCTTCGCCGGACAGCGACACGTCGCCTGACTGGGTGCATGCGAGATCGGTAAACACGGTGTTGAGACGCCGCCATTCGATCCACTCGGCTGGTGTGGCGTCGTGCCTCGACGTGACGTCGGTCTTCCTGCCCATATCGAGCCAAATCATCACGAGGCGGCTTGCGCCGGCATAGGGCAGTGCGCGAATCAGCACGGCGTCGAAGGCGCTGAACATCGCAGTAACCCCACCGATGCCGAGCGCCAATGTCGCGATTGCGATCCCTGAGAACAATGGATTGCGGCGCATCTGGCGCAACCCGTAGCCGGCATCGCGCGCGAACTGCTCCAGTCGGGTCCAGCTCCACGCGGCCCGCGTGTTTTCCTCCACTAGTGCGAGGTTTCCCAGTTCACGGCGCGCTGCCCATCGGGCCTCGCTCTCTGTCAATCCGTCGTCCTGACGCTGTTCCGCTTCCTGCTCCAGGTGGAAGTGAAGTTCCTCGCGGAGCTCGGCTTCCTTGTCAGACCTTCGTGTCAACCAACGCAGTTTTCGAAAGAAGGAGTTCATTGCGCCTCCTGATCGACTGGATTCAGAATCAATGCCATGGCGCGGGCGCGGAGGATGAGCAGGTCGAGCGTGCCTTGAAGCAGCTCCACGCGGGAAGGCGCATCACGACGCATTGTGTAGACATTCTACGCCGTTTTGCTATAGAGCGTCTACCAGCGAACAGCCGCCGGAAAAACTTAGGCCGATCCGGCCGCCCAACGGCTCCGCCTGTACGTGGGAGATTGCTCCCATCGCTACACGCCGGCAGCCACAACGTTGGTCCCGGGCCGATTCATGGTTTCGCTCGCGGACAATTCCTCCCGGAATCGCACGTGCCGGAGCCGCGTCATTTCGACCAGCGGGCGCCAGACGGCGTGCACGCTATGGTGTTTAATGAGCAATCGCCAGAACCGGTTGGAGCGCTTGTAGAGATACGACATCGCCAGATAGGTAGGAACGGCGCGCCAATCCGCGGGCCGGCGCCGCCAAATGGAAGCGTGCGAAAAGAGGCGCTGGTACATCCAGGCATAACCGTTTTCCAGCTCCTCAGGCGACATGTGTCTTGGACGGAACACCGCGTGCGCCGTGTCGTACAGTGTCCAATCGCGGTGCAACAAGCGCCCCTCCGCTTCCATTTGCCGGAACAGCGGCGTCGCCGGATAGGGGGTAAGGATGTGAAACGTCGCGCACTCCAGGCGGTTCTCCTCGATCCAGCCGGCGGTCCGGGTGAAAACGTCTTTCCGGTCGTGATCGAATCCCAAGACGAACGAACCATTCACCTGGATGCCGTTGTCGTGCAGCATGCGGACCCGGCGCGCATAGTCGGCAGTCTTCGGTGTTTTCTTGCGTGCGTCGGCGAGATTCTCATCCGTGAGCGACTCGAATCCCACGAACACGCCGGTACATCCGGCTAGGGCCATACTACGGATCAGAGCCGGATCGTCGGTGACATCTATGGAGACGGCCGCGCTCCAGATCTTGTTAAGCGGCCGCAACGCCTGACACAACTTGAACAGATACGGACGGTTCGATCCCAGGTTGTTATCAACGAAGACGGCGTAAGGTTGCCCATCCGCCAAGAACTCCGCGGCTACCTGGCCGGGATCCCGCATTCGATACGGCATTCGAAGGCCGTCGGTAGCGAGGTAACAAAAGCCGCACCGGTTGTGACAGCCGCGGGTGGCGATCAGGCTGGTGGTGGTGAGAAAGCTCCTTCGCGGGAGAATCGACCGGCGGGGCGCGGGGTCCTGGCGATAATCAGTCTCATATGTTGCCGTGTATTTCGACTGCAGACAGCCCGACTCCACATCGGCCAGAATCCGCGGCCAAAGCTGCACGCCATCGCCCACGGCGAGCGCGTCGGCGTGCGGCGCACACTCAGCGGGACACGACAGCACGTGCAACCCGCCGAGCACGACCTTGCTTCCGCGGCTGCGGTACCATTGCGCAAGCTCGAAGGCACGGCTCGCGAAGGTCAGATGGACCGTGATGCCCACGACCTCGGGCATCGGGGCAGAAGGCGGCCGCCCGTCAAGCAGGTTTTCGTCCCAATAGCGAACCTCCCAGTGTGCGGGTGTCGCCGCCGCGAAACTGGTCAAAGCGAGGGTCGGCGTAAGCACGTGTTTGCCGAAGCTCGCGTTTGGATCCTTCGGGTAGAACGGATTGATCAGGAGCGCATAGCGCGGCTTGACCGGTCCTGCGGGGGCAGCGAAATCAAGAACCGGCGGCCTGGTCATGTCAGCCGGGCACCATCGGCGCTTTGGAGATTGTGCGGTGGGCTCGCGCATATAAAACCTCTTGAAGTACTTTACATATTAAAGTACTTCGTGTCAAGGCTGAAGCTTCGGAAATGGGTGAGATCATGGCGCTAGGGTTCGGGATGCGCATTGCAATCGTATCCGACATCCACGGCAACAGAACCGCTTTTGAAGCAGTCCTGGCCGATCTGCGGGAAACCTCTCCCGACCTGATCCTCCATGGCGGCGACCTGGCTGATGGAGGGGCAAGTCCGGCGGAGATCGTGGATCGTATTCGCGATCTCGGCTGGCAAGGCGTGCTTGGAAATACGGATGAAATGCATTCGAGGCCCGAGTCGCTGGACGAGTTTGCAAGCCAATCGACAGCGCCGCCCGCGCTT
>QHXU01000121.1:22439-29716 GCA_003223065.1 Acidobacteriota bacterium | reverse complement strand
CGCACCCGCCTGGCTGCGATCAAGGGCGGGATCTGCCTGCTGGGCGGGGTATGGTACCCATACGACTCGCTCAGCTCGATCGCCCCGCTCGACGAATTCCTAGCGGGCGACACAGAAGCGCTGCGCGAGATGATCGGGAACGACCCGGTGCTCGACATCGGATGCGCTGATGGCGATGTGGCATTTTTTCTCGAATCGTTGGGCGTGAGCGTCCGCGTCATCGATTACGGCCCCACCAACTATAACGCGATGGCTGGCGTTCATGTGCTGAAGCAGGCGTTCGGCTCGGGGGTTGAGATCCACACTGCCGATCTCGACCAATACATCGAGTTGCCCGACGCGCGATATGGGCTCACGTTGCTGCTAGGCATTCTTTACCATCTCAAGAACCCCTATTCGATTCTGGAAACACTGGCGAAAAAGTCGCGCTACTGCTTTCTGAGCACCCGGATTGCCGGGTCGCGTACCTGCTGGATGAAACCGAGTTAAACCAGGACCCGACGAATTTCTGGATTTTTTCGGAGGCCGGCCTGCGCCGAATCCTCAAGCGATCAGGCTGGACGGTGTGCCATTACCGGACCGTCGGCAACTCCGCAGCATCGGACCCGGTAAGCTCCAAAGGAGACGCGCGTGCTTTTTGCCTGCTCCGCAGCCGCGTGGCGGACCTGCTGTCAGATGCCAGCCTGCTCGCCGGCTGGCACGATCTCGAGTTCGGATCCTGGCGCTGGACCAAGCGGCGGTTCGCATTTGCTCTCGAGGCTCCCGTGACGGACGAGCCCGCGACGCTCCGGTTCCGCTTTCATCTACCGCCGCCGATCTTCGCGCAGCGGTCTTCGATGACGCTGGCCGCGTCGGTGAATGGCGCGATCCTGCCGCCCGAGACGTATAACAGCCCGGGCGACCACAATTACGTCCGGCCGGTTGCGGCCGAGATGCTTCGGCCGGGCGTATCACGCGACGTGGTTCGGGTGGAGTTCGAGCTCGACAGCGCGATCGCGCCAACATCCGCCGACGTGCGCGAGCTCGGCCTGTTGGTGGACTTCAGTGGTGCTCCACCCATTCTTCTGTACTGAGACTCAGGCAACCTGCTGGCGCCGCGGCGGGCCGGTTCTGCATCCCGCTATACTGGTATTCTCCCCTGGGATTGGATCTCCATGCCCGCTCCGTTCGTTCATTTACATTGTCACACCGACTACTCCCTGCTCGACGGGGCATGTGAAATCTCACAATTGATGGACCTGGTGGCGGAGCAAAAAATGCCCGCCGTCGCCATGACCGATCACGGCAACCTGTTCGGCGCGGTCGAGTTCTACAACAAGGCGAAAGAGCGAGGAATACAGCCAATCATCGGGTGTGAAGTCTACGTCGCCCAGCAGGGCCACACCGTCAAGAGCGACTCGAATCGCTACAACCATCTGGTGCTCCTATGTGAGAACCAGGAAGGCTATCGCAACCTGATCCAGCTCGTCTCCACGGGCTATCTCGATGGTTTTTATTACAAGCCGCGCATCGATAAAGATCTGCTGTCGAGACACTCCAAGGGACTCATCGCGCTCTCCGCCTGCCTGCGCGGCGAAATCAACGAAACGCTGCTCGCCGACCGCTACGAGGAAGCCCGCCGCCTGTCTTACGAGTACACGGACCTCTTCGGCCCCAAGAACTTCTTTCTAGAAATGCAGGACCACGGCCTCGAGCCTGACCGCCGCTTACTCCCAATGCTCGGCCGGCTGTCGGCCGACACCGGCATTCCGCTGGTGGTCACGAACGATTCGCATTATCTCCGCAAGGATGACGCCCGCGCGCACGAAATCCTGCTGTGCATCCAGACCGGCAAGACGATGTCCGATCCAAACCGCATGCGGTTCGAGCACCAGGCGTTTTATCTGAAATCCCGCGCCGAGATGATGCCGATGTTCGGAGAAATAGAGGATGCTCTCGATCGCACCTGGGACATCGCACAGCGTTGCCATGTGAAGCTCGCTCAGGTGGCGGAACCGTTCCCGAAGTTCGCCGTCCCGCCGGAACACACCGCAGACAGTTTCTTCGAACATGTGGCGCGCCAAGGCTTCGAGAAGCGGCGCGTGCGCCTCGAGGCGCTGGCGGCTGCCGGACGGCTGAAGCACAGTCTTGCCGAATATGCCGAGCGCCTGGACCGGGAGATCCGGACGATTCAGCAGATGAAGTTCTCCGGCTACTTCCTGATCGTCTGGGATTTCATCCGGTTCGCTAAGTCGCACCAAATCCCGGTGGGACCGGGGCGCGGCTCAGCCGCCGGCAGCCTCGTGAGCTACGCGATGGAGATCACCGACATCGATCCGCTCGAATACGGCCTGCTGTTCGAGCGCTTCCTCAACCCGGAGCGCGTAACTCTCCCCGATATCGACATTGACTTCTGCACGCGCGGCCGCGGCGACGTGATCCAGTACGTGACCGAAAGGTATGGGCGCGAGCAGGTGGCGCAGATCATCACATTTGGAACGCTGGGCGCGCGCGCGGCGATCAAGGATGTCGGACGCGTGCTCGATCTGAGTTTCGCCGACGTCGACCGCATCACGAAGCTCATCCCCTTGCAGCCGCTCAATATCAAGCTCAAAGAGGCGCGGAAGATGGAGCCGCAGCTCGACGAGCTCGCGCGCAAGGAACCGCGCGTGAAGGAGGTTCTCGAAATCGCGGAACGCCTGGAGGGTGTGGCCCGGAACGCTTCGGTGCACGCCGCCGGCGTCGTCATCTCGCCTGTGCCGCTGAAAGAGCTGGTCCCCCTATACAAGACAAACAAGGACGAAGTTGTCACCCAGTACGACATGGTCGGACTGGAAAAGCTGTCGCTGCTCAAGATGGACTTCCTTGGGCTGACGACACTGACCATCATTGACGACGCGCTGAAGCTCATCGAGCGTCACCGCGGCGTTCAGCTCAAAGTCGAAGAACTTCCTCTCAATGACAAGAAAACCTACGAGGGAATCTTCAGCAAGGGCTACACCAGCGGCGTGTTCCAGTTTGAATCCGCAGGCATGCGCGACATTCTGCGGCGCTACCAGCCGGACCGTGTTGAAGACCTGATCGCTTTGAACGCGCTCTATCGCCCAGGCCCCATGGGCATGATCGACGATTTCATCGAGCGTAAGCATGGCCGCAAGGAGGTCGTCTACGATCTCCCGGCGATGAAGGAAATCCTGGAAGAGACCTACGGCGTGATGGTCTACCAGGAGCAGGTCATGCAAATCTCGAACCGCATCGCCGGCTACTCGCTTGGCGAGGCCGATCTGCTGCGCCGCGCGATGGGCAAGAAGAAGGCCGAAGAAATGGCCAAGCAGCGCGAGCGCTTCGTCGCCGGCGCGAAGGCCAACGGCCATCCACAGCGGAAAGCCGAAAAAATATTCGACCTGATGGAAAAATTCGCCGGCTACGGCTTTAACAAGTCGCACTCGGCGGCATATGCCTACCTGGCGTTCGTGACGGCGTATCTCAAGGCGCACTATCCTCTGGAGTTCATGTCGGCCTTGTTGACTTCGGAAGCCGGCAACACCGCGAAAGTCGTGAAGTACATCAACGAATGCCGGGAGATGGGCATCCGCGTTTTGGCTCCGGACGTGAATTCTTCCGAGTTCACCTTCACGCCCGTTGAAAAGGGAGACCAGACCGGCATTCGTTTCGGCCTCGGCGCGATCAAGAACGTCGGGCTCGCGGCCGTGGAATCGATCGCCAAGGCGCGCACCGAAGGTGGCTGTTTCGGCTCGCTTTACGATTTCTGCGAACGTGTCGATTTGGGCGCCGTCAACCGGCGCATGATTGAGAGCTTCATCAAGGCTGGAGCGATGGACTCGCTCGAAGGAACGCGCGCGCAGTTATTCGCCGTCATTGATAGCGCGATGGAGACTGGTGCGCGCGCCTGGAGAGATCGCGCGAGCGGGCAATCAGGTTTGTTCACCACGCTCATCGAGGAGCAGCCGCCCGCCGACCACCCTCTTCCTAAAGTGCCCGACTGGACGGACCAGGAAAAGCTCACCGGCGAAAAAGAGATGTTGGGTTTTTATATCACTGGCCACCCGCTGGATCAGTACCTGGAAAAGGTGAAGGAGCTGGCCACCCACAACTCGGAGACTGTTGAAGGTCTCGCCAAGAATACAGAAGTGGCGCTGTGCGGGATTCTGACCGGCCTGCAGCGGCGCCGAAGCAAAGAAGGCAAGCTGTGGGCATCGATGCAGATCGAGGACCTGGAGGGTTCGGTCGAGGCGATGGTCTTCTCCACCCAATACGAGCGCTTAATGCCCCTGCTGGTCGAAGACAAGGCCGTGCTGGTGCGCGGGCTCGTGCTGCCCGAAGACAACGCGCCGCCGAAGATCTCGGTGCAAGACATCGTGCCGCTCGAAGTCGCGCGAGTAAGCCTGCCTTCGCTGATCTCGATCCGCGTTCCCTTGCACAACAATGGCTCGGGCGATGGGGATCGCCCTGCCGCGCTCCGGCAGCTATTCGATAAAAAGGCCGGCGAGACGGAAGTCCGGCTGCGGCTCGAAAAGGCGAGAGATTTCTCGGTTATCCTGGACATTGCGGCTAAGGTGCGCCCGGACAAGGAATTCTGCGCCGAGGTGGCGCGTATCTGCGGGGCTGAGGCGATGGAGATTCTGGCCGGCTGACCCTTGCCGTTTGTTGAATGCCGGATTCGCGATCTCCACAACCGATCAATCCGAGCTGGGAGCGGGTGCAACTGGCGAGGCATCCCAAGCGCCCCCACTCGCTCGACTATATCCAGCGGCTCTTTACCGATTTTCACGAGTTGCACGGCGACCGCGCGTTCGCCGATGACCACGCCATTGTCGCCGGCATGGCCTGGTTCGAAGGACGCCCGGTGATGATCATCGGGCAGCAGAAGGGGCGCGACACCAAACAGAAAGTCTTGCGTAACTGGGGCATGCCGAGGCCGGAGGGCTACCGGAAGGCGATGCGTTTAATGGAGCTGGCGGCTAAATTTTCGCGGCCGATCGTGACGCTCCTCGATACTCCGGGCGCGTATCCCGGAAAGGACGCGGAGGAGCGCGGCCAGGCCGAAGCCATAGCCCAAAATCTTCGTGAGATGTCGCGGATAGGTGTTCCCATTATCGTAGTCGTGATCGGCGAGGGGGGCAGCGGCGGCGCACTGGCGCTCGGCGTCGGAAATCGGATTCTCATGCTCGAGAATGCAGTGTACAGCGTGATCTCGCCGGAAAGCTGTGCAGCCATTATCTATCGCGATTCCGGAAAGGCCGCGCAAGCCGCCGCGGCGCTGAAAATGACCGCGCCGGATCTCAAGGAATTGGGGCTGATCGATGGTATCGTGCCGGAGCCTGCTCCAGGCGCCCATTCCGATCCCGACCAGGCTGCGGAAGCGCTCCGCGTGGTCCTGCGCCAGAGCCTGGCCGAGCTCTCCGTCCTGTCACCGCAACAACTCATTGACGAGCGCTATGAAAAATTCCGGCGTATGGGTTCGTTCTTCTCCGAGCCCGCCGCCACGCAAACACGCACGGGTGACGCACCGAAGTGAAGAAACCGGTTCTTATAGGTCTTCTGTTTTTTGTGGCGATTCTGGTGCTGATCGTCTATTCCACCATGAACATGGCCACCCACCGTGTCGAGGTTTGTATGCAGTTCAACGGGCGAACGTCTTGCCGCACGACTTCCGGCTCTACCCAGGACTTCGCGCTTCGTACGGCGATCCAGAACGCGTGCGCCGACATCGCCTCCGGTGTCACGGACTCCATGGCGTGTGAGCACGCCAATCCGGTCAAGGTGACGTGGTTGAAATGAGATACTCGGCGGGTCGAAGGCGGGTTACGCGGCCTTTTGCACTTTCCCGCTGCGGATGCACGACGTGCAGGCGCGGATCCGCTTTGCCGCGCCGTTCACGATCGCGCGGACCTGCTGCAGGTTCACGTTCCACCGGCGCTTGGTCACATTGTGGGCATGGCTGATGCGATTCCCGAACCGGGGACCGCGTCCACAGATTTCACACACTCTAGCCATTGGGGAACACTCCTGATGTCGTTTACCTTCGATAGTTTAGAGCGTCCACCTGCCGCTAGTCGCCGGACCCAATTCTGAACGAGCCGTCCTTAAACTCGATCTCCTGAACCTTGCCGTGCGGGCCAAGCGGGCCGATGGATTTGCCGTTCAGGCGAACGATCAAGCCGCCGGCGTTTCCGGTACGGAGGGTGACGGTCTTCGCCAGCTCGAAGGTCCGGGTGTCTCCAGGCTCGAGCATCCGAACCATCAGCCTGTTGCCGTCCGCCTCAGTGAGGGAGACCCATGTTGGCTCGGAGGCTTCAACATAGATTCGCATGGCTCGCGGCACCGCTGGTTTTGGGCTCTCCACTGGCGGCGGTGGCGATGGGACGGCGGCGGGACTCGCGGCGGCGACCTTTTGATCCACCGGTGGACTCGCGAGTTCGGGCGGGCGTGTAGGCCATAGCAGCAGGCCCGAAAAAACAATCGCCACGACCAGCCCTGCGGCAATCACCAATGGCCGCCATTTGCCGGCGAGCTTGCGCGGGCGCTCCTCCCGCGGAGCCGGAGGCAAAGCCGCTGGTTGCGCCGGAGGCAAAGCTGGTTGTTTCGCTGGAGACAAAGCTGCTGGTTGACCTGGCGCCATAGTCACGGGTTGCGAAATCCGCTGTAATTGGTGGGTAGCCTGGTCGCAGAACGTTTCGACCGCCGAAAGAAGGTTCCGGAAGCTCTCCTCTGTTGCGGCTGATTTGGTGCGGAGATCTTGAATCTGGCCGGAATGACCGTCCAGCTCGTTCTCCACACGTGTGATCCGCTTGGAGAGATTCGATTCCACCTCGCGCATGTAATCGGTCAGCTTGGCTTGATCGAAGCTTCTGTCACGCCGGTCCCCGAAAAGACGGGCGCCGATCGTCGCGTCGGTGACCGCGGGCAAATGGGACTCCTGATCGAACTCGTCGCTGGCGTCGACCAGGAGGCGAATCTCGTCCGAGATGCGTAGGGCGTCACGGCGGGAGAGACAGCGCCATTCGGTCGGTTCTTCAACTTCTTCGGATTGGAACAGGCCGAAGCCGATCAGCTCGTCTTCCCCAATCGCTTCGGTAATGCATGCGAACTGCGCGATGGTGCCGCGGCGCAGCGGCGTTGTGCCATCGAACGCGGCGTAGAACGCCTGCACCTGCTCGGCCGTCACGTGGCCCACGTACTCCGCGGTAAAGTTCAGCGATTCGTTATCGAAATCGAATCCAAGCCATTCTCCCTTGGCTTTCTCGATGCGGACGTCTTCCGCCAGCATATGGAAG
>QHXU01000121.1:21732-22422 GCA_003223065.1 Acidobacteriota bacterium | reverse complement strand
ATGCAGCGGAACTCCAACCCCGCCCCGGTTCAACTCGATTCGGATTCGCAAACGCGCCATTTTCTCTCCTTCAATGTCTATTGCGCCCGGCCTGGTTCAAGCGATCGACCAGTTCCGGGCTCAGTCGGTATTCGATACTCGGATCTCCATCCTCTTCTTTCTCTTTCCCGGGGATAAGGGATTCCGGGGCTTGTTCGAGGATGCATGCGAAGTAGCGGGCGGCGCTCTCGTACTCCCGGCGCTCGAGGGCGACCAAGGCGAGTCCTTTCAGGGCCGCAACAGATTTCGGGCACAGTTCCAGGAGCCTCCCGGAGTAACGCTCCACGCGCCCCAGATCGACCACCTCTAAGCTCATGGCGATGAGGTTCGCCAGCGCCTCTTCCGATTTCGGATCGAGCGTCAGCAGCCGCTCATAGTTTGTGTCTGCCTCATCAAACCGGCGAAGCAACTGCAGTGCAACCGCCTTGCCGAACGTGGCTCGGCCGCGGGCGCCGTCGGACCAGCAGAGCTCGAAGCAGGCCAGCGCCTCTTCAAAGCGATTCAGATGCAGGAGGCAATCGCCCAGACCGATGCGCACCTCATCGCGGTAGGGATCGGCGCCCAGGACTTGCTCGAACGCCTCCGCGGCCGGCTGCCACCATTCCAACAGGCGGAGGCAGACACCCAGACTGTATTGCGCGTGGAGATTGC
>QHXU01000121.1:18977-21695 GCA_003223065.1 Acidobacteriota bacterium | reverse complement strand
CTTCGTTGATCCGGCCTAACTCGAGCTGGATGTCCCCGCGCAGCGTATAGAAATCGACGGAGAACTCGCCGGGCGATACGAGCACGTCGAGCGCCTCCTGCAGGCGGCCCTCGGAACGCAACGCGACGGCCTCACGAATCGGGTTGCTGAGCGCGCGTGCGGGTGCGGCAGCCGAGGAGCCGTTTCCTTGCGGGCTCATCATTTGACCGCGGTCACCACGGCCTGGACCGCGCCTTTCTTGAAGAACGTGTAGCGGAGCGACCGAACCGTGGCCTGGTCTTTCCGTTCGTCATAAAAACCAATTCCGCCCGTAAGAAAGCGCTGATCGGTCCATAAGTCCACGGGCTGGCCGTTCACGTATAACGAGAACGATGGGCCGGACGCGTCCATGCGGACGTTAACGGCGGAATCATTCCCCGGCAATGTGATTACTCTCTGGGAATGCCGGCTTTCGAGGCCCGCCGAGACAGTAAAGCGCTCTACCGAGAGAGTCGGAGTGCGCCCGGACTGAAGCACGCTGAGCCGCGCGGCACTGTAGTTGCCGCTATCGCGAACTCGAAAAGCCAGGCCGACGCCTTTCGAGTCCGGTACCCAGGCGAACTCGACCCGGTAATCCGATTCGTCTCTCGATCCGTCGTAGAGAACAATCTGCCTTCCGCGTTTGGATCCGGCAGTATATGCATCCCGCCGGGACCAGGTGCTGGCGCGCACGGTTGATTGGATTTGGGCGTCGGACGGAGAAACCGGGCTGCGCAACCACAACCAGAGGACCAAACCCGACAGTGCAGCGCCAATCAAAAGCAGCTTCCAGCGCAGCAACGATAAGAATCGCTCAGGAGCTGTGTAGAGAGACGGTGTGGACTCGGAATTGACGGGCGCTTCAGCTCTCGCTGGCGGTGCCGGAGGAGGAGCCGTCGCTGGCTTGGCAGGAGGCCGAACCATCTTGGGAACGACCATCTCCCACTGGGCCGTGGAACTTGGCGCAACCGGAGCTTCACGCACTCTTGAAAGCGCGGGCAAGGCAATCGAAGCCAGCGGCGGCGGGTCAACCGCCGGCGCAAATGCAGGCGTGGTAAACGCGACTGGCGTTTTGGCTGGCAGCGTGTTTTGGCTCCAGGCGTTGTTTAGCGGCGTGGAGAGGGTGGACCACGTGACCCGAAACCGGAACCGCACCGGATGATTGACGGCGCCCGAATTCTTCCAGAACGGATTGGCTTGCGGAGAGGTCATCAGGCCCAATTCTCGAGGGAGGACGGACGCTTCATATTCTATGCAATATGTTGGGTACTGTCAACGATTACCTCCTGGATATTGCAGTGCACATCCGGCGGTAACTTCTCCGTTATAATACACTGATCATCCAAGCGAGGCAAAGTGGCGTCCCGGAAGAACGCAGAAAATAAGCCGGAACCAGACATAACCGATGCTGCAGAAAAAGCGCGCGCGCTCATTCAGGAGCTACAGTCGCGTCTAAGGGCAGAAACCGGCACGCAGGGCCGGGACCAGCCGGATGAAGCTCGCGACAACCTCGAAAAGCAGCTTGAGGCTTATTTTCAAAAATCGGGCGCGACCCGCGCGGCGGATCCGTCACAGGCTGGCGTTCTCGATGATATACGCGGCCGCGTTATCGAAGGGGTGGTCGAGAGGATCCTGCGCGAATGGGAGCGTCCGGAGAAAAGCGGCGTCACGCCGCTCCAAAACGCAGTAGTGGAGCGTTTGATCGACCGGGTGCTGGAACGCTTGGGAAAGGGTTCCGCGTAACTAAACAGCACTACCGGACAATTCCTCGACGCGCTGCTCGAGTTCGTGCTCTCGGGTCCGGTCCTTCGTCAAGCAATGATGGCCAACAAGGCGGGTTTTGTGATCGTGGACCGCTACCAGGAGTACGTCGAATAACGCGAACGAACCGTCGGCGCGCAATCCGCGCACTTCGAGCGACGCCTTGCCCATCAGCAGCATTTGCTTGTACGCCTCGCGCACCTGGTTCCGATCACCCACGGCGAAGATCTCGTACCAGTCCCGCCCGATCAAGGAATTCTGGTCGATCTGGAGCGCGCGCGCCAACGCCGGATTCACCGACCCCAACTTGCTGTCCTCTCCAACCCACGCCACGCCCGTATACACGTACTCGATGGCCACCTTCTTTGAGTAAAGTTCGTCGTGGAGGGGTTTCTGCTTGCGCAAAACCCTTCGCAACACAATGATAAGAAACGTCACTATACCCAGAAGATAGAGCCACAACATAGCGAATTATTCGTCTCCAGGAATCTTATCGGCTGCTTTGGTGGTGTTAAGTAGGGCCCGTCGGCGTCTCAGGTGGAGAATCACGCTACTAGCCCGCGGAATCTCGGCTGGTCGTAACCGGGGAACACGGTCTTCAGTTCACGATTACCCAAGTGCCTTGTGACCAGTTCGCCGAGGACATCCCGAAAGTCCGTGGTGAGATTCAGGTCGCGATTCTCATACAGCTGCTCGGATTCCAAACCCGGCCAGTCTCCATAGACCTTGCCGCCTTTTATGCTGCCACCGAAGCTGAACATCACGTTGGCGTGGCCGTGATCGGTGCCGCGATTGCCGTTCTCCTTTGCGGTGCGCCCGAACTCGCTCATTGTGACGACGCTTACGTCTGCCATCCGATCTCCCAGATCCTGATTGAACGCGGCTAGTGCCTGCGCGAAATCGTTTAGGAGGTTCGCAAGCTGGCCAACCGTCGGCTTG
>QHXU01000121.1:0-18908 GCA_003223065.1 Acidobacteriota bacterium | reverse complement strand
ACTTGATCAGCCTGGCGATCTGCATCATGGACTGGCCGAGCCGCCCGTTTGGATAACGGGCGCCGTTCGCGGGCGTATAGCTTTGTTTCTGGATCGATTGCATTAACTTGACGGCCTCGAAAGTTTCCCGCCCCGTGCCGTTGAGAAACTTGTCGGGCGTGTTCGTGTACATGCTCTCGAATGTCGCCGCTTCGCGCGGGTCGCTCACCTGGAAAGAGTTCAGGTTGTTGATGGCCACGGCGTCGTTCCGCCCGCGTAACGAGCGCGACAGCTGAGCCCCAAGACTCACCGCGCGTACCGGTGACGGACGGCCTTCAATCACGGGCGGCAACGCGCGATTCAACCATCCATCGTTAGTCGCCTTTCGACCCGGCGTTCCCGACTCCATGAAGTCCTGCGCGTCAAAATGCGACCGCGTCGGATCCGGCGATCCGGCGGCATGCACGATCGCGAGGTGTCCCGAGTCATACATGGGCTTCAGCGGCGCGAGCGACGGGTGGAGGCCGAAGAAGCCGTCCAGGTCGATCGCTGCGTCCGGGGTCCCATTAGGTTTCGGGATTGCGATGGTAGGCCGCAATTCGTAGTAGCGTTGCTCACCGTGCGGCACCACGACGTTCAAGCCGTCCACCGCACCCCGCTGGAAAATCGCGACCAGCACCTTCTTTCGCGGGTTAGGCGCATCGGCCGCGTATAAAGCGCGCGAGAGCCAGATCGGGGTCGAGCCGACTCCGAACATCGCGAGCGCGGAGCTTTTCAGGAAGATTCTTCGGGTTGTCATGCTGGTTACCTCCTCTGGAAGTCCGGCGATCCGATCACCAGGCCCGCCATCATCGCCGGCGTCGGGGCGGCCTGCGGGTTCTTATCCTTGTGCTCGGCGAGCGCTTTCTCGATCGCTTCGCGCGTCTGCGGCGAGGCATCCGTGAACAAAACCTGGCGCGCCACCTGTCCCGGTTCGTCTTTGAACCGCGTGGGATCCAGTTTGACGCCGGGCAGCTTGTTCTGTGCCAGCGCCAGCGCGAAATTCATGCGCGCGAGCAAGGACGCAGAGTTGATCCACTCGGCGTTGGCGTTGGAATAGCCCGTCGGCTCCTGCTTGCGATAAAGGGGCTCGCCGAGCTGCGCGATCTGGTTCGCCAGCGGGAACGCGAACTCGACCTCGCCGGCCGTGGCGCGGATCGCGCTGACTACCATCTCGAAGGGAGTTTTTATTTTCGCGTGATAGGCGCCCTCCGAGAAGAACTCTTTCGAGCTAAGCATGGTCTTCATCACTGCGCGGATATCGCCGTGAGTGTCACGGAATGTCTTCGCCATCCGCTCGACCAGTTCGGGCGGGGGATTGTCGGCCACGAACCGCTGCGCCAGTTTCCTGGGGATGAACTTCGCCGTCGAGGGATGCGCGGCCAGAATGTCGAGAACCTTTTCGGCATCTTCCTTGCCGCCGCCCGCCTGGATCGTGACGCCGAGCACGACTTTCTCGCCCTTGTCATGGACGCGATCGTTGTAAATGAAATTGCCGCCCTGCTGCGGGTTCTTGATCGTCCAGCCCGTGAAACACCGCGCCACTTCAATGATGTCCTTCTGCGTATAGCCGCCGTCGACTCCGAGCGTATGCAGCTCCATCAGTTCGCGCGCGTAGTTTTCGTTCAGACCGCGCTGCGGCCGGTTACCGGCGGGCCTCCGCAACGTGTCCGGCGCAACGCTCTGCCAGTTATCGAGATAGAAAAGCATGGCCGGGCTCGAAGCCGTGGCTTCGAGCAGAGCGCGGAAATGGCCCAGCACGTAAGGGCGGATCGCCTCGCGTTCATAGGTTGGCACCATGAACCGGTCCGCGCCCTTATCCAGGAAAACGTTGAAGTGGTTATACCAGAAATCGACCAGCTCTTCTTCAAGCTGCCGGTCACTCAGGATCGCGCGGTACAGTTTGCCTTCGGCAAGATCGAAGGCGACCACCTGTTGAGGCTGGTTGGCGAGCAGCATCTTACGCCGCATGACCGGGCTCGCCGCCGCCATCAACTGGTTGCGCATTCCCGGCGGCATCGCAATCACAAGGTCGTCCATTTTCTCCTGCGGGAGCGACGCCAGCACCTCTTTCTTCTGTTCAATCGTGCCGGTGCGCAGCGCCCTGATTTCGCCCTTGCTCAGCAGTTCGTCCAACGGTGTCACCGGCTCCACCGCACCATCGCCGTCGCCGCCGTCCTTCTTCACCTTGAAACGCCGCGCGATCCGTTCCACCGCGGCGCGCGCGATCGGATCGTCGGGCAGAGGCCGCCTGCCTTGCGCGACGGCCCGGATCAATTGTGGCGGAGGATAGCTCGCCACCGTTTCGGCTTGAGTCATTCGCAACGAATCGAGCGGTGCAAGCCTGGCTTCGAGTTCCCTGCTCAGGGGAATACGCTCCGGATGAAGCTGCGCGTCGATCCACTTCTTCAGCCCCATCTTGCGAACAGCTTCCACTTCTCCGGGCCGCGGCCCGAACGTCAGGCGGTCGAGCGCGTGCAACACCTGCTGGTCCTTCGACAACTTCTTCTGGAACTGAGCGTAATCGGCTTGCGGCGTTTTCTTCGTGTTTCGCGCCGGAGCGAGCGTTACAGCGAAGATAAGAGCGAGCGCGGTGAACGGCGTCTTGCGCATCTCCATGACCCTCTCTCTATTAAACGCCGGACCTGGCAAGAAGTTGACTGGCGTTTTTTGGCATTACGGTATGTTCATCTGTTCGCAGGTCCGGAGCAGGAATCCATCGGTCATCCCGGCGATGTAATCGCATACCCGACGATGGAGCGGCTGGTCGGCCGATTCCTCTAAGTAGTTGGCAGGCAAGCGGTCGGGGTGAGCCAGGAAGAATTCGAACAGCCCCGCTATCCGCCCTGTTGAGTACCGCCGGTCCGAGACGAGCCTCTCCGATTCGTACACGGTATCCCGCAGAAAACTTTTGAGCTGTCGCGTTCCTGCAGCCGTCTCCGGCGAGAATCGGGCGACGCGGCCGTCGCAGGCACGAACTTCCTCGACGCTGGCAAGGGCGGCCGCCGCAGCCACGGTACCCTCCATTAAGCCTGAAACTAGCCAGTTAATCAGTCCCCGCACGACCGAGTGCATCCGCACCCGCTCCGGCGCGCCCGGAAACTGGATAGCAGCAGTCTCGGCCAGTTCCTGAACCTTGTCCACGGCGCGGCAAGCATCGTCGATGTCCACCAGTCCTGCGCGATATCCATCATCGAGATCGGCGGTGTTATATGCAATCTCGTCGCACAGATCAATAAGCTGGGCTTCGAGAGGCGGGCGCATACCCGGAAAATATTCGTCCAGCTCCGGAATCTCGCCAGGCGAGAAGTCGCGGGAGTGCTTCACAATGCCCTCCCTCACCTCGAACGTCAGGTTCAGCCCGGGAAAGCTCGGGTAGGGACGCTCAAACGACTCGACGATCCTGAGCGCGTGCAGGTTGTGATCGAAGCGTTCGCCGAAGCCGCTCAGCAGGCGATCCAGCTCCTGCTCGCCGGCGTGGGCGAACGGTGGATGGCCGATATCGTGGGCCAGAGAGAGCGCCTCGGTTAGATCTTCGTCGATCCCCAGAACCCCGGCCACGGTGCGCGCGATCTGTGAAACCTCGATGGTGTGCGTCAGCCGATTGCGGAAATGATCCGAAAGGCCGGGCGTGAAGACCTGCGTTTTGTTTTCGAGGCGCCGGAATGCACGGGCGTGCACCACGCGGTCGCGGTCGCGCTGGAACTCGTTGCGATAAGGATGAGGTGGTTCGCGGTAGCGGCGTCCGCAGGTGCGCTCCAATGGAAATCTGAGGTGAGCGAGCGCGGCCGGCGGCACCTATTTCCCGGCGTATTGCGGAATGTCTCCGAGCCCTTGCACCGCCGCGCGGCTAACGGCGCTGCGCTCGGTGCGCAGCGGCTCGAGCAGTTTACGCGCCTCGGCCGGATTCGTCTTCGCCAGGATGTGCGCCAGCTCGATCGTCGCCGCTTCCTTGGAAACCAGAGTCGTCGGGCTGGCGATCGCAGCGCGCAGCAGTTTTTCCGCTTCCGCAGTCTTGCCTTCGGCCGCGTAAACTTGCGCCAACGACATCCGGGCGAGCGAGGCGTACGGCTTCGGAGCCGAATTCATCACATCTAAAAAGACTTTCTCGGCTTCGGGAAGCTTGGCCTTGTCCGCGAGGTCCGAAGCCAGGTAAATGCCGGCGATCGCCCCTTCCTGGGTGCCGTGGTACTTGGTTGCCAGGTCCGTGAAAGCTTTCGTGCGCGCCTTGTCCTTCTCCTCCTGGGTGTTGTAGTGGAGATTGGCGGGATTGACGGCGCCGCCAACCGTCGCATCGTCGATGCGGAGCGCCTGCGCGAGCGCTTCCGCCCGAGCGCCAGCCTGGTGGCGCATATAGAAGTAGATTCCCGCGGCCAAAACGAGCACGGCCAGTGCGATAGCGGCGTACCGCTTTACATCGGTGCTGTGTTCGCTAAGGAACTCGAACCCATGGGTGACTTCCTGGGCAAACTTATCGGTCTTGAGGTTCTTGCGGGTATAGCGGTCCACTGCGGGCTCCGGATAGATTTCAGTTTAGCATGTCGCTATCGAGACGAGGTCAGGTCACGCTGGATGGCAAACTTGACCAGTCCGGCGACGTCGTGGATGTCGAGCTTCCGCATCAGGCTGGCTCGATAGGTGTCGACCGTTTTGGGACTAAGCTCCAGGCGGGCGGCGATCTCCTTTGCGCGAACGCCTTCGACCAGAAGCGAGAACACCTGGTACTCGCGTGCGCTCAGCAGTTCGAGGGGATCCTCCTGAGCCGATTTTTGGCCCGGGTTGAATATCTTGCTCAACTCGAGCTGGGGCGAGACGTAAATCCCCCCGTCGAGGACTTGTGCGAAAGCCTCCAGCAACTGATGCGAGGGTCCGGACTTCAATAGGAACGCGCTGACTCCGCAGCGCAAGGCCTCTACCACCGTCTTGCGATCGCGGCGGGTCGAAAGTACGACAAGCTTCGTAGGCAAGTCCGCCTCTTTGACGCGCCGTACGATCTCCAAAGTGAAAAGGTCGGGCAGGTTGAGATCCAGTACGGCAATGTCAGGCTTTTCTTCCGTGATTAACCGCAGCGCAACCGCCCCCTCCGAGCACTGTCCCATTACGCGGAAACCGGGCTGGGCTTCGCAGAGGGCGGCCAAGCCTTCCCTGACCAACGTTAGATCGTCGGCGATAAGAATGGAATAAGTCTTGAGCTCTCTAATCGGAACCATGATCGTCAGTTGCCAACACGGCGCCAACACTTTCCGGGAACAGCCAGCAGGCGCTCCTCCCGATGCGTGCACCCTTCTTTACAGTGAGCCAAAGCCGCCGTAATTCTCTGGAATTCCGAACCTCCGGCCAAAACACGCCGGTCTCAAACTGCACCATCCGTGGCGGTGCAACACCACCCTTCAAATCTCAGGCAAAACTGCGAACTGCCGCAGCTTCGTCCTCGAACACTTCAAATACTGTATAGAGTTTCGTGATCTGCAGGAGATCCTTCACGCGCTTGGTGAGGTTCAGCAGCTTAACCGTGCCACCCTGATTGGCAACGGTAGTGAACCCGGAAACCATCTCGCCGATTCCCGAGCTGTCAATATAGGAAACCTCGGCCAGGTTGAGCAACATTTTCTTGTGGCCGTTCGAAGCCAAGCTGCGAATCGTATCGCGGAACGTGCTCGCGCCCTCGCCCAGCGTGATACGCCCCACGGCATCGATGACCGTTACATCGCCCACCTGTCGGGTGGTCAATTTCACACTCACGGAGATCCTCCTTTAACTGGACTTCGCCATGTACTTTACCATTTTCACTTCGGTACCCTTCGGCTCCCGCGCGCGAATCTGAAATTCGTCCATGAAGGCTTGAATCAGCAGCAACCCGCGCCCCGAATGGCGCAGCAGATTCTCGTTCGCCAGCGGATCGGGCAGCGCATTGAAATCGAACCCTTCCCCTTCGTCGGCGATTACCACGATCAGCCGGTCTGCCGCGCGCGAAACGGTCAATCGGACTTTCTTCCGCGCGTTATACCGGTTGCCATGAACCACCGCGTTCACCATGCACTCGCGGACCGACATCCCGATTTTATGCAGGTCGTCTTCATCGAAGCCCAGCTCCTGGGCCTCGCGCAGGACTGTCTCTTCGGCGCTATCCACGCTTTCGAGCGTGGAGCCTAACAGCTGTTCCACCGTCCGCGCCTCGGCGCCCTGCTCATCTGCCATAGTAATGACACGGCCGGCCAAGCCTGCGCGGGCCAAGTCGAATCGTTACCTTAAAATAGTGACACGGGGAAAGTCAAGCGAAATCCGCCGGGAATCACCGGTCGACAGCCGTTTTTTCTGTTTCTTTCACCGCGGTGCTAGCCTGAGTTCATGAGGATTCTCGCGGCTCCGCTCGCGTTCCTGGCTTGCGCATCTTTCGCCCAAACCAAGATCACGAGCGTCGAAGGCATCACCGAATATCGCCTCGATAACGGCATGGCGGTGCTTCTGTTCCCCGACAATTCCAAGCCCAAGGTCACTGTGAACATCACCTACATGGTCGGTTCCCGCCATGAAGGCTACGGCGAAACCGGCATGGCCCATCTGCTCGAGCACATGGTGTTTAAGGGCACCACGCATCGCGGCGACATCAAAGTTGAATTGCGCAACCACGGCGCCGAGTACAACGGCTCCACGTCATTTGATCGCACCAATTACTTCGAAACGCTTCCGGCGGATAACGAAAAACAGCGCGATGAGAATCTTCGCTATGCGCTCGAAATGGAAGCCGACCGGATGATCAGCTCGCGCGTCTCGCGCCAGGACCTGGACAGCGAAATGACCGTCGTGCGCAGCGAGTTCGAGCTGGGCGAGAACAGCCCCACCAACGTGCTCCTGGCGCGCGCGCTTTCGACCGCGTATCTGTGGCACGGCTACGGCCGCCTCCCCATCGGCGCCCGAAGCGATATCGAGCACGTGCCGATTGACCGGCTGCAGGCCTTCTATCGCACCTATTACCAGCCCGATAACGCGATGCTTGTGGTGGCCGGAAGGTTCGATCAAGACAAGACGCTCACCTGGATCAAAGAGGTCTTCGGTGCGATTTCCAAGCCGGCGCGCAAGCTCATCCCGACCTACACCGAGGAGCCGGCGCAGGACGGCGAGCGTGAAGTGGTGCTGCGGCGTACGGGCGACATCCAGGCAGTGACCGCGCTCTATCATATCCCCGCCGGTTCCCATCCCGACTTTGCGGCCGTGGAGGTGCTCACCTCTATCCTGAGTGATACGCCGTCGGGGCGGCTCCACAAGGCGCTGGTCGAGACCAAGAAAGCGATCTCCACCACCGGATTCACCTTCCAGCTTCATGATCCCGGTGTCGCCGTCTTTAGCGCCCAGGTGCGAAAGGAAGGCTCGCTTGACGATGCTGAAAACATCATGCTCGACGTGATCGGTGGCGTGGTGAAGGCGCCGCCGTCGAAAGAGGAAGTGGACCGCGCGCGCACGCGCCTTCTGAAGGGCATCGAGCTGTCACTGAATAATTCCGAGAACGTCGGCATCGACCTGAGCGAGTGGCAGTCGATGGGCGACTGGCGCCTGCTGTTCCTCAACCGCGACCGCATCAAGAAGGTGGAGCCGGAAGACGTTGCACGCGTGGCCAGGCTGTATCTGAAGACGTCGAACCGCACGCTAGGCCGGTTCTTGCCAACCGCCGCGCCGGACCGCTCGGAAATTCCGCCGACACCGGACGTCGCTGCGATATTAAAGGATTACAAGGGGCAAGCAGCGGTCGAGGAGGGCGAAGCGTTCGACCCCTCGCCCGGCAACGTCGACGCACGCACGGTGCGTGCCACGCTTCCCAGCGGAATGAAGCTTGCGCTGTTGCCGAAGAAAACCCGCGGCGGCAACGTCACAGCGGTGATCGCGCTGCATTTTGGCGATGAGAAGAGCGTCTTCGGCAAGAGTGCAGCGGCGCAGTTGGCCGGTGCGATGCTGATGCGCGGCACCCAGAAACACACCCGCCAGCAGCTCCAGGACGAGCTCGATAAGCTCAAGGCGCAGATGAATGCGTCCGGCTCGATGACCGGCGCCAGTGTCTCGATCAACACGGTGCGCGCCGGCTTACCGGGCGCGTTGCGCATGGCGGCCGAGGTCCTGCGCGAGCCGTCTTTCCCCGAATCCGAATTCGAGCAGCTCCGCCAATCCACCATCGGACGCATCGAGAACGCCCGTAGCGAGCCCCAGGCGCTGGTGGTCAACGCCTTGAATCGNNNCACGCCTCGCCTTATCCGCCCGGAGATCCGCGCGCCATCGCAACGCTGGACGAGGACATCGAAAACCATAAGAAGGTCACGCTCGCCGACGCCAAGAAGTTCTACGCGGATTTCTACGGCGCCTCGAATGCGGAGCTGGCCGTGGTCGGCGATTTCGACGCTGCCGAGCTTCAGAAGCTCGCTGAAGAATTGTTCGGCGGCTGGAAAAGCCCTTCGCCTTACACCCAAGTGAAGCGTACCTGGAAGAAACTCGACGCAGTGAACCGGATGATCGAGACGCCGGACAAGGCCAACGCGTTCTTCGGCGCCACAACTGCGCTCGAGATCGGTGAGGCCGACCCGGATTATCCAACTTTATTGTTCGCCAATACGATGATCGGCGGCGGCGCGCAAGCCAGGCTCTACCGCCGCATCCGCGACAAGGACGGGTTGAGCTACGCCGTGCAAAGCATTTTCTTCGCAGGCGCGGCAGACAGGTTCGGCCAATTCATCGCGCTGGCCATCTGCAATCCCCAGAATATTCTCAAGGTGGAGAATGCATTCAAGGAGGAGATGACCAAAATGATCGAAGAGGGCTTTTCCGCCGAAGAAGTCGAGACCGCGAAAAAAGCCTTTCTGCAGGAACGCCAGGTGAACCGCTCGCAAGACCGGTCTTTGGCGCAGCAGCTCGCGCGCAACGCGCAATACGGCTGGACGATGGCGCGCGACGCCGGGCTCGAGCGTAAGATCGCCGCGCTTACGCCGGCAGACCTGAACGCCGCAGTCAAGCGCCGGATCAATCTGGCCTCGATCTCCTACTTCAAAGGAGGGGATTTCAAGAAGGCGGGCATTACACAGTAAATGCCGCCGGCCAGTTTTTCCCTCAAACTCAGCCCCGAGGCATTGCAGTCGCTTGGGTCGATGGAAGGCTATCTGCCGGTGGTCGAACGGCGCGCGGTGGCGCCGCCGGCTAAACCCGCGGTCAAGCCAAACCCGTGGCCCGGATGGACAGCGGCGGTGGCTGTCTCCGCTGTCGCTTACGGCATCCACTATCTGCCCTTCGCTCCCTTCCGCGTGGAAGGCGCGTCAGGCATACGCAGGCCGGTGAGCGCCGCGATTCTTGCGATTCTTGCGGGAGCGCTGGCCGGGAACCTGCTGCCGCTCCGGTCCAAGATATTTCGAGGCGTGCTCGAGGGAGCCAAACACGTCGTGCGGCACTCTATTCCGCTGACTATCGTGCTTACCGGCGCCAGTCTCAGCTTTACTCACGCAACAACAGTTGGCCTGCGCGCATTCGCCATCATCCTGGCGACGATGACGATGTCGATGGCCGCGGCCTGGGTGTTCGGCAAGATGTGCGGGTTATGGCCGCGAACAAGCGTTTTATTGGGCGCCGGCACAGCGATCTGCGGCAACAGCGCGATCGTCGCCGTGGCTCCGCTCATCGACGCCGAGGACCGCGACGTGATGCTGTCCGTGGGCGCGATCAACGTCCTCGGCCTGGTGTTGATGTTCGTGAGCCCTCTCGCCGGCGGTCTCATAGGCCTGGGAGACGACGGCTACGGTGTGTGGGCCGGCACCACGATTCATGCCGTTCCCCAGGCCGTAGCGGCCGGATTCGCATTCAGCCCAAAGGCGGGCGGACTGGCCACGCTCGTGAAGTTGGTACGCGTGGCGTTGCTGGCTCCGCTGCTGCTGGTGCTGGCGTTCTTGTACGCCGTGACCGTGCATTACACGCGCCTGGTGCCCCCGTTTCTATGGGGATTCTTCGGCCTGTTTCTGTTTAATTCTCTGGGATGGCTGCCGGTGCTGCAATTTCAGAGCGGATATTCGGTAAGCTCGGCCAGCGCGCTGGCCGAGGCCGGGAATATTCTGCTGACGCTTTCGATGGCGGCCATGGGCCTTGAGGTGAATCTCAAGTTGTTCGCTAAGGTCGGCGGCGCGGCGTTAGCGGTGGGGGCAGCCGCAATGCTCGCGACCTGCGCGGCGAGTTTTGCATTGATCCGGGCGCTGCTCTAGCGTCGGGCTGGCTAACCGAGCTTCTCGTCCTTTTCCACATTCCCGTCGCGAATGTGGATGACGCGGCGTGCGTGCATGGCGATGTCGTGCTCATGAGTTACCAGCACGATAGTGTTGCCCTGATGGTGAAGCTTCTCGAACAGCGCCATGATCTCGTTTCCGGTGACGGTGTCCAGCGCGCCGGTCGGCTCATCCGCCAGCAGGATCGACGGATTGTTCACCAGGGCGCGCGCGATCGCAACGCGCTGGCGCTGGCCTCCGGAAAGCTCGCTGGGCTTGTGGTACATGCGCGGTTCCAGGTCAACAGCGCGCAACGCCTGCTTCGCCCGCTCCTCCCGCACATCGTGAGCAAGCCCCGCGTAAATCAGCGGGAGCTCCACGTTATGCAGCGCCGTGGCGCGCGCCAGCAGATTGAAGGTCTGGAAGACGAAGCCGATCTCCTTGTTCCGGATGCGCGCCAGCTCGTCGTCGTCCATATCGCTGACCAGCTTTCCGGCCAGATAATACAAGCCCGAAGTCGGCGTATCCAGGCAGCCGATCAGATTCATCAGCGTCGATTTGCCCGATCCCGACGGGCCCATGATGGCGACGTATTCGCCCTTCTTGATCTCGATGTCGACACCAGAGACGGCGTGGATCTCCTGATCGCCCATGAGGTACGTTTTCCGCAGATCCCAAGTGCGTATGATGATGCCGTCGCGCTTGAGCTGCTCTCCACGATCGAGGTTGTCCAGTACCGCCGCCTGTTCCATCTTATTTATTGTAACGTTAGGAGCCTGCTCAGCCCTTCGTGTCGGCCAACACAGGAGTTCTATTGTCAACCTTCACGCGCGCCGAGTTCCGGATGGTGCGAATCGTCTTATAGCTGCCCGTGATGATCTGGTCGCCTTCCTGCAAACCGCTCAGCACCTCGATATCGGTTGCGCCGGTGATGCCGGTTTCGACTTTGCGGAACTCAGCACGGCCGTTGTTCACCACAAAAACGCCCTGAAGCTCCACTCTCCTGGACCTGTCGTTGGGAGATTCGGCAGCCGCCTGCACGCCCTCTTTTGGCCGCTCGAGATCTCCTTTCTTTCGGACCGTCAGCGCCTGGATCGGAATCGTGAGCACGTTGCGCCGCGTGGCGGTGGTGATCTTGGCGGTGCAAGTGAGTCCCGGACGAATTTCGTCAGGAGGGTGCTCCAGCGCGATCACGACCTTGAAATCTTTGGCCTCCTGGTTCGATGTCGCACTTTGGGATGCGGCTAGCCCGCTGGAGCGAAGAATCGCTGTGTTGCCGATCTCAATCACCCGTCCAGTAAAGGAACGATTGGGCATCGCTTCAATCTTGATCTCGGCCGTCTGATTGAGCTGGACGTTCACGATGTCGGTTTCGTCGACCTTCACCTCCGCGGTGATCAGCGACATGTCGGCGATGGTCATGATGGTGGATGCAGCAGAGTTCTGGATCCCGGGAACCACCGTCTCGCCGATGCGCACCGGCAGATTCGTGACCACGCCGTCCAGGGGCGCCACCGCGTCGAACTTGGCGAGCACATCGGACACGCGCGCCAGACCGGCCTCGGCTTGGCTCACGCGGCGCTGGGCTGCGGCAAGCTGTGCCGCCACCTGAGCGCGTTGAGATTTCATTTGAGATAGCCGCGCGTCATTCTCGCGGACGGCCGCCGCCGCTGAGTCGTAATCTGCTTTACGTTGGTCGTAATCCTGCCTGGCGATCAGCTTGGCCTTGAATAACTCATCGGAGCGGTCCAGGTTGAGCTTAGCCCGGTCCAGTTCGGTCTTAAACCGGTCGACCGTGGCCATGGCACTCTTGATCGTTTCGTCCATGACCTTGAGCCCCTCTTCGGCGGCCGCGGAATCGGCGAGCGCCGAAGCGACGGCAGCTTTCTGTGCCGCCACATCCGCCTGTGCCTGGATGTGCTCGATCCGGGCGACCACTTGATCCCTGTGAACGCGGTCGCCCTCCTTCACCAGCAGGTCCGTAATGCGGCCCTGGGCGTTAGCTCCTATGTTGATATAATTGCGCGGTTTAATCTCACCCGAGGCAGTCACCACAGCAGTCAGGTCGCTGCGGACGGTACCGCCGGTCTGCACGGTCACCAGGTCGCGCTGGCTCCAGCGGACGCCTGCCATGACCCCCGCGGCGATCAGCAAGGGTAGGCTTATCCCTAAAATTATCTTCCACTTACGTTTCACTTGTCGGGGTCCATTGTACTCTGTTAAGACGAACTTTTTCGCAGCAAAGTTCCTGCGGTCCAATCAAATATGCTAACGCGTCACTACTAAAAGACGGTGAAACTTTGGCGGCCTTACTAAAGAAGTGTAAGGAACGCTCTCGAATCTCTGATCTACCCAGCACCACAAACGGCAAGTCTCGGCTACGATGGAATTTCCTATGAAACTCCACAGCTACACCATCACCCAGGGACGCGACCGCGCGGGAGCGCGGTCCATGCTTAAGGCGATCGGCTTTACAGACGAGGATCTGAAAAAACCGATCATCGGCGTCGCCAACACGTGGATTGAGACGATGCCGTGCAACTTCAATCTTCGCGAGCTCGCCGAGCACGTGAAAGCCGGAGTGCGCGCCGCCGGCGGCACTCCCATGGAGTTCAACACCGTCGCCATCAGCGACGGCGTCACCATGGGTACGGAGGGCATGAAGGCGTCGCTCGTAAGCCGCGATCTGATTGCTGACTCGATCGAGCTGGTCGCGCGGGGCCATATGTTCGACGGCATCCTGGCGCTGGTGGCCTGCGACAAAACCATTCCGGGAGCAGCCATGGCGCTTCTGCGGCTGAACGTCCCGGGCGTGGTGCTTTACGGCGGATCGATCATGCCCGGTCGCTACCAGGGGCGTGACGTCACGATCCAGGACGTGTACGAAGCCATTGGCGCAAACGCCGCCGGCCGCATCAGCGATGATGAACTCCTGGCCCTTGAAAACTCCGCGTGTCCCGGCGCCGGCGCCTGCGGTGGGCAGTTCACCGCCAACACGATGGCCACCGTGATGGAAATGATCGGCCTTGCTCCCATGAACACCGCCGCCGTGCCCCAGGTGGACCCCCGCAAACACCAGGTCGCCTTCCGCTGTGGCCAGGTGGCCGTGGACGCAGTGCGCGCCGACCGGAAGCCGCGTGACGTCGCGACCCGGAAAGCGTTCGAGAATGCGATCGCGGCGGTGGCGGCTAGCGGAGGCTCCACCAACTCCGTGCTGCATCTGCTCGCCATGGCCCGCGAAGCCGGGGTCGATCTCTCGCTCGAAGATTTTCAAACCATCAGCAGCCGTACGCCGCTTCTGGTTGATTTGAAGCCCGCCGGGCGTTTCGTGGCCGTGGATGTCGATAAAGCCGGAGGCATGGCGGTGATCGCAAAGCGGCTGGTGGACGGCGGGTATGTGGACGGCTCGGCGCTCACGGTGACCGGCCGCACCTTCGCCCAAGAAGCCTCCGAGGCCAAGGAAACTGCCGGCCAAGAGGTGATTCGGCCGCTTTCGAATCCGATCAAGGCGACCGGCGGTCTCGTGATCGTGAAAGGAAATCTGGCGCCTGACGGCGGCGTGATCAAAGTCACGGGTCTAGAACGCAAAGAGCAGCGCGGCCCGGCTCGTGTGTTCGATTGCGAGGAAACCGCGATGCAGGCTGTCATCACCGGCAAGATTCGCGCCGGCGACGTGATCATAATCCGCTACGAAGGGCCGCGAGGCGGGCCGGGAATGCGTGAAATGCTGGGTGTAACGAGCGCGATCGTTGGAGCGGGCTTGTCTGAAAGCGTTGCCTTGATTACCGACGGCCGCTTCAGCGGCGCTACGCGAGGGTTCATGGTGGGCCATGTGGCTCCGGAGGCTGCTTCAGGCGGGCCTATCGCCTTGGTGCGCGAGGGCGACATGATTTCGCTCAATATTGAGAAGCGGACCATCGATGTCCTGGTACCCGCGGAGGAGCTTGCTTCGCGGAAAAACTCGTGGAAGCCACCGGCACCGAAGTACACGTCCGGCGTGTTTCAGAAGTACGCGAGTTTGGTGGGATCAGCGTCCCAGGGCGCCGTGACGGGCTGACCGCGGGTCAGCCACGGTCTCGAGCGCGAGGGTGCTCGGGTTACAGAGGCTTGCTGAGTCTCGTCGCTGAGCTGCAGCTGCGCATCAACCCGCGTATTCGTTCCAATGCTCACCGTAACGTCGTCCTGGACAAAGGGTCTGAAGCTGGGTTTTTGCACGGTCACCCTGTAGCGTCCTGGAATCAGTTGGGTCTGAATGTAGTTGCCTGAATCGTTGGTCTCGATGGTCGTGCTGATGCCTTTGTCGAGATTGAGAATCGTCACCTCGACATTGGCAAGAACCGCACCCGTATGATCTGTCACGGTACCGAGAATGCCACCCGTGGTCGCCTGACCCATAAGGAACACTGCTGAGGGAAGGAACAGGGTCATGCACCTACGGCGGCTCATTTCAGACCGTGGAACACTCTGCTACTCCGGTAGATGCTCCCGCAGACGGATTGTTTCGGGTTCGCTGCGAGCCGTTACTGATGGTGACTTACACGTGCGGATCGATCATCTTTTTCACGTCCGGCTTGGGCATCGCGCCGACACGCTGATCGACCACCTTGCCGCCCTTGAAGAGCAGCAGCGTGGGGATGCCTCGAATGTTGTACCGCATGGATGTGGCGGGATTGTCGTCCGTGTTGAGCTTGCCGACCTTGAGCTTGCCGGCGTACTCGGCAGCCAACGCGTCGACGGTGGGCGCCATCGCTTTGCACGGCCCGCACCAGGGGGCCCAGAAGTCCACCAATACTGGGACATCCGAACTCAGAACGTCCCGGTCGAAAGCCGTATCGTTGAACGTCAGGGTGTTTTCACTGCTCATATTCTTTTACGCATCTCCTTCTGCATTCGTTATTTATGATGCTAGAACGAGCCCCTGGGATGCAACTACAGGGAGCGGTAAAGTTCCTGATACCGCGCCGCGGAAACCTCCCACGAAAAGTCCTTGACCATGCCCCGGCGCATCCTCGCCTCCCAAGCCTCGCGATCCTGCCAAGCCGTTAAAGCCTCGCCGATTGCGGCGTAGAGCGCATCGGGTGAAAACTCGCGAAACTTGAATCCTGTCTCTTCATCCACGGTGTCATCGAGCCCGCCCGTAGCCCGCACCACGGGCACCGTGCCATAGCGCAGGCTGTAGATCTGGTTGAGCCCGCACGGCTCGTAGCGGCTGGGCATCAGAAACATGTCCGCGCCCGCCTCGATCCGGTGCGCCACTGCGTTATCGTAACCGATCCGCACCGCGAATTTGTCCGGCCGCGCGCTGGCGATGGAGCGAAACATGTCCTCCAGATCAGGCTCGCCCGAACCGAGGATCGCAAGCGCCATGTCCTGGCCGGCCAGCCTTTGCGCGATCGCCGCAACCAGGTCGAGTCCTTTCTGACGCACGAGGCGCGAAACGATGCCAAACAAGGGCCGACGGGAGTCGATAGGCAATGCCAGCTCCTCGAGCAGCGCCAGTTTCGAGTCGCGTTTGCCGGAGAGATTGCTCGCAGAGTAGCGAGCCACCAAATGGCGGTCGGTCTCCGGATTCCACTCCCGGTAATCGACCCCGTTCAAGATGCCGCTCAACTTATACGCGTGTGTTCGCAGCAGACCGTCGAAACCGAATCCGTATTCCGGCGTCTGAATCTCGCGCGCGTAGTTCGGGCTGACGGTGTTGACAGCGTCGCTCCACACAATCCCGGCTTTGAGAAAGCTCACCCGGCCGAAAAACTCGAGGCCTTCCGGATGAAAGAGCGCGCGATCGATCCCCAGTTCGGTTAGCGTGCTTGCTGGAAAATTGCCCTGATATCCGAGGTTGTGAATGGTCAGGACGCACTTGGCGCCAAAGAAGGTGGGGTCTAGAGCGAAGTTCGCGCGAAGGTACGGCGCCAGCAGCCCCGCGTGCCAGTCATGCGCGTGAAAAATATCGGTGCGAAAAATGTTCCGGGCGACGCCCAGCGCCGCCTGGTTCAGCAGCGCGAAGCGGATGTGATTGTCGGGATAATCGACGCCATCCTCGTTGTAGAGTCCGGGCCGGTCGTAAAGCGGAGGGCAATCGACGAAAAAGTAGCGCACGCCATGAATGATCACTTGATCGATCGCCACCACGAACGCATGCGGCCCCACTGCGAGCGGCATTTCGTTCCAGATGCGCTGGGAGGACGAAATCCGCGCGCTGCTGTAGCGCGGCAGCACGACGCCCACTTCTTCACCGCGTCCCACCAGCGCCGCGGGCAACGTGCCCAGCACGTCCGCCAGGCCTCCCGCTTTGGCGAACGGAGTGGCCTCGGCCGTCACCATCAGGATGCGCGACATGAGTGCTCTATACGTTCGGCGTATTCACGTTCATTCGCGGCCCGCTGAGCAAATGTTTCTGCACTTTCCCCAGCGCGTTGCGCGGCAGTTTGTCCACAGCTTCAAACCAGCGCGGCACCTTGAAGGAAGCGAGCTTTTCGCGGCAGCGCGCCTCGAGCTCCGCCACATCAAGCGGCCCGCGCAATACCACGTAAGCGACCGGGACTTCGCCGCGCACGCGATCCGGCGCGGCCACCACGGCTGCTTCGGCCACCTCCGGCTGCTCCATCAGGAACTCCTCGATTTCACGCGGGTAAATGTTGAAACCGCCGGATATGATGAGGTCGGTCTTGCGTCCGCACAGCGTGTAGTAGCCGTCCGGCGAGCGCAGGGCCAAATCGCCCGTCTTGAACCAGCCCTCGTCGAAGGCTGCCTTCGTCGCGTCCTCCCGCTTCCAGTAACCCGCAAAGATGTTCGGTCCCTTCAAGCACAGCTCGCCCGTATCGAGAATGCGCGCCGAAACGCCGGGAAGCGGCAGCCCCACGCTGCCCGGCCGCCGCTCCCCAATATAAGGATTCGACATGTTCATTAGTGTTTCCGTCATTCCGTAACGTTCGAGGATGGTGTGGCCGAACAGCGCCCGGAACGCCTCGAGTACTTGCGCCGGGAGCGCCGCCGATCCTGACACAAACAGCCTCATGGCCTTGCCGATTTCCCGAGCGGTCTCCGGCGGCGTCTCGAGGAGGCGGACGTACATTGCCGGCACACCAAAAAACAGCGTGGGCCGGAAGTCGAGAAAGGTCGCAACCGCCGACTGGTGTTCGAATCGTTCGAGGAGCCGCATGCGGCAGCCCGATAGCAACCAGCAGTGGAGACCGTTGCCGAGCGCATGCACGTGAAACAGCGGCAGCGCCAGCAGGAATCGATCCCGCTCCGTAATCTGCCAGCACGCAAGCAGGTTCACCGCGTTGATTGCGAAATTGTGGTGCGTGAGGATCGCGCCTTTCGACGCCCCCGTCGTGCCGGATGTGTAGACCAGGGCCGCAGGCGTGTCGCCGTCAAGTTCCTGTAGCACTTCGGCCGGCCCCGTTTCGTCCATCAGTTTCGGCAGTTCGTCCTCGGTGACATAGAGCTTGGGCTCAGCGTCCGCGAGAATGTGCGAGATCTCCCGCTCGCGGTACAGTATGTTGATCGGTACAAAAATCACGCCGAGCTTGATCGCGGCGAGATAGAGATCGATCAGTTCGAGCGAGTTGGGGAGATATACGCAGAGACGGTCGCCGCGCGTGAGACCGCGCCGGTGGAGCGCCCCCGCCATGCGATTGCTGCGGTCGTCAATATCGCCGAAAGTGTAGGTCCGGCCCTTCCATTCCAACGCAACCGCATCGCGCCTTCCGGCCAACGAAAGGTCAAACAGCTGGCGCAGATTCATTCAGGAATTTCCTTCCCCGCCGTCTCGGCTCCGAAGGGTGGTGCGGGGTGTTAGGCTNNTCATCTTGGAAATTGCTTCGTCGCTGTAGCCCAGGTTGCTCAGCACTTCGCCCGTATGCTCACCGATCTCGGGAGCCATGCTGGGCGCCCGCTTGGGAGCGCCCTCCACCTGCACCGGATTCTGGATAGTTTTCAGCCCTGGCTGAATTTCGGCGAATAGGCCATTCTGCTCCAACTGGGGGTCGTGCGCAGCCTCCCATGGCGCGGGTACGGGCCCCCAGATGAGATCGTATTCTTTGAAGATGCATGCCCACTCGGCCAGATCCCGCGCCGCGATGGCTACGTCGATTCTCTCGATTAGCGCCGTTCGATTGGCACGGCGCGAGCCTGGGCTGGAGAATCTGGGATCGTCGATCAACTCCGGGATCCCGAGCGCGCGGCAGAGATACTGCCAGTCCCGTACCGGTTCTAGCAGGCAAAAGAACAACCGGCGCCCGTCGCGCGCCACGTAGTGATTCACCAGCGGATTAATCGCCGACTTGCGGGTCCACTTAGGCATGAACTGCGCGTTGCACAGCGCTGCCTGGATGGCGCAGGCATGTGACCAGGCTCCATTGGCCACCAGCGAAGTCGTGACCTTCGTGCCCCGGCTTGTGATCTGGCGCTGATATAGCGCGAGCAGGATGGCGGCAAACAGCGTCACCGCTGTGGGATGATCGCCGAAACCCGCTGGCGATTGCACCGGCTCGGCGTCGCCATTGTGCATCGAATACATAAGCCCGCTGCGCGCCCAGTACGCGGTTGCATCGTAGCCGGGCTTGTCGGAATCGCCGCCGGCTTCACCGTATCCGGTGACCGAAGCGTAGATCAGCCGTGAATTCAGCGGCGCCAAATCCTGATATTCGAGCCGGAACT
>QHXU01000504.1:1330-3451 GCA_003223065.1 Acidobacteriota bacterium | reverse complement strand
TGTCCTGGCCGCTGCGGCTGACTCAGCGTACGTTGGGTCGCAGGTCTGCGGGGGGTGCCATCGCGGCATTGCCGCCGCACAGAGCAACTCGAGAATGGCGGGCACATGGCAGGGACTGGATGCCCGCGACCTTCCGCCCGGTTACTCCGCGTCGACGCGCGAGGGCGAGATCTCTTACCAGGTCCGCCGCACCGCCAACCGCATTACCTGGACGATAACCACCCCGGACCGGCCACCGCTCACGGCCGAAACAGAGGCTGTTTTGGGCGGGCCAAGGCAGCTTAGTTTCCTGATTCGCGTGCGCGACATCGAGGGCGTGACACTCGACCGCGCCCCCCTGGTTGAGACCCGGTATCTGTATAGCAAGCCGCGTAATTCGCTTGAACTTTCGCCAGGATTCCCGACTGAGAGGCCGGTATCGTATCAGACCAGCCTGGGCCGCGTGCTTAGCCCTCAATTCGAGAACAAATGCCGCACCTGCCATGGCGCACCAGCGACTGGTTTCGGCGGCGAGGCAGGAGTCCGGTGCGAGCACTGTCACGGACCGGGGGCGGACCACGTGCAGTCGGTTAAGAAGGGAGTTTCGCAGGTTGGCATCGCGAATCCAGCGAAGCTGAACAATGCAGCCCGAATCGAGCAATGCGGAAAGTGTCACGCGGATGGCCGCAACCTCGCGGATCCGATGCCTGAGGACCTGCTGATCTCGGATCAGGCCGACGCGCTCGTGCGCACTGAATGCTACATCCAAAGCGGACAAGGACTGAGCTGCAGCACCTGCCACGATCCGCACAGGGATTCTCCGGCGGATGCCGAACGCTATACCAACGCGTGCTTGTCGTGTCACAGCCTGCGCGAAAAACAGCATGCAGCGATCTGCCCGGTCAACGCAAAAGAAAAATGCGTCGGGTGCCATATGCCCGCTAAGCCCGACGGTTCGGTCCGAAGGGTCGACCACTGGATTCGCGTCCTACCCAGCGCGGCGCACACCGCGAAATCCGATCCGGGGCTTCGGAGCCGGCTGAAGCCAAAGCGCATCTTCCTCCGGACGATCATGGTGGATTCCCGCACGAAAGCGGACGAGATCCACGCCGAATTATCGCGGGGCGGGTCGTTCTTCGACCTGGCCCAGCGCTATTCCACCGACACGTCGGCCGTCTCGGGCGGCTTTATGGGCGCGATGTCCGTCGACGAACTGGAAGCCAATCTGGCGAATGGCGCAAGCGCACTGCGATATGGCGAGATCAGCCCGGTGTTGAGCGTCAACGGGAAATCCACGATAGTCCAAAGGCTGCCCCGCGACTTCCGGTGGCAAGCGGACAGACTTTACGAGGAAGCATTGCAACTAAAGGCCGATGGCCGCATTGAGGCGGCTCTTGAGAAGAACCAGGAAGCGCTTCAGATCTACCCAAGATTCCTGCGCGCGCTCGTTTTCCTGGGAAGCACGCTGGGCGAACAAGGTGAGCCCGCCCGGGCCGTTGCGGTGCTCCAGCACGCGGCGCGTCTCTATCCTGAAGATCCCGGCGCACAATTTAACTTGGGAATCGCGTACGGATCCGCGGGCCGGCCCAGTGACGAGATCCAGGCCTACCGCCGCGCCCTCGCTGTTGAGCCCGACTTGATATCCGCGTACATGAACCTCGCTGCGGCTCTTCTCGCGGCGGGCCAGACCGAACAGGCCGCGGAAACGTACCGGCAGGCGATCCAGGTGAATCCGCTGTCTGTGGTCCTCTATTACAGCCTCGCGCTTGTATATGAGCGGCAGGGCAATGCTGCGGCGGCTGGCCGGGCGCTTGCAGTTGCCTCGAAAATCGATCCCGCTTTCGTCAAGCGGCAGGCGCGGAGCCAATAGCCCGGAAATTCAAACCAGCCCCGCGGTATCCAAGAATCGGACTTCGCGTAGAATATCGCTCATGATCAGACTTGCCACCAGTCTCACCCTGGCCGCGATCACCTGCATGGCCGCGGAGACGCGGTTTGAGATCTCCTTTCCCGCAGCCGCCTACGACAGACCGATCACAGGCCGCGTGTATGTGATGATCTCCCGCAACAACGAAAGGGAGCCACGTTTGCAGATTGGCCGTTTGGGTGTGCCGTTTTTTGGGCGTGATGTCGAACAACTCG
>QHXU01000504.1:0-1282 GCA_003223065.1 Acidobacteriota bacterium | reverse complement strand
TCCGATCTGGGTACGCCCGTTGCGAGCCTGCCGCTGATTCCGCGCGGAGACTACTATGTGCAGGCTTTCGTCAACGTTTATTCGGAGTTTCGGCGCTCCGACGGCCACGTGGTCTGGATGCACGACGACCGCTGGGAGGGGCAACACTGGAATCGCTCGCCGGGCAACCTCCACAGCGCGCCAAAGCGTATGACCCTCGATGCTAGTAAAGGCTATCGCATCACTCTGGTCTGTGACCAAGTAATCCCTCCGGTCCAGGTTCCGCCCGATACCCCGTGGGTAAAACGCTTCCGGTTTGAGAGCCGAATGCTGACGAAATTCTGGGGCCGCCCCATCTACCTTGGCGCCACTGTACTCCTGCCGCGCGACTACAGCAAGACCGAAGTGCGTTATCCGGTGCTGTACCAGCAGGGTCATTTCTCACTGGCGGCGCCCATGAACTTCGAGGGCAGCAACAAGGAGTTCTACAACGAGTGGATGAAAGACGACTTCCCGCGCATGATCGTCGTGACGTTGCAGCACCCCAATCCCTACTTCGACGATTCCTACGCCGTGAATTCAGTCAATGTCGGTCCCTTCGGTGACGCGATTCTCCAGGAACTGATTCCGGAAATCGAAGGCCGGTTCCGCGTCATCCGCCAGCCGTGGGCCCGCCTGCTCGCGGGAGGCTCCACCGGAGGCTGGGAGGCGCTCGCGCTGCAATTGTTTCATCCTGGCTTTTTCGGCGGCACGTGGAGCTATTGTCCGGATTCCGTCGATTTCTCCGACGTCGAGGGCGTCAACATTTACCAGGACAAGAATGCGTTCTACAAAGAGTACGAATGGCGCCGTGAGCCGACGGTCAACAGCCGCGAGATCAACGGGCAGATCCGCCAGACCGCTGAAGAGCGCAACCGGTTCGAGCTGGTCAACGGAACACGTGGAAGATCCGGCGAGCAGCTCGATATCTGGTCCGCCGTGTTCGGCCCCATCGGCAAGGACGGTTATTTCGAGCCGCTCTGGGACAAGCGCACTGGCGTGATGAATCCGCAGGTCGCGGAGTATTGGAAGGACAACTACGACCTACGCTTTTACCTCGAGAAAAATTGGGCGGAGTTGGCGCCCAAGCTTCTGGATAAGGTCCATATTTACGTCGGCGATGCCGACAATTTCTTCCTTAACAACGGCACGCGCAAGCTCCAAGAGTGGATGAAGAAAACGGAGAATCCGCACTACGAGGGTTTTTTCATGTACGGAGCCGCTAAGGGCCACTGCTACAGCGGTCCGGTCAGCAACGCAGATC
>QHXU01000503.1:2329-4863 GCA_003223065.1 Acidobacteriota bacterium | reverse complement strand
GGCCTCGCGCAGAAAGTGACCCTGCAGGTGGCGGGTGGCATGATCGACTGCGCCGCCGGGAGCGCTCCCGCCGGCTTCCTCGAAAAGCTTGCCCACATGGCCGGCGCAATCAGCGGCTCGCTTTGATGCTGGATTTGCTTAGGGCGTGCCAAAGGTTCGGAAGCCTCCTCCGCACCCTATCTCCAATGCCACGTTATGGTCCGCGGCAGTGGCGCCTGGTCGGTGGACCGGCTGCTGGCCAGTTCAACAGGCCATCCGTTCTTGAGGCATGGAATGGCCCATCCGGCGTAAGAAACACCAGGCAAGTGCCCAATCCGGATCGGTTGAAACCACCCCCCTGTTGCTCGCGTCCGAAGACAAGAGTAGAATCAGGGAGGTGGATAAACCGATGCGGTTTAAGCAGTTTGTAGTCTTCTGCTCTATTTATTCGCTCCTTGGCATCCTGGCGCTCGCGCAGAAATCGGACAAGAAGTCGGACCAAACGCAGGGCCAGCAGCGGGAGACCGTCGCAAAGCCTCTCACGGAAAAGCAGAAAAGGAAGCAGGAGGAAAAGCTCCGTAAGGAACTCGAGACTCCCTATAAGAAGTGGCTCAACGAGGAAGTCGTTTACATCATCACCGATGAAGAGCGCAAGGCGTTCTCGCGCCTCCAGACCGACGAGGAACGCCAGCAGTTTATCGAGCAGTTCTGGCTGCGCCGCGACCCCACACCTGACACTGAAGAGAACGAGTTCCGCGAAGAGCACTACCGCCGCATCGCCTACGCCAACGAGCGTTTCGCCTCAGGCATTCCCGGTTGGAAGACGGACCGCGGCCGGATATACATCGCCTACGGTCCTGCGGACGAAGTAGAGTCGCATCCTTCGGGCGGCACCTATGAGCGGCCGTATGAAGAGGGCGGCGGCACCACCTCCACCTACCCGTTTGAGAAATGGCGCTATCGCTATATCGAGGGCATCGGCAACGACGTCAACATCGAGTTCGTCGATACTACCATGACCGGCGAGTATCGCATGACCATGGACCCGTCGGAAAAGGACGCGTTGCTCTACGTTCCCAACGCCGGCCTGACGCTCGCCGAGCAGATGGGAATGTCAAGCAAGACCGATCGCTTCAACCGCACTGATGGCACCCACCTCGGTACCGGCAACCAGCCGCTTCCGGAGAGGATGAACGAGTTTTCGCGGCTGGAGCAGTTCGCCAAGCTTCAGAAGGCGCCGGCTATCAAGTTTAAGGACCTGGAAGCGGCGGTCAACTCCACCATCAAGTACAACCTGCTGCCCATGAAAGTGCGGGCGGACTTCATCCCGGTGACCGGCTCGTCCGTCCTCACCAACGTCACGCTCCAGTTCGATCGCAAAGATCTGCAGTTCAAGCAAAAGGAAGGTCTGTCTCAGGCCATCGTGAACATCTACGCCCGCATCACCACAATGTCCCGGAGAACAGCCAACTGGTTTGAGGACGTAGTCACGGTGGACGTTCCCAACGAGATGCTGCAGCAGGCCGTGCAAGGCGCCTCGATTTATCAGAAGACCGTGCCGCTTCAACCCGGCCGCTATCGCCTGAATGTAGTCGCGAAGGATGTGGTCGGCGGGAACATGACAAACTTCGAAATGGCGCTCGATGTGCCGCACTTCGACGAAGAAAAGCTCGAGTCCAGCTCGCTGATTCTGGCGGACCAGATTGAGAAAGTCCCGACCAAGAGTATCGGCACGGGACCGTTCGTGATAGGCACCTCGAAGGTTCGGCCGCGCGTGGGCGATACGTTCAAGCGCGACGAGAAGATGGGCATCTATCTGCAGCTTTATAATTTTGAGCCGGATGAAAAGACCAGAAAGCCGGACGGCAGCATCGAGTACGAGATCGTAAAGAATGGCTCGAACGAGAAAGTGTTCAATTTCACCGAAGAAGTGAGCACGCTTTCCGGTGGAGCGGCGCAGGTGGTGGTGGAAAAGATTCTGCCGCTGAAGGATCTGGCGCCGGGTCAGTATACCCTGAAGATGAAAGTGGTGGACAGGAAGCGGAACCAGACATTGACGCCAACCGCCACATTTACGGTAACATAGAAGCTAGTGGCTGGATAGCGGCCAAGCGTGAAGCATGAGCCGACGGACGCCCTCGATTACGCGCTGCGTTCTAGCAGGCGCTTTGTGCCTGGCGCCATTGGTTTGCGCGGGCGGTCCGGCTCCTCTCTCCGGCGGGATCCTTGGGGAGGTGAAGGGCGGGACCGGGATCGCGCAAATGGGCGCAACCGTATCTCTTTACAACCGTTACGATCAGCTCATCCGCCGTGCCCTGACTAACGAGCAGGGTAAATTTGCTTTCGACTCGCTGGCGCCTGACCTTTACTCCATCCGCGTGACGCTGGCCAGCTTTGTCCCGGCGTTCCGGCGCAATATTGCCGTTACGGCCGGATCGGAGAGCCTCCTGCAAATCAACCTTGCAACCGTATTGAGCACGGTTGAACTGGTTTCCTCCAGCGCTTCCCGCGGCACGCTTATGAGCGACGACTGGAAATGGGTGCTGCGCTCCTCC
>QHXU01000503.1:0-2125 GCA_003223065.1 Acidobacteriota bacterium | reverse complement strand
AATGCTGGGCTGCCCGCTACTGGATTCCGCACGAGCTACGCGCGGACCGGCGACAGTGGTTCGAGTCCTGAAGTCAGCCTCACCATGCGGCAGCTGTATTTACCGAACCGTGGCGGTTCCGGGATAACTGCCGGCACCGATGGCACGCCGGCCTTGCGGACCATGTCGCTTGCCATGCTCGACAAGTTCGACTTGCTGGATGATCTGCACGTCGAATACGGATTCACACTGGAATCGGTATCGTTTCTTGATCGCCTCAATTACCTGAGCCCCTTCGCGCGCGCAACTTACGACCTGGGCCGCAAAGGCTCGCTGCGAGTCGGTTTCAGTTCCGGTACGCAGCCGACCGAACTGGTTGCTCGCGGAAGCGAGCCGGGCGCCGATCTCAACCAGGATTTGGCGGCGCTGGCGCTTTTGCCCCGTATTTCGCTGCGCGACGGCCAAACGCGAGTGCAGCGAACCGAAACCTTCGAGCTGGGTTATCAGTTCGTGGAAGGTACCCGGACCTACTCGGCGGCCGCTTACAATGAGGACGTTTCAAACGCGGCCTTCACCATTTCCGCGCCTGGGGATTTTATTCCTGGAGCCGATCTTCTGCCGGATCTAGGCTCGCGGAGCAGCATTTTCAATGTCGGAAATTACCGGCGCACCGGCTACATGGTAGCCGCCACGCAATCGCTCGGGGATCACGCCGAAATCTCCGTGGCCGCTGGACGCGGGGGCGCGCTGGTCGCGGATTCACGGGAAGCCCTGTCAAGCAATCCGGATGACCTGCGCGCGACGATTCATCCTTCACAACGCTCGTGGTTCAGCGCGCGCCTCTCGGATACGCTGCCGGTGTCCGGAACCCGCGTGATCACCAGCTACGGCTGGACCGATTTCAGCGCCCTTCTGCCGGCGCATCTGTCGCTCACCGGGAAATCGTATCAGGATATGGGTTGGAACGTTTATGTGCGCCAGCCCCTGCCTGGGTTTCCGGGGATGCGTGGACGCCTGGAAGCTACGGCCGAATTGCGGAATCTGTTGGCGCAGGGCTATCTGCCGATCACCGCGGAGGGCCGCAAGGCGGTACTTACCAACTCACCTCGCGCCGTACGCGGCGGCCTTAGTTTTATCTTCTAAAGCCCTCGCGGTTTCCACCGCCTGCTCCAGCGCTTTCACCACTGCGAGAACAGGTGTCCATCCTGTACCGCTGCGATACTCCCCAAGAGCACGGCTCAGTTCTTTCGCTGTCATCCCGGAGCGCTGAACCCGCCTGCGATCCACCAGCCGCGCCACAACAAGCATCGCCGCCGGACTCTCCGGCGCGATCACTCCGAGCGCCGTCAGGCGTCCCAGTTCGCGCACAAGTGCCGCGTAGGACATCGAGGGCAGCATGTCCTCGGCGTGCTCGGCTTCCCCGTTGGTGAAAAAATAGCTCATCGACCCTTACATCCATATCGATGCCACTAAAGACTAAGTTGACGCTGGGAAAAACTAGCGCAGAGGGAGGTCTCGAAAAAGGCAAGCCTCTTGCGCGCTGATCAATTCGTCAGTGAACACGCTAGGCCGCCTCCTTTGCGAGAATCTAACGAATTCAATATTAGCACGAACGTGCCGGTGCCTGCAATCGTCCATAATCATAGATAAGACCGATTCGATCCCTCCAGACTTTCTATTTTTCGAATTCTATTCCTGGATTGGGAATAAGACAGGCACGGTCCGCGGTGGCAGAAGCCGGGCCGGAAGAAGAGGAGACTGCGCAGTGGGCCACGCTAAGTCCATGGTCAGGCATATCGCCGCTTACGTGTGCCTGGTCATCGGAGTGGCGGGTCTTGCCTTGCCGCTCCTGCCTGGTATTCCCTTCCTCATTCTCGGACTGAGCCTGCTACGGCCGGATCACCCGGTAAGGCGCATGCTGGCCCGTTGGATACCTCGAAAGAGCAAGAGCTCCTGATGCCGGCCCCGCTATTTCCAATCTCAGACTACTGGGGGTTCTACGCCGCCTTCACGGCGCTGGTGCTGGTGCTGCTCGCTCTCGACCTGGGCGTCTTCCACCGCCGCGCGCATGCGGTCGGGTTCGGCGAAGCAACGGTCTGGATATGCGTGTGGAACGCCCTGGCGTTGCTGTTCTGTTCCGGCCTCT
>QHXU01000505.1:2788-3313 GCA_003223065.1 Acidobacteriota bacterium | reverse complement strand
GCCATAATGCGCAACTCATTCCTCGCTTCTAAACGGAGTCAAAGATCGAAAGCTCAAGAAGGCTCATTTTATGAGAAAACCGTAGTTTCAACTACCACAGCAACCGCTAGGGTATCCAATGAAATCATTGCCTTACGGACCAGCCGCACAGTCACGCCACGAATTGCCGCAGCGGTGAGATGGACTTTTGGCGAAGGACACACGGTTCCCAGCGCGACTATTTGATCGGGGGATGCAGCCGGCCCTTGGCGTGTTCGGCGAGGCCCTTGGCGTGTTCGGCGAGTAGATTGGCGTGTTCTGCTAGTGAACTTGGCGTCCCCCGCCAGTACACTGAAATTGAAGCCGGGTCAAACGAACAGATGACCTTCCGGCGAATTCGGCGTTTGGTGATCTACAGCCATGACGAATCGCTTCCGAGTTTCCGGCACACTTCCAAGACGACTACAAGAACTAGGCGTTTCTCCCGATACGGTCTTGCGCCGCGCGGGACTCCCGATGGCATTGTTCGACCAAGGCAAGATTTGG
>QHXU01000505.1:0-2714 GCA_003223065.1 Acidobacteriota bacterium | reverse complement strand
CACCCGCTCGTTTCGCGACGCCCTCAACCGGATCGCGCGCTACAAACGCCTGACGGGTCCGCAAGAGATCCGCATAGTGGAGCGAGGAAAGGAATGCGCGGTTGAATTCGAATGGCTGCTGGCGGAGCGGGCAGAGCCGCCCACTTTGATTGATATGTGTTTTGCGTGGACAGTCGCCATCGGCCGGCGCGGCACAGGGCGTGGCATCATTCCCTTGCGCGTGGAACTCAGACGCCCTGAGGCAAATCGCCGGCTGTATGAGAAGCACTTCGGATGTCCGGTGAAGTTCGGGGCGCGGCACAATAAGCTCTTCTTCCGGGTCGAGGACATAAGCCAGCCCTTCGTAACGCACAATCCTGATCTTCTTGAATTGGTGGCCCCGCAACTGGAGGCCGAACTAAGGCAGCAACTCGCGGATAAGTCTCTCAAGGAACAAGTGACGGGAATCCTGAAGAGGCTTCTTGCAGGTCAGAAACCGCGATTGGAAGATGCTGCTCTCGAATTGCACATCAGCGCCCGGACGTTACAGCGCCGCCTGCTTGAAGAAGGAATTACGTTTCACAGCCTGGTCGAGGAGGCCCGTGAGCCAGTCCTCGCTCGAGCTGACCGACACTGCCTATCTGCTGGGATACGAAGATCCCAACTCCTTTATCCGTGCATTTCACAAATGGGAGGGAACGTCTCCAGGCGAGTGGCGATCGGCGCACTGTCCAAGCGCTGCTTAACGCAGAAGGCGTCACAACCAGCTTGCGGATTACCGTAAACGTAACAGCACCAGTGTGCCTGGCGAGGCCAACTGGTTTCGAAGGAGAAAACAAATGCAAAAGCGCAAACTTGGAAAAAGCAACTTAGAAGTTTCGGCAATCGGACTCGGCTGCATGAGCATGAGCGGTGGCTACGGTCCCGCCGGGGACAAGCAGCAGATGATCTCGGTCATCCGGGCAGCGGTCGAACGCGGCGTAACATTCTTCGATACTGCTCAAGTCTACGGCCCGTTCAGCAACGAAGAACTCGTGGGCGAAGCCCTCGCTCCGTTCCGTGGGCATGTGGTGATCGCTACGAAGTTCGGCTTCAAGTTCGAGCACGGCGGTGCGCCGCGTTCAGTAGGCCTGGATAGCCGGCCAGCGTACATCAAGCAAGGCGTCGAGGGCTCGCTGAAAAGACTCCAGGTCGACGCGATCGATCTGTTTTATCAACACCGTGTTGACCCGGAAGTGCCGATCGAAGACGTAGCGGGAGCGGTGAAGGATCTGATTCAGCAAGGCAAAGTGAAGCACTTCGGCCTTTCCGAAGCAGCAGCGCAAACCATCCGCCGGGCGCACGCAGTTCAGCCGGTTACTGCGGTCCAAAGCGAATACTCGCTCTGGTGGAAACGCCCTGAAGCCGAAGTATTGCCAACGCTCGAGGAACTGGGGATCGGCTTCGTTCCGTACAGTCCTCTTGGAAAGGGATTCCTCACTGGGAAAATCAACGAACGCACTACGTTCGCCGGTTCCGACCTCCGCAGCCGCATCCCTCGCTTCACGCCGGAGGCTCGGAAGGTGAATCAGTCCCTGGTTGATCTGCTTGGCGGCATCGCGGAACGGAAGAAATCGACACCCGCTCAGGTCGCGCTCGCATGGCTGCTTGCACAAAAGCCGTGGATCGCTCCCATCCCGGGCACTACGAAGCTGGCGCGCATCGAGGAGAACATCGGAGCAGCGGCCATCGAACTTACGCCGGACGATCTCCGTGAGATCGCGAGCGAGGCTTCCAAGATCACGGTGCAAGGGGCCCGGTACCCCGAAGAGTTGGAGCGGCTGACATATCGGTGAAGGACAGCCGTGGCCGTCCTTGCCCGTAACAAGTTCCAAGGAGGTTCCCACGATGGCATGGTCGAAAGACGAATTGCGCAAGATTGCTGAGGCCGAACAGACAGAACTCTCGCTGGTATCAGGCCGCGTTACGGCAGAAGGCGGGACGGATCACTGCCGCCGGAATGACGAAGGAGGTCACCTTCCAGCCGGTAAAAGGGGCCGATCAACGACCGCGTGAACGAGGCTTACCGGGCGAAGTATCACGCCAGCCCGTATCTGAGCCCGATGATCGGCGCACGCACCCGCTCCTCGCGCCGTCAAGGTCATGCCCCGCGGCACCAAGGCCTGACCTGCTGAAGGCACGCCTGGAGGATATAGCAAGGAGAAGTAAACAATGCCTCACCTAATCGTTAAGCTCTGGCCCGGAAAGTCGGACCAACAGAAAGCCCGGCTCGCTGAAGAGATCACTAAAGACGTAATGGACATTCTGCACTACGGCGAGGAATCGGTTTCGGTAGCAATCGAGGAAGTCAAATCCCGGGATTGGGCAGAGAAGGTCTATAAGCCGGACATTCAAGACAAATGGGACACGCTCTACAAAAAGCCGGGATACACGATGTGAATGGCCACAACAACAGCAGGACACAAGGGCACGGGGTCGGAAGCGTAGTCTCTGCAGCTTCCGTAAGGCGCTTTGCGCCGCCCGGATTGTGAGCGATGTAGAAAATAGCGCAGCAAAAAAGAGAGGGAGTACAGATATGGAGATCAAACGAGTCGGCTCACAACCTTCCGCGAAAGGGCCTTCGGAGTGGTTCACTGGCACGGTACGGATCGATCCTCTTTCTCAGGCGCCTGATCCCGCGCTTGTTCAAGGCGCGAGCGTCACGTTCGACCCGGGCGCGCGGACTGCATGGCACA
>QHXU01000199.1:3415-18160 GCA_003223065.1 Acidobacteriota bacterium | reverse complement strand
TCTTGTCCCAATGCCCGCCGGGCTCCATTATGTCGAAATTGTTATAGCCGTCCTTCTTGAGGAACCGAACGTGATTTCGGCTGCCGAGGAAATGCGTAACCTCGGGCGGCGGCTTGAGCCTCTCGATCAAGTCCGGCGCGTCGGCACGCTCGCGCAGCGTGACGCCATGGCGATTTTTCTGCCACGTGCTTCCGATTCCGGCACGATGGCAGAACAGGCACTCATCGCCGTGAACGAACTCGGGGATCTCGGCGCGCTGGGCCAGTCCGCGCGCGGGGAGAAGCAACGCGATCGCGCAGAGCCACCGCATCGCCTCACTTTGGAGCCATTCGCAGGCCGCCATCCAAGCGAATCACCTCCCCGTTGAGCATCGGATTCTCGATGATGTGGCGCGCCAGCCGTGCGAATTCGGGCGGTTGGCCGAGCCGGGCGGGATGCGGCACCGCCGCCGCAAGGGAGGCGCGAACCTCTTCCGGCAGTTTGCCGAGCAGCGGCGTGTCGAAGATGCCTGGCGCGATTGTCATCACGCGGATGGCGTGCCGCGCCAGGTCTCGAGCCAGCGGCAGCGTCATTCCTACGATTCCTCCCTTCGACGCCGAGTAGGCCGACTGGCCGATCTGCCCGTCGAACGCCGCAATGGAGGCCGTGTTGACGATCACGCCACGCTCGCCATCGTCAGGTATGTTCGAGGCCATTCTCGCCGCGGCCAACCTGCTCACGTTGAATGTTCCGATCAGGTTCACACGGATGATCCGCTCGAACCAGTCGAGCGGCGCCGGCCCTTCCTTCGCGATGACGCGGGCGGAGGAACCAATCCCGGCGCAGTTGATGGCGATGTGCAACGGGCCGTCCAGCCTCCGGAATGCCTCCTCCATGGCCGCGGCGTCTGAAACATCGGCCCGGATATCGGCGCCTTCGGCCAAATCGACGCTCAGCGCGCGGCCTCCGGCTTCATGAATCATGCGCACGCACGCCGCGCCCAGGCCTGATGCGCCGCCGGTCACCAGCGCCATCTTTCCCTGGATGTTCATTTACTGGTCCTTTTGCGCGTGGCCCTCGATGATTTCGATGCGCATCTTATCCGGCCCCTGGATGAAAGCGTACTTGATCTTGCCGCCCGCGGCGGATTTCGGCTCGTCGGTGATCTCCACCCCTTCCTTGCGCAAGCGCGCGATCGCATCGTCCAGATTGTCGACGCTGATGCCGATGTGATCCACCACCCGGCCCTTGGTCGATTCGAACGTCTTGCGGTTCTCCCAGGCTTCCCACTTCGATGTGCGGGCGTACTCGACCGGATAGATGATGACGTTGACGTTGTCCATCACGAATGACGCCGACGGGCCGATCTGCACGCCGCGATACATACGCGCCTGCGGGTTGCTGCGTGGCGTTTGGCCAAAGTGCTTAGCGTACCAGGCTCCGGCGGCCACAGGGTCCTCGCTGAGCAGATGCAGATGTCCGAAGCGGTGATGGTTGGCCGTGTTCAGCTCGATCAGCGCGTGGTCCGGGCCATCGACGTAGGCGTAAAAGAACCGGCCCATCTGGGCGCCCCCTCCAATGTCGCTGATATCGGTAATAGGCGTCTGGAATTTGGTGCCGGAGTCCAGCTGTTTCTGGTAGGTCTCCTTCATGTCCTCGGCGCCCCAGCCGAAGTGCCAAACGGTGCTGACGATATCGCTGGGCGGAGGCGTATTGACCTTGCTGAACAGGATCGAACTTTTCTGCGTCCAGACTGCATCCATCAGGCCGGCGAACCGGGCTTTCTCGGCGTCGAACTTGCTAGTGTAGAACTCGATCGCTGCTTTTGGATCGGTGGCATTCAGATGCAGGTGGTGGAAATGCGCTCCAGGCACCGTTTGCGCCAGCGCGCTTGTGGCCGAAAGCATCGGAACGATCCAAAATGCGGAGCATCGAGTCCTGGACATAGCCGGCATTATACTCTCTGTAATTAGCTTTTGAAGTTGGCCGGTCTTATTAACACATTAGTTGTCGGTCTGGGTTTCATTCTGTGCTGATCGATCTGCTGCCCTACGCCCGCCCCGGGTAACTCGTGCAGTTGCGCAGCGAATTCCAGAAAATGAGAGGCAGTCGAACGGCGACTGGGTGGTTTGGAATGACGTCCGCGAACTCGGTCGAAGGATGCGCACGCTCGGACCCCATGGGCGTTTGCCATTAAACCCCTTGCACTGCGTGGAAAGTGGTACTAAGATCATTCGACACCGGTTTCGAAACCGGGAAAGGAGAGTGTGTCCAATGGGAAAGATTAACTTAGGGCGCGTAATCCTCGGCGGAATCGTGGCGGGGATCGTGATCGACCTCTTTGAAGGGGTGCTCAACGGCGCCATTTTGAGCAAACAGTGGGAAGAAGTCATGGCGGGGCTCGGCAAGACGGGCGTGATGTCGGTTAAACAGATCATTGCGTTCAATTTGTGGGGACTCGCGGCGGGTCTTTTGATGGTATGGCTGTACGCTGCCATCCGGCCCCGCTATGGCGCAGGGCCGAGGACGGCAGCCTGCGCCGGCATCGCGGTGTGGGCACTGGCGTATTTGCTTGGCAGCGCCGTTCCGGTGATTATGCACCTGTTTCCAGTGGGATTGACGCTCGTCGGAATCGGGGTGGGGCTGATTGAAACGATCGTGGCGGGCGTTGCTGGAGCGGCGGTTTACAAGGAAGACGAAGGCATGGCGGCCAAACCCGCTATGGCGGCTTAGACTCGAACGCGCTTCAACCGGAGACTGTTGAAGACAACACTTACGGAACTCCCCGCCATCGCGGCGCTCGCGATCACCGGGCTCAGGAATCCGAGCGCCGCGGCGGGGATCGCGATGACGTTGTAGAACAACGCCCAGAACAGGTTCTGTTTCATCACGCGCCAGGCCGCGCGCGATAGACAGATCGCCTGTGCGACCGCCGTCAGGTCCGCGCGCAACAGGGTCACGTCGCCCGCCTCTATGGCGATGTCGGTTCCGGACCCCATCGCGAAGCCGATGTCGGCCTGAGCTAGCGCGGGCGCGTCATTGATTCCATCCCCGGCCATGGCGACCCGGTGGCCTTCCGCCTGCAAACGCCGGATTTCAGAGACTTTGCCGTCGGGTAAAACGCCGGCGACAACGCGCTCAATCCCGGCTTTGCGAGCGATTTCATTGGCGGTTTCAAGCCGATCGCCCGTCAGCAGTACAACATCCAGCCCCAGGCGATGCAGTTCCTGGACGGCGGTTTGCGTACTCTGCCGGATCGGATCGGCGACCGTGACCGTGCCTGCGAGTTTGCCATCGATAGCGACCAGAAGCGCCGTGCCGTCCCCATCCACCCCGTTTTCGGATAAGAAGGCCTGGTTTCCCACCAGAACCTCGTGATTCTCGACTCGCGCCCGTACGCCCCGGCCGGCTATCGCTCGAAAATCCTCGGCGCGGGCAGTCGCGACGCCGCGGCTTTCGGCGAACTCTACCACCGCGGTCGCCAGGGGATGCTCGGACCGGCGCTCGGCCGCCGCGGCCAAACTCAAGGCAGCGTCATCGAGGTGCGCCTGGGTTACGCGCGGCCTCCCCTCGGTCACAGTACCGGTCTTATCGAGCACGATCGTGTCGATCTGCCGCAGCTTTTCGAGCGCCTCGCCGCCCTTGATGAGCAGGCCCATCTCGGCGCCCCGGCCAGTGGCCACCATCACAGCCGTGGGCACAGCCAGCCCCATGGCGCACGGGCAGGCGACGATCAACACGGCTACAGCGGCCACGGCTGCCTTGGTGACGCCTCCCCCGGTGAACATCCATCCGCTGAATGTCAGCGCGGCGAGCGCCAGTACGATCGGTACAAACACACCGCTGATGCGATCCGCCAGCCGCTCGATCGGAGCGCGCGAAGCCTGAGCTTCTCGCATCAGCTTCACGATCCGCGCCAAAACGCTTGCTTCGCCGAGCGTGGTGGCGCGATAGCGAAAGCTGCCTGTCCGGTTGAGCGTGCCGCCCACGACGGAAGCGCCGGGGCGCTTTTCGACGGGCGCCGGCTCGCCGGTGAGCATCGATTCGTCTATATAGCTCGAACCGTCGATGACGTCGCCATCAACCGGAAGCTTTTCGCCAGGGCGGACGATGATGATATCGCCTCGCCGCAGTTCGGCTACGGGGAGATCGACGTCGCCGCCATCGCGGGCGACCCGGGCGGTCGAAGCCTGAAGTCCGGTCAGCTTACGCAGCGCGCTGGTCGTGCGCCGTTTGGCGCGAGCTTCCAGGGCGCGGCCGGAGACGATGAACGCCAGAATCAGGATGGCCGCTTCGTAATAGACGTTCGGCCTGATGCCGTGCGAGTGGAAGTAGCTGGGGACAAGCGTCACGGCAAGCGAATACAGGAACGCAGCGCTCGTACCGAGTGCCACCAGCGCATTCATGTCCGCCGAGCCGTGGCGCGCGGCGGTCCACGCGCCGGCGAAAATTTTTCGCCCGGCCCAGGCCATCACAAATAGAGTGAGACCAAGCAGCAGGTACTGAACAAGGGGTTGGTCCATAGAACGCATCGAGAGCCACATCGCCAGTCCGCCCAGGGCGAGGCTGACCAACGCCTTGATGCCGAGTTCGCGCGCTTCCTCAGATTGGGCGCGCTCGCGTTCCTCCTGCTCTTCGAAGGCGCTGCGGCCGGCCGACGGCAGCTCCGCGCCGTAACCGGTCTCTCGAATCGCCTCGATCAGCGCCGCGGGGGCTACCGCTTGTGGGTCGAAAGCCACCATCGCCTGGCCGGTCATCAGGTTGACTGCGGCCTTCTCGACACCGGGCGTCTGCTCGAGAGCGCGCTGCACATGCGACTGGCACGCCGCGCAGGTCATGCCGGTGACATCGATGGTGACCGACTGTTTCATTCCGCCTTTCTTGGCTCGTAGCCGGCCTTGCGCACGGCTTCGAGCACCGCCGTCTCGCGGGAGGGATCCACTCCCACCACGGCCGAGCCAACCTCGACCTTCTGCACCTGCGCCTCGGGCACTTTTTCGAGCGCGTTGCGCACGCGCCGCACGCATGCGTCGCAGTGCATTCCCTGGATCACTATTTTCATACCACCATCTTAGATGCCAGGGCTTCGGGTTAGGATGGGAAATGCTTCGAGATGCAGAAGATCCACGTCATCACGACCGGCGGGACCATCGAAAAAGTCTATTCCGAGCAACAAGGTGCAGTTGAGAACCGGGACAGCAAGATCGAGCCCTATCTGGGGCGCCTCCGGCTGCCTGACACGGAAATCGCCACGACGCGGCTCATGAACAAGGATAGCCTGGAGATGACCGACGCCGACCGCTGCCGGGTGCTCGAAGCCGTGCGCGAGCGCCTCGACGCTCCCGTTGTCATCACGCACGGCACGGACACAATGATTGAGACAGGGCTCTATCTCAAGACCGCACTGGCCGGGCTGAAACATCCGATTGTGCTCACCGGCGCCATGACGCCGCTTGGGTTCGAATCCAGCGACGGATTGCAGAACCTGACGGAGAGTTTCTTCGCAGCACGCGTGCTTGCGCCAGGAATTTACATCGTGATGCACAACCAGGCGTTCCCGGTGGATCGAGTTCGCAAGGACCGCGAGCGGGCGCGATTCGTTTGGACGGACTGAGAATTTGAATGCGTAGATTTATTTTCATAGCAGCGTTCGTAGCCGCTCTTGCGGGAATCTCCGGAGCGGCGGACCCCGGATCGTTCCAATTTGTGATCCTGGGCGACCGGACCGGCGAGACACAGCCGGGAGTGTATGAGCGCGTGTGGAAGGAAACTGCCGCCGACCATCCCGCTTTCGTGGTTACTGTCGGAGACACGATTCAAGGCTTGAACGACGCCACCGCGGACGCAGAGTGGCAGGAGATACAGCGGATCCTGACCCCTTATCGCCGGTTCCCGCTCTATCTCGCGCCCGGAAACCACGATATCTGGTCGGCGCGGTCGGAGGCGCTGTTCCGCAAATATTCGGGTCATCCGGTGCACTACAGTTTTGACTATGGCCAGGCCCACTTCACGATCCTGGACAACAGCCGGAGCGAACAATTTTCGGTGGAGGAACTGGCGTTTTTAGACAAAGACCTCCAGGCGCACGCCGCACAACCGTTGAAATTCATCGTCTCGCACCGGCCATCCTGGATTTTCGATGTCGTATTCAACAATCCACACTTTGCGGTGCATCAACTGGCGAAGAAATACGGGGTCCGGTATGTGATCGCGGGCCACATCCACCAGATGCTGCATGCCGACCTGGAAGGCGTGACGTACCTGTCGATGGCGAGTTCCGGCGGGAACCTGCGCGCGTCCAGGAAATACGAAGACGGCTGGTTTTTCGCGCATACGCTGGTGGACGTGCGGGGAAAGGACGTCGACTTTCTGATAAAAGAACTGAAGCCGCCATACGGGCAGGGCCGTATCACGAGGCCGAAGGACTGGGGCAAGACCGGCCTGGTCGAAAAGGGCAAGGCAGCCACCACGCAGTAAACTGAGTTCATGAATCTTTCGACGACGCTCCTGTTCGCTTTGGCCGCCTTCGCATCGGATTCGGATTGGCCGCAGTTTCGAGGACCATCGGCCAGCGGCGCTGGCGCCGGATCGCCTCCGGTCGAATGGAACGGGGAGTCTGGGAAGAACATTCGCTGGAAGACAGAAATCCCTGGGCTGGGCCACTCGAGCCCGATCGTCTGGGGCGACCGCGTGTTCATCACCAGCGCCGTTCCCGAAAGCGGTGATCCTTCGCTGAAAGTCGGCCTGTATGGCGACATCAAGCCGGTGGAGGGAGAGGGACCGCAAAGCTTCAACGTTTATTGCCTGGATCGAAAGTCGGGCAAGATTCTGTGGCAGCGCACCGCGGCCAGCGGGCAGCCCAAGATCAAGCGCCATCCCAAATCCACACACGCGAACCCGACTCCGGCCACCGACGGCAAGCGCCTGATCGTCTCGTTCGGCTCGGAAGGGCTCTTTGCCTACGACCTTGATGGAAAGCTGTTATGGAAAAAAGATTTCGGCGTTCTGGATTCCGGATTCTACATGGTTCCGGACGCGCAGTGGGGATTCGCCAGTTCGCCGATCATTCATGATGGCGTGGTAATCATTCAGGCCGATGTGCAAAAGAACTCGTTCGTGACGGCCCTGGACGTGGTCACTGGAAAGGAACTTTGGCGTACGCCGCGAAACGACGTGCCCACGTTCGGCACTCCGGCTGTTGTTCCTTACACCGCGAACGGCGCCAAGGGTGTTCAGGTTGTGGTCAACGGATGGAAGCACATCGGGGGTTACGATTTCAAAACCGGCAAAGAACTCTGGAAGCTCACCGGAGGCGGCGATATTCCGGTCCCAACTCCTGTTTACTCGGACGGTTTGATCGTCATCACAAACGCACACGGCCAGAGGCGGCCTATCTATGCCATCCGTACAGACGCTTCGGGGGATATTACGGAGAATCACACCAGCATCGCCTGGTCAGTGGAGCGCGCGGGAAACTACATGCAGACGCCGCTGCTCCACAACAGCCTGGCTTATTTTTGTTTCGACAACGGCATCCTTACCGTGTACCAGTTAGCGACCGGCGAGAAGCTTTATCAGCAGCGCCTCGGCGAAGGGACGTCCGGATTCTCGAGTTCTCCGGTGACCGCAGGCGGCCGTCTCTATATCACGAATGAAGAAGGCTACACGCACGTTCTGGCGTTGGGCGGCCAATACACGCCGCTCGCGAGGAACTAGCTTGGCGAGACGGTCATGGCCACTCCGGCGATTTCAGATGGCGTGCTTTATATGCGCGGCCGGAAGCACGTTTTCGCGGTCGGCGAGAAGCCGTAAGAAAGGGGCCGCCCCGCAGGACGGACCCCAACGCTCTTATCAGGCGTGCGCGGCGCGCGGCGGCGCTTTGTAACCCGATTTTGCCGCCTTCTTCATGGCTTCGATTCCTTCGCTCGTCGTCATGAGGGGCGTGGTCTTGATGGTCCGTATGGCGCCTCCAGCCGAGGCCGCGAGTGAGAACGCGGCGGCTTCGACGTTGCTTGGCATCTCAACGATCGTCACAAGGTCATAATCCCCGAATGCGAACCATCCGTGTAGAATCTTCCCGCCGAGCTTTTCAACCACTGGACGAACCGCGTCGATCCGGTCCTGCGGGTTATGGATCAGATTTGCCCAAGCTTCGGGAGTATATCCCACTTGTAGTAAGTAGTTGGCCATAAGTCTCCTTCCTGACCACAGATGATATGCTTCCATATCGCCGGGCGCAACAGCCGGGTGTTTTGCGTGGACCGCTTTACTCAGGAGGCCTTCAACGCCGTCGCGATCTCTGATGCCTTCTCCATCAGGAATCCGGTTTCGCTGCCGCAACCGAGGAACAGCATGCCGCGCTCCTTCCAGAATTTCGCGAGCGCTAACGTCCGGGTTTGCGTGCCGGGAGCAACGCCGTGCTGAATACAACTGTCGCGAATCTGCTCCATCGCATCCACCATCTTGGGATGCTGGAAGTCGCCGGGCACACCGAGCGAGATCGAGAGATCCACCGGCCCCACCATCACGGCATCGATTCCGGGGACCGAGAGCAGCTCGTTCCGGAGCTGGGCCGCGAGCCTGGTCTCGATCTGCAGCACCACCATCACGTTTTCGTTCATGTGCTCGATGATCTCGGGGAGAGTTGCGCGCTCGTATTCGATGTGCGTGGGTGCGATACCGCAGCCGCGGATGCCCAGAGGCGGGAATTTGGTCCAGCTCACGGCGCGATCGAGCATCTCCGGCGATTCGACACGCGGAAAGATGATGCCCTGCGCGCCGCAGTCCAATGCCCGCGCGACCAACGCGTACTGCATATCGGCTACCCGCACGATGGGAGCCACGCCCGTGGTCACGGCCGCTCGGCAGATGTCCTGAAGAGTTTCGATATGAAAGCCGCCGTGCTCGGCATCGAGGAAGGTCCAGTCGAACCCAGCCGCGGCCAGAATCCTGGCCACCTCCGGCGACCGTAGCTGTCCGAAGCCGCACCCGATCTGCACCTTGCGCTCTTTCAGGGCTTTTTTGACGGAATTAACGCGCATGTCTCAAACGGTAATCACCCGATGGTCGTGACAATCGAGCTGGACCGATTCGTACAGACGGTCCACCAGGTCGAGGCCATGCTCCGCGAGAAAAGGAAGGATCGAATAGAAGCGTTCCTGCAGGTGGCGGTGCGGATACAGGAGACTGGTGAGGTAGTGGGCGTCCGCGGCGGCGCGCTGGTCGCGGCGCAGGATTTCGCGGGCGGTCTTGCCGCGGGCTTTTTGAAGTTGGTAAACAATCTTCGCCCCGCTCTTGTCAAGAGCGGCCACGAGTGTATGGTCGAAACTCTCCAGCTCCTGGCGCAAGCGATCCAGGCGGCGCTTGAATTCCTCGGACGTATCCTCAAAGGCGCGCTCGATCGAATCCGGCACCAGAGCGTGAGCGATCTGCTCCTTCAGCAACTCCTCTGCAACGAAAGTCTGCGGGACGGTCAATTTATAGCGATCGAGAAGCTTGGTCGCGCGTGAATCGAGCAGTGTGAATCCCGTGCGGGCGATTGCAACGGGCATGCGGCCGAGCAGCCGGTCGTACAGTACTTGCGCCTGCGCGAGATACGCCAGCTCAGCAGGCCCGCCGATATAGGCGGCCGTAGGCAACAGATAGTCCTGCATCACCGGCCGCAGAAGCGCGTTGGGAGAGACTTCGGCGGCGCGGTCGCGCAGCTCGCTGAATTCGGAATCCTTCCGGCGCAGCGGAATGCGCTCTCCCTTTTCGAGCAGGAAGAACAGCGATGTTTTCTCCTCCAGGTGCACCTGTGCGTGATAACCGGCGTCGGCAAGATCGCGATTTCTCTGGAGCAGGCGCGCCTTCAGTTCCGGCGCAGCCGACAGCGCTTCGGCGACGAGCGGCGCGCCAATCTGGCGCACGGCCGGGTCCAGCGGATCAAGGAACAGAATCCCCAGGCGGCCGAGCAACTTCGCCAGCAGGGCGCGGAAACCTGCTCCCATCGTGACGCCGGACGGGTAAGCCTCTTTGACCACCGCGGCCAACTCTTCCGCATGTGGGAATCCGTCGAGCGACCGCGTCAATTCATTCACGGGCGGGCGATCGAGTGTGATGCCGCCGACGGGCCGCTGCCGGCCATTCGAGTCAACGCGTCCATCGACGCGCACCTGCACGGGCGTCCGCGATGCATCGAATACCCAGGCGTGATTCACCTCGGCGAAATCGTGATCCTCGGTGGCGAGCCAGAACACGGGCACAGCCTGAATACCACGCGCGGTAAGCTCGCTCGCTAAACGCGCCGCGGTTAGCGCTTTGTAAATTGTGTACGCAGGACCGGAGAACAGGCCCACTTGCTGGCCTGTAACGACGGCCACCGTGCCTGGCTGAGCTAAGCGGGACAGCGATTCGCTTTGGCCATTCTGCGCGGCGAGGTTTCTGACGATCGCCTGCCGGCGCTCCTCCGGATAATCCAGCTCGCGAGCCGCCGCGATGAGCGACGCGGGGTTGTGCGGATCGTGGCGGTAAAAGCGCGCCACGCGATCGAAATGATAAGTGAAGTCGGCAAACAGCCTGGAAGTGCCGGGGAGCTCAGTATGTCGGATACAGGCTGGTTCCATGGTCAGCGTGGACGTCCGGACGGTCCAAGAGTAACAGATGACGGCGGCTGCATGAAAGATGCGGGAAACCACTTTGTAACGCGCTATCTTGGGATAGCGGATGCCCGGTGTCTACATTTCCTATCCGTTCTGCGCGCAGAAGTGCACCTACTGTAACTTCGCTTCGGGCGTGTTCCCACGCGCGCTGGAGGCGCGCTATCTCGCCGCGCTCGACGCCGAATTGCGCCAGACGGCCTGGCCCTGGGCGCCGGAAACCGCTTATCTCGGGGGCGGCACACCCAGCCGGATAGAGCCGGACGCGCTCGCATCGATGCTCACCCGGATTCCCGGCCGTCCGTGGCAGGAGGCGACGATCGAAGCCGCGCCTGGCACGATTACCGCGGAGAAGGCTGTAACGTGGCGGCGCGCGGGCATCAACCGCGTGAGCCTTGGGGTGCAGTCCTTCGCGCTGCGCGAACTTGCCCGCACCGGACGCAAGCACACGGCGGAAATAGTAGCGCGCGAGACGGTGGTGCTGCGTGAGCAGGGCATCGACGGGATCAACATCGACCTGATCGCCGGCCTGCCCGGACAGACGCGCAATAGCTGGCACGAGTCGCTGGATTGGGTCGAGCGGCTTCGGACGCCGCATGCGTCGGTCTACATGCTGGAAGTCGATGCCGGCAGCCATCTGGGAAACGAACTGCTGGCCGCAGGCAAGCGCTACGGCGCGGCCGACGTACCAGCGGACGACGAGATCGCGGAATTCTACGAGATCGCCGTCGAGCGCCTCGCACGTGCCGGACTCGATCGCTACGAAATCTCGAACTTCGCGCGGCCGGGATTCGAATCGCGGCACAATCTGAAGTACTGGCGGCGCGAGCCGTACCTCGGGTTTGGCGCTGACGCGCACTCGTTCGACGGCGGATCGAGATGGCAGAACGTAGAGTCCGCCTCCGAGTACGTTGAGCGAATGGCACGCCGCGAATCGCCCATAGCTGCCCGCACCGCCGCCGACCCCGTGGGCGAACGCTTCTTCCTCGGATTGCGGCTCAGCGAAGGCATTGAGTTGGATTGGACACCGTTCTCCGAGGCCATCGAAAGACATGTGCGGAATGGACTCCTCGAGGCCGAAGACGGGCACCTGCGGCTTACATCGCGCGGCGTGTTGCTGTCAAACGAGGTATTTGCCGAGTTTGTCCCGTGATATCCTCTTGAGTACCCACTGCAAAGTGGTTGTATGCGTCCCGAAAGTTATTCGACACCCGGCGGCATCACCGTTACCCGCACCATCTCCCGCATGCCGTACACTCGGGGTCTGCGAGGCTTGCTGCGGAAACTTGACACCCAGCGAGGGGTGTATCTTTCCTCCGGATACGAATATCCCGAACGATACTCGCGATGGGACATCGCGGCCGTGGCGCCGCCGCTGGAGATCGTATCCGCGGGACAGGACGTGGTCTTCCGCGCGCTCAACGCACGGGGCGAGATTCTGAGCCGCATCCTGGAGCCGTTGCTCGCTCCGCACCCGCATTGGGAAAGTTTTTCGCGCCAGGCTGGCGAGCTTCGCGGAAAGCTGAAGTCTCTGGCCGGGCTGTTCGCCGAAGAGGAACGAAGCAAGCAACCCTCCGCGTTTTCGGTTCTGCGCGCGCTACTCGATGAATTCCGTCATCCGCTTGCATCGCGCTTTGCCCTGGTTGGGGCGTTCGGCTACGACCTGCTCTTCCAGTTCGACCCGATTCAGTTGAAGCTGCCTCGCACGGGAGTCAAGGACCTGCACCTATTTTTGTGCGACGACATCTATTTCATGGACCGGAAGAAGGAGCAGATCGAGCGGTTTCAGTACGATTTCGCACGCGCCGAACTGACCACACGCGGCGTCGCTCGCAAAACCCAACGCCTGAACCGGCCGAAGCGCGGAGATTCCGGTCCGATCGCCAGCGACCACACCCCCGCAGAATACATGGCGAAAGTCGAGAGGGTGCGCGAAGGGATGCGCCAAGGCGATTACTACGAAGTCGTGCTGCGCCAAACCTTCCGGGCGCCTTATTCGGCCAGCCCTTCGGAGCTGTTCGAGCGCATCCAACGGGCGAGCCCCAGCCCGTACGAGTTCTTTCTGCAGTTCGGCGAAGAGCAGTTGATCGGCGCCTCGCCCGAGATGTTCGTGCGCGTGGAAGGACGGCGCGTCGAGACCTGCCCTATCGCCGGCACCGCCAGCCGCACGGGGGATCCGCTGCGGGACGCGGACAGTATCCGAGAGCTTCTCAACTCAACCAAGGAAGAATCCGAGTTGACGATGTGCAGCGATGTCGACCGCAACGACAAGTCGCGCGTATGCGTGCCGGGTTCGGTGCGCGTGATCGGCCGGCGTCTGATCGAATCCTACGCCGGCGTATTCCACACCGTGGATCACGTCGAGGGCACCCTGGCCGAAGGATTCGATTCGCTCGATGCCTTTCTCACCCATATGTGGGCAGTGACCATCATCGGCGCGCCGAAGAAATGGGCCGCGCAGGCGATCGAGGACCTGGAGAAGGACGCGCGAGGCTGGTACGGCGGCGCGGTGGGGATGATTTCACTCGACGGCGACATTAATACCGGCATCACGATTCGCACGGTCCATTTGCGCGACGGAATCGCCAGTTACAGTGCCGGCGCAACACTGCTCTACGATTCCATTCCGGAGAACGAGGAACGGGAAACGCGTCTCAAAGCCACTGGCTTTTTCCGCGCGCTAAACCCGCAGCCCGCAAGCGAAACGCATTACGGGCCGCGTCCCGATCAGGGATCTGGCGTGCGCCTGCTGCTGGTGGATAATGAGGACTGCTTCATCCACACGCTGGCTAACTACGCGCGCCAGACGGGCGCGGAGGTGATGACGTATCGCGCGGGGTTCCCTTTGGAACTGATCGAAAAGATGGCGCCGGCGCTTCTTCTCGTGTCGCCTGGTCCGGGCCGTCCTTCCGATTTCGGCGTCCCCGATCTGATCCGGCACGCTGCCAAGCTCGAAGTGCCGGTGTTCGGCGTTTGCCTTGGATTACAAGGCATGGTGGAAGCATTCGGTGGCGAGCTGGGGGTTCTGGACTACCCCATGCATGGAAAACCGTCAGTGGTGCGCCACCGCGGTGTAGGTGTGTTCGAAAGCCTGCCGAAGGAGTTTCGAGTCGGCCGTTATCACTCGCTTTACGCGATTCCCGAAAAGCTCCCGCGGTGCCTCGAAGTGACGGCCGAGAGCGAAGACGGCGTAATCATGGGCGTCCGCCATCGCGAGCTGCCGATGGAAGCGGTGCAGTTCCACCCCGAATCGATCCTCACGCTCGAGGGCGATTGCGGCCTGCGGCTTATGGCCAACGTGGTGAAGCTTTTGGGGCACGTCCGTGCGGCTAGCCGCTAGACTCTCCCCGTTCCTCATTTCCTTCGCTGTCACCTGCACGTTCTACATCAATCTCTGCGCATGGATCTTTAAGTGCGGATGCCGTTCGCTCTGGGCCGGCGCGGATGCCGCCTGCAACATTCATGCTCTTCACGGAAAACACTGCCCCTGGTGCAGCCACGGCCAGGCGGGCTATGCGATTGTCATGGTCCTGCTGTGCGCGCCGCAACTGGCAGTATCGCTCTGGCCGCGTTGGAGCTGGCCTGTGCGGATCGCCGCCGCAGTAGCTTTATTTCCGGCGATTGGAGCCGTGGTCGCGCTCGCGTTTGGGTGGTTGGACGGGTACTGGTGACTGTAGAACTTGCTCAATCGCCGTACTGTAAGTCATACTGGGTTCTGCATCATCATGGTATTTGAACCGTCCGACGTACTATTTATAGTTATTGTGTTGTGGATCGCCATTCAGCTCATCAATGGGGACTGGGGTGGCGGGCGGCCCTCACCCATTCGACTGAAGTAAATCGTCCAGGATTTGTCTCCACCCCGGATTCATGGCCGATGTAATTGTGATCGGGGGCGGTCTCGCCGGTTTGGCGGCCGCCGCCGCGCTGGGCAGCGTCGGTCACTCCGTGCGGTTGCTTGAGGCTCGCCCGTTCTTGGGTGGTCGTGCGACCTCGTACGAGGTCGGCAGCCCGGAGAGTTCCGAGACAATCGACAACTGCCAGCACGTTCTGCTGCGCTGTTGCGTCAACCTGCTCGATTTCTATAAGCGTCTTGGTGTCGCGGACGAAATCGCCTTCCATCGGGAAT
>QHXU01000199.1:2713-3191 GCA_003223065.1 Acidobacteriota bacterium | reverse complement strand
GGCTGGAGGAAAAGCGCCAGCCGCCACGCGTGATCGACCGTTTCTGGCGCCAGGTGCTGGTAAGCGCAATTAACGAAGAACTGGACCGTATGGCGGCGATCCACGGATTCCAGGTCTTCAAGCTGGGGTTCCTGGCGCGATCGGATTCCTATCAGATGGGCGTACCCGCGGTGCCGCTGGGCAGGCTTTACCGGAGCGAGGCATGGCAACGCGCGGGAAACGTCCAGATCTGCTTTCGAACAACGGTGGATCGGATCGTTATCGGAAACGGCACAGCGCAATGCGTGAAGGCCGCGGGCGCCGGATTGCGCGCGGATTACTACATAAGCGCGCTGCCGTTCGAGCGCCTGACTGCGGTGGCTCCGGAGGCCGGAGTGGATGTTTCCGCCTTCGAGCACTGGCCGATCACCGGCATCCACCTTGGGTTCGATCGCCCCGTCACCGATCTTCACCACGCTGCGTTGCTCGACCGAACGAT
>QHXU01000199.1:0-2654 GCA_003223065.1 Acidobacteriota bacterium | reverse complement strand
CGGCGCGGCGAAGTGATTGCGCTCGCCGTCCGGGAACTCGCCGAGTTCTGTCCGGGCGTGCTCAACGCAAAGCTCGAGAAGGCGCAGGTGGTGAAGGAGGTGCGCGCGACGTTCTCAGCCCGGCCGGGCCTCGAATCGCTACGTCCGCCCGCTCGCACTGCGATCGGCAATCTCTTCCTCGCAGGCGATTGGACCCGGTCAGGCTGGCCGGCGACGATGGAAGGCGCGGTGCGCAGCGGGTACCTGGCTGCGGAGGCTGTCACGGCAGCGGCGGGGGCACCGAGAAAGTTTCTGTGCCCGGATATCGCGTGAGATAATGCGAATAATGCGGTTGTTTTTGATTCTCCTGCTAGTGTTGCCTCTGGCGGCGGCCGACGTGACGAAGCTGCAGATCCAGGTGACGAACCAGGATGGCAAGCCGGTCGGTCAAGCCAGCGTCATCGTCAAGTTCGTGCAGGGGCGGTCGAAGATCAAGTTCACCAAGATCCGCAAAGCGTGGGAACTGAAGACCACGCAGGAGGGAACCGCGAGGATTCCCGCGATCCCGCAGGGAAAAATCCTGATCCAGGTGATTGCCAGGAATTATCAGACTTTCGGGCAAACCTTCGACGTCGACGAAGAGGAACAGACGATCGAGGTGAAGCTGAAACCTCCGCAGCCTCAGTACACAGCGCACGAGTAGGGCCGCCGTCCGCCTTGGGCGGCAAGCAGGCCTAGGGCACTGCCGCCACGCACTCAATCTCGACGCGCACGTCGCGCGGCAGCCGGGCTGCTTCGACGGTAGCGCGCGCCGGCGGATTCTCGGAAAAGTAACGTCCGTAGACCTCGTTCATCCTGGCGAATTCGCCCATGTCTTTCAGGAACACCGTCGTCTTCACCACCTGCCCGAGCGACGCTCCGCAGGCCTCGAGAATTCCCTTGAGGTTCTCGATCACGCGTTCGGTCTGCGCGGCGATATCTCCCTCAATCATCTGATTGGTCGCCGGATCGAGTGCAATCTGGCCGCTCACGAACGCAAATCCGTTCGAGACCACAGCCTGCGAGTAGGGTCCGATCGCCTTGGGGCCGCGATCCGTCGCAACAATTTTTTTCATGTTCCTCCTTTTCTGAACGTGAGGGTGCCGACGAGGTCGGCCACTTGCGAAATCTTCTCCTCTTTCAAAAACCGCTCTAGCTCGCGTGCCACGCGCACGGGCGCCTGCGGGTCCCAAAAACTTGCCGTGCCGACCTCGACCGCCGAGGCCCCCGCAATCAGGAATTCGGCCGCGTCCACACCGGTCGCAATGCCGCCCAATCCGATCACCGGGATTCTCACCGCCTGCGCGGTCTCCCAAACCATGCGCAGCGCAATCGGCTTGATCGCCGGTCCGGACAGTCCGCCGAAACCGCCGCCAAGCCGGGCCTCGCGTTTGTGGGCGTCCACCGCCAAAGCCACAAACGTATTCACGAGCGAGACCGCATCCGCGCCCGCGCCCGCGGCTGCCTGTGCGACAGGCTCGATCCGCGCGACATTGGGCGAAAGCTTCACGATCAAAGGCCGCTTGGCCACGCGCCGCACCGCCGTCACGACTTCTTCGAGCAGCGCCGGATCGCTGGAGAAGAAAAGGCCGCCGTGTTTCGTGTTCGGGCAGGAGACGTTCAGTTCATAGCCGGCGAGACCTTCCGCGTCTTCGAGCACGCGCGCCACTTCAACGTAATCCTCCACCGAATAGCCGAACACGTTGGCGAATACGGCCGTGTCGAGCTGGCGCAACTGTGGCAGTTTTTCGCGCACGAACGCGCGCACGCCGATATTCTGCAGTCCGACCGAATTCATCATGCCGCCCTCGGTTTCAAACAGGCGGGGCGGCGCGTTGCCGTCCATGGGTTCCCGTGACAGCCCTTTGACCACGATGCCGCCTAAGGCCTCCAACTCCACCAACCCCTTAAGCTCGACCCCGTATGCGTACGTGCCGGACGCCGCCAGCACGGGGTTCTTAAGGGAAACGCCGCACAGCGAAGTACCAAGCGGAGAGGACATTTTGTCACAGCATAACAGCCGTTGAACGACTGAAGCCACGGGACTTGCATGGATAAAACCATTGGGCTACTCGCGCTACACCGAAAACTTCATGGCACTAAGGTGTCCGTCTGATAGCGGGCGCAGCCCAAAAATCGGAACATTGAGATATCGTGGACAAGAAGCATCCTCACCAGTTCCGCTCTCTGTCTTCGAAGTTCTCCATCTTCACGGGCCTGCTGGTGCTGTGGGTGGTTGCCACGATCTTGTGGTGGGACATCCAGCAGCACTCCTTTGACTGGGCCAAGGGAGTGATCCTGTGCGGAGTCGTGGTGATGGTGGCCGCGGCCATTTCCCGGTTTACTGGGAGGCTTCTCGCGAGGCCGCTGGCGCTACTCGAGGCCGGCATCACTTCGGTGCGCCAGGGGCGCCTCCAGCAAATCCAGGTGAGCCGCACCGGCGACGAGATCGAATACCTGGGCGAAAGCTTCAATCGGATGATTGAAACGCTCGCGGCGTCGCAGGCGGAAATTCGCCAGCACCAGGAACTGCTTGAAGAGCGCATCCGGCAACGGACTGAAGAGCTGGAAAAGGCAATGCATGGGGCGCTGGCCGCCAGCCAGTCCAAGAGTGAATTTCTGGCCAACATGTCGCA
>QHXU01000198.1 GCA_003223065.1 Acidobacteriota bacterium | reverse complement strand
CAGTTGATTTCGGCGCCGCGCGCCAACGGCTTGATCGAAGTAGTGCTGGAAGTCAGCGATACAGGACCCGGCATTGCGCCCGAAAAGCTCGCTACGATTTTCGACAAATTCACCCAAGCCGACGGCAGCATTACGCGCAAGTATGGAGGCACGGGGCTCGGCCTGACGATCACGCGCCGGCTGGTCGAGATGCATGGTGGCGAGATTCGCGTCGAGAGCGTGCCGGGAGAGGGCAGCACGTTTTCTGTAATCTTGCAGTGCGAGCCAGCGACGATTGCCCCATCGGATGCGGCCGCCGCGAAAGGCGGCCTGGGCGCCCCCAAGGCCACGCATTCTTCGAGCGTGCGCATTC
>QHXU01000197.1:8695-10972 GCA_003223065.1 Acidobacteriota bacterium | reverse complement strand
GTGAATCTGACCAAGAGACTCACGAAGCATTTCCAATTGCTGGCTTCCTATACCTGGACGAAAACCCTTGACGATACGGACCAGGCGGGGAGTTCGGCGACTTTCGGCGGTTGGTGGAGCAATGACCAGAGAAATGAACGGCAGGCTTATGGTCCTTCGGAGTTCTTACGTCCCCAGCGGCTCATCATCAGTTATTTGTACACGCTTCCCGAGCCATCGAAGTCCATGCCGGCCGCGCATGCGCTGCTCGGCGGATGGCAGCTTTCCGGTGTTACGACCTTTCAGAGCGGCAACATGCTTACTGTATATGACGGCGCGCGTTCCGGCTCGATTTATGGCTGGCCGCAATTCACCAGTGGCCGCGCCCAACTGGCGCCTGGAGTCACTTCCGCCGACCTGGTTACGGCCGGAACCGTGACAAGCAAGCTGAACAATTATTTCAACAAGGCATCCTTTGCGAACCCGCCTGTCATCGGAGATGGCTTCGATTGGGGGAACTCCGCGCGGGGAATCACCACTGGGCCCGACCAACGCAATTTCGACATTGGTTTGTCCAAGACAACGCACCTGAAGGGGACGCCGGAGAATTCCAGGCTCGGGTTCCGGGCCGAGTTCTTCAATGCGTTCAACACATCTCAATTCGCGAATCCGGTGACGGATCGAAGCTCCGCGACTTTTGCCAGGATCACCGCGACTGCGGTGGGACCCCGCGTCATACAGTTCGCGCTGAAGTACAACTTTTGAAACCGCTTCGAGACTAGCGGAGAAGCGGACTCTAGGGAGGACAGGACGATGCAAACTCAAAAGAATTGCCTGGGGAAAGGAATTCTGCTTTGTTTCACCATGCTTGTGATTCTCATGCAGGCCGCGGCCCAGGGAAAGTATCCAATGGAGCCGGCGCTTGTGGAAGCAGGCATTAAGGAACTGGCGTCCAGCAAGGTCTCAATGGTGACTTCGGCCCATCCTTTCGCCACCAATGCCGGGCTCGAAATGCTGCGCCGCGGCGGCAATGCGATGGACGCGGCGATCGCAGCGACTATGGTCGTGGCTGTTCTGGATGCCGGGTTGACCAGCCTGGGAGGAGGAGCTCAACTGACCTACTACCAAGCCAAAACCAAAAAGACCGCTGTGATTAATCTCGAGCCAAACTCTTTTCGTGAAGACGTGATGCCTTACAACCCCGAGCGGGACAATCATACAGGGCGCTCGATTCGGGTGCCCGGGAGTTTTGCCGGCCTCCATCTGGCAGTGAAGCGGTACGGCGCTTTGCCGTGGAAGGACGTGGTGGAACCGGCTTCATTTTACGCCGACAATGGATTCCCTCTTTACGGCGCGGCATACGACGCGGTAAGGCGAAACTATGAGACCCTGACGCTGCATCCAGCGGCTCGACGGCTCTTTGCGCCGGACGGCTTTCTCCCGCCCGTCGGCGCGATCTTCAAACAGCCGGATCTGGCGGATACCTTACGGAAAATTGGCGAGCGCGGACCCGACTATTTTTACAAGGGCCCTTTCGCGGAGGAGATGGTTAAGGCGATTCGAGACATCGGCGGGAAGGCGTCGCTGGAGGATTTCAGCAATTACCGCGCACTCGAGCTTGAACCGATCCGGGGCACGTATCACGGCTACGAACTGGCCGGACCACCGCCGCCCGCAACCGGCATCGTTTCGATTATTGAGGGGCTGAACATTCTGGAGAACGTCGACCTGAAGACGATGGGTCACTATTCGCAGTCCGCCGATTCGATGCAGTGGCTGATTGAAACGCTGCGTGTAATGTTCAATGACGCCCGCAAGTACACGGGTGTTTCAGAGTTGGACCGGTCACTGGGGCAGGCGTTGATCTCCAAAGCTTACGCGCAAAAGCAGTACGAATTCATTCGTCACAAGATCGAGGTGACCAGCCGTCAGGCCAAAGAAAAAACCCAGGTCGCGTGGGCGCCAAGCGGCCATGCGAACGATGATCCTGAACTCGGTACCAATCATGTGTCCGTAGTGGACAAGGACGGCAACGTTTGCTCCATTACGAATACCATCTATGGCGTGGTGTTCTCGTAGGTAGGTGTCTACGTGCGCGGAATCCTGCTCAACGGAGCGGGCATCTTCCCGTCCCAACCCGGTGAACGCATCGTGACGCCGATGGCGCCATTGATTGTTTTCCGTAATGATAAACCCTATTTCGCCACGGGATCGGCCGGCGGGACCCTCAATACATTCCTAACAGCCTTGAACGTCCTCGCCTGGGGAAAGAATTTCAAGGAGGCTCAGGAAGCAGTT
>QHXU01000197.1:0-8521 GCA_003223065.1 Acidobacteriota bacterium | reverse complement strand
GAGCGGCTGATCCGCGCGTGGTGGGCAAGGCCGCCGGCCAGTGACTCACGGGGAAGAGCCGTACGATTTCGATCCGCGCCGGATGTCGCGCCGCTTCCCGAGGAAGAAAATCGTGTCTCGAATACACATGACCGCTTACCTGCTGATGGCGCTCGGCGGAGTTGCCGGCGCCCAGGATCGCCGGCCCGAGTTTACCAAGGTGTTTTCAAAGGAGGAGTTCGCGCGTCGCCGCGAAAAGCTTTGTACTGCCATCGGCTCGAATGCTGTTGCGGTGTTGAGAGGCAACGAGGGAATGCCGGGCTATGTCACCTTTCGCCAAGGAAACGATTTCTTCTACCTCTCCGGAGTCGAGGCGCCCGGCGCGATGTTGTTGCTCGACGGGGCCACGCGAGAAACGACGCTGTTTCTTCCTCCCAAGAATGAGCCTCGTCAGCGCTCCGAAGGTCCGCTCTTGGTGCCGGATGAATACGGGCGTCAGGTCACCGGTATCGCTCGTGTCGTGAACGTCGAGACATTCACAGAAACGCTGCAGCGCCTAGTGGGATCTCATGACACGCTGTACACACCCACGGCGCCTCAGGAACTGGAGGCAATGAGCCGCGATCTCGCCGTCCGCTACAACAACGAGCGGATCAACGATCCGTGGGATGGCCGCTCGTCCCGCGAGGCTCATTTCATCGCCCTGTTGCACGAACGATTTCCCGCGCTGTCGATCAAGGATCTCTCACCGGAGCTCGACCGGATGCGTTCGATCAAAAGCCCTGAGGAGATCAGCGTGATCCGAAAATCATCGGAACTGGCTGCGCTCGCGATTGCGGAAGCCATGCGCTCTACGCTGCCGGGCCAGTATGAGTATGAGCTGAATGCGCTGACGCGTTTCATCCACCTGCAAAACGGCGCCCAGGGCGCGGCATATTACGCTCTCATTGCCTCGGCTCGCAACGCAATCATGCCGCATTACCACGCCGGATCGCGGCAGATGCAAGACGGGGATTTGCTGCTGGTGGACTTCGCGCCCGATTATCACTATTATCAGGCGGACGTTACGCGGATGTGGCCCGTAAACGGCAAGTTCTCGCCTGACCAACGCGAGCTTTACACGTTTTATCTCAAGTGTTACCAGTCCATCATGAAGCATATCCGCTCCAACGTCACGCCCCGGCTGATTGCTCAAGAGGCGTTGGCCGACATGGAAGCCGCGCTTCGCGAAACGAGTTTCTCAAAGGACAAATACCGGAAGGGCGCCGAAAACTTTGTCGCTGCCTACCGCAGAAACGTGGAGGGGTCGGGTCCCAGCCGTCTCGGCCATTTTGTGGGGCTGGCGACGCATGACGTAGGGCCGGCGCCCGAAGTGTTGAAGCCCGGGATGGTCTTCACCATCGAGCCAGCCTTGACGGTTCCCGAGGACGAGATTTACATCCGCCTCGAAGACATGCTCCTGGTTACTGATCAAGGCGTCGAGAATCTGTCGGCCATGGTCCCAGTGGAGATCGATCGGATCGAGGCGCTGATGAAGGAGCCGGGAATCCTCAAGCGAAATCCGCGGAAGGTACCGGAGGATGCGGTCCGCCCGAAGGCGGGAGGTGTTCAATAGAATTTGCGCAGTCAATTCAATCTTTGGAGCTGACTCATGTTTCTGAAACACTGGACGCCGACGGCGATCACGATCTCCGCGATTCTCGGGACGGCCGCATCTTGGGGCCAAAGCGATCGAAAGAGCGAGGATCCCGGCGGGCTGCCCCTCAAGACGACGCGCACGATTGAGTTCACGACCGAAGAAGGCACTTGGATGTCGGTGGACGTCTCACCCGACGGCCATCAGATCGTTTTCGACCTCCTGGGCGACCTCTATACAATGCCGATCACGGGAGGTCAGGCGCGCCGCATCACTAGCGGCCCCGCATGGGATACGCAACCTCGCTTTTCACCGGATGGAAAATGGATTGCGTTCGTCAGCGATCGCAACGGCGCCGATAACCTGTGGCTGGTTCGTCCGGACGGGAGCGACCCGCGCATCGTGGCGAGGGATCGGAGGTTCCTGGCGGGATCGCCGGCCTGGTCGCCGGATGGGAACTTTCTGGCCGTGCGGCGCGGCGAGTCGAGCCTCGATCTTAACGAACTGTGGCTTTATCACACTGATGGCGGCACGGGAATACAACTAACGAAGCGCGACGGCCCCACTAAGGGTGTTGCCAGCCCAACGTTCTCCCCCGACGGCAAATACATCTACTTCTCCGGCAGCACACAGGGCCATCAATACAACTCCAACCTCGGCCATTTCCAGGTCCGCCGCCTGAACCGAGACACGGGCCACGTGGAATCCATCACTGGCCTCTACGGCGGCGGCCTCCGTCCGCTGCTTTCACCAGATGGACGCTATCTCGTGTACGGCACTCGTTACGACGCAAAGACAGGACTCAAGATTCGAAAGGTGGATGGCGGCGCGGAGCAATGGCTCGTGTATCCGATCGATCGCGATGAGCAGGAGGGATTCTATTGCGCGGATGTACTGCCGGGATACGCATTCACGCCCGACGGCGGAGCCCTCGTGATCAGCTACGGAGGAAAAATCCACAAAATCGACCTGGAGACGCATCGCGACACACTGATTCCGTTCACCGCCGAAATACGGCAGGAAGTGGCGCCACGTGTGTTTTTCCCGCGGAAAGTTGAAGACGGTCCGGTGGCGATCAAGCAGATGCGCTGGCCCAACCAGTCCTCTGATGGGAGAACGCTGGTATTCAGCGCTGTGGGCAAACTATGGATTATGGACCTTCCTAATGGGACGCCTCGCCGTCTCACACCGGGAACGGAGCGCGAGTATGCGCCAAGCTTCTCGCCCGATGGGCGATGGATCGCCTACGTCACCTGGTCGGACGATGGCGGCGGCCATTTATGGAGAATCGGTGTCGGCGGCGGAAGTCCGCAGAGACTCACGCAGACGCCCGCCTACTACCACATGCCTTCCTGGTCTCCAGACAGCGCCAAGATCGCGTTCGTGACAGGCGCAGCCGAGGCGTGGCTGGATCAGGATGGAACCGATCAACAGCAAATCCGCTGGGTGTCGGCGTCAGGTGGAGAAACGCATTCCATTGTGGATTCGCCGCTTCCTTCCCCGGCTGGCGGCCGGGGCGCCGGTGCGGTCCAGCAACCCACATTCAGCGCCGACGGCCAACGGATCTATTACCTTGATGCGGAGGCGCCCACGGAGACGTTCCGTAGCGCGCCCGGAAGCGTGAATCTGCTCTCGGTTCGTCTCGATGGGAGCGACAAAAGAACGCACCTCAAGCTCCGCTCCGGAAGTCAGGCGATTGTGTCGCCGGATGAGAAATGGGTAGCGTTCATCGTGCGAGGGAACGCGTATGTGGTTGCCATGCCGCGATCGAGCGACCCCGTCACGGTGGATCTGGACTCGTCGCCGCTGCCGGTAAAGACTCTCACCAACGAAGGGGCCGAGGACCTGCGATGGGAAGACGGCGGCAAGACGTTGACCTGGGGTTTCACCAATCATTATTACCGGGTCGCGCGAGATCATGCCCTGAGCGCCGCGAGACCGGAGGACGTGAAACCCGCAACCGTCACGATCAGCTTGCAGCTCCCGCGCCGCGCGCCCCAAGGGAAAGTAGCCTTGCGCAACGCCCGCATCATTACCATGCATGGCGACGAGGTTATCGCTCGCGGAGATATCGTCGTGGAAAACAATCGAATCGCGGCGGTCGGCGCGTCCGGCAAGGTCGCGATCCCGGCGAATGCGGCATCTTTCGACCTCAACGGTAAAACGATCATGCCGGGTATCCTTGATCTGCACGATCACGTGCACCCCATCCGGGAGATCATCCCGCAACGGAGTCCTTCCTTAGCGGCGCATCTCGCCTACGGCGTCACGTTCAGTTTCGATCCGTCCGCCGATAACGGCGCTATCTTTGGCGGAGCAGAGATGGCGGAGACTGGTGAAATGCTCAGCTCGCGCATTTACAGCACCGGGGCGGCGCTGAATGTGCGCGCGGCGAAGATAGAGAGCCTGGATGACGCGCGACACATCGTCCGCCGCTATCGCGAAATGGGCGCGATCACTCTAAAGGAGTACTTGCAGCCACGGCGCATCCAGCGCCAGTGGATCATGCAGGCGGCGCAGGAAGAGGGCCTCAACGTCACAGCCGATGGCGGCGGCCATCTCGCATTCGATATGACACACGTGCTTGACGGCTTCACCGGATTTGAACACAGCATGCCGGTCGTGCCGCTCTACAACGATGTAATCGAGTTCCTGGCGCGCAGCAAGACGTATTATTCGCCGACCCTGATTGTGGAGCTCGTGGGACCGTGGGGCGAAGATTACTTTCGTCAGAACACTGATCTGCACCAAGACGAAAAGCTGCGCCGGTTCACTCCGCACGAGGAGATCGATCGGAAAACACGACGCCGGCTCCTCGTCCTGGATGAGGACTACCGCGTTGTGCAGGTCTCGCAAACTGTCGCGAACCTGGTTCACAGAGGGGGGCTTGCCGTGACCGGCGGACACGGCGAGCAGGAGGGATTGAGCAGCCACTGGGAGATATGGCTGTTCGCGATGGGCGGGCTTACGCCGATGGAAGCGCTGCGCTCTGCCACCATCACCGGTGCGGAGTGTATCGGCATGGGCGCGGACCTCGGATCAATCGAAGCGGGCAAGATAGCCGACCTGGTGGTCCTCAATAGCAATCCTCTCGAAAATATCCGCAACACAACCGACATTTTTTACGTGATGAAAAACGGTGAGATGTTCGAGGGTGCGACATTGAACCAGCTATGGCCTGAAAAGAAACAGTTTGAGAAATTCTATTGGCAGAAGAACACGCCGCCAGTGTCTGGTAATCGCTAGCAAGACCGCGTCGCCATGTACGGGTTTAATTCCCGCTCCAGCGTTTTCGGAAATACGATTCGAAGGAATCCAGGCCGCTTTATTCAGCGATGGCAACCGCGCTCGCCGCGTGAAGGATCCATGCTCCCGCGCCATTTGGCCCTGTGGAGGGACGAAGCCGAAAGACCTGTTAACTAGGTGTGTGCCACCGCGTGCGCGCCGAAACTATCGGATCATTTTGACTCCGTCCTTGAGGTGATCGTCCACTGCCTCGCGAGACTCCTTCGGCGCCTTGCCGTTGGCCTGCCAGTCCCGGTAGAGTTGCCACAGTTCATCGGTAATGGAAACGCTGGTCGGCCGCAGCAGCCGGTTCAGTTCATAGACAACCTGCGGCGCCGATTCTCGAATCCCCTCTGCGACGAAAACGGTAATCCCGGCAGAAGCCACCCGCACATCGACGACTCGATTAAATTCCTCGTTTTGACTGATCAGGCTCCGGGGGAAAAAGATGATGTGCTTTTCTGTGCCCGGAGCCATGCCTTGGAAGTCAACTGCACCGCGGGGATCGCATGAGGCGCCGGCAATCTTCCGATCATCGAACACCACGAGGGTCGCCTGACTATACTCTGGAGCGTCATTCACGCCCCCGAGCAGCACCTCAGGCCGGCCGCTATTATCCAGATCAGCCAAGGCCATATGCGGCAGATGCCCGCGATGCAGTACTCGCTCAGTAACCGGCCGGTGCGTCCATCCAGGACTGCGACCTGATCGGCAAAGCTCCAGTGGTGGTTGCTGCTGACTACGATGCGCGCGTCTGACCCTTGAGCACGAACCACAGCAAAGGTCGCCGGCCAATACGGCGGCGGGAATTCACGACCGCGATTATCTTTGACGGACTTGCCCGGGAGAAACTGCCAGCGGAGCGTGCCATTGCGATTGAAGCACACCAGGCGCCGGGTAGCCGGGTCCCATGAGTGATACGAGAAGATAGTCTCCATCCTGCCGTCGCCATCCACGTCAGCAAACAGGCAGTTTGCCGGGGAGCGACTAACATACGCACCTTCCTCCATGGGAGCCGGAAACGCGTGGTGCCACAGTTCACTTCCGTCTTCGCCAAGGACGGACAACGTGTTGCCTGCCACGCGCCAGCTGGCGGGTCGCCTGGCGAGGTTGTGCAGATACTTGATGCCCGCCGCAAGTCCCACCAGTACCAGCGTTGAACCGGCCACGAGCAGCCAGAGCAGGGGGCCACGAGGCCTCGGACGGGAGCCTGCCAGTCCTGAGGTGGTCGCCTGCTCAGGCTCATTGGTAAGATGGTGCTGGCGATAGGATTCTCCCGCTCCGCCTTGCTTCCATTGGTCCAGCTCATCGGGTACTGCCCATACCCGCCCCTTGGAACCAGGCTTTCGGTGAACCGGAAGGCCGAACTCTCGCTCGTAGGCCTGGGCGGTGCGAACGCTCACCCCTAGGTGTTTCGCGATCTCGCCCCACCCGGTGAGTTCCCGCTGGTCAGCCATATCCCGCTCTGACCCCCGGAGGCTAAATCATAACAAATCCCCGTCCACGAAGCGACCATTTTCTCTTTTGGAGATTCAATCTGCGTAACTCTGCGCATTTCTTCGCTCTAACGTGCGGCTCGCCCAACTGCGGAATCGGATATAGTTGCGGTTCAACCGAAATCTGCGCCAAGATTCTACCGCGAACCTAAGTAAACGCAAGCCCTAATAAACCCAAAATGCGCTCGCGCCCAGCGAGGGGGCCGGTGTATACTGGTCTCGACCCAGAACTCTGAAAATGGAAGATCGCCGGAGCGCAAACAAAAAGCTTACTTTCCGGCGACGTGATCTACCTCAGCCGGTCATCCCCACGCGATAGTGGTGATTCTTTTAAGACCTCTCCGGCGGATTGATTAGTTGAACATCATGAGATAGAGACAGCGTTTGAGCGCTGAGTTGCTGAGTTAAGGTATGCCACACAAAAGAATTCGTGTTTTGCTGATTGAAGACAATCCTGGCGATGCGAAGCTCGTCCGCGTAATGCTGAAAGCAGCAACTGAGCCGGGTTTTGAGGTGCAACACGTTAAAGACCTTCAGACCGGCCTGGCGCAAATGAAATCGCAGGATTTTGATGTATTGCTCCTGGATTTGAACCTGCCGGACAGCCAGGATCTGGGCACGTTGTGGCGAGCACACGCCCATGCGCCATCCATCCCGATTGTCATCTTAACCGGGATCGAGGACCGCCAGAAAGCAATGGAGGCTATGACCAGGGGGGCAAAGGATTACCTGGTCAAGGGAAAAGTGGATGCTCATCTTCTGGAGCGCGCCATCTTGCGTTACGTCAAGGTTACGGACAAAGAACAACACGGTGTGGAAGAGCGGACGGAGGAATTACTGAAAAACGAGCACCCATTTCGGTTGCTGGTGGAGAAGGCAGAGCGCTCTGCCATTCTTATGCTGGACCCGAACGGGCGTATTAGTAGTTGGAACACGGGCGCTGAACGAATCATAGGATACCGGGCTGACGAAATCATCGGCCAGCATTTTTCCTGCTTTTATCCGCCTGAAGATCAGAAACTGGGTCAACCGGCGGCGGCTCTCCGGGTCGCGGCTAGCGAAGGTTGGTTCGAAAAGGAAGGGTGGCGGATACGCAAGGACAGATCACGCTTCTGGGCTAATGTCGCGATCACTGCCTTACGCGACGAGCGCGGGCGGCTGGTCGGTTTTTCAAAAGTCACGCACGATCTTTCGGGACTCAAGCGGGCGGAAGAAGCCCTACAGCTTCTCGCAAACGTTACTGCGGCGGCCAGTTCCGGAGAAGACTTCCATACGGCGATGTCGGGTTGCGTAAAAGAAATCTGCAGGCTGCGAAAGTGGCAGGTAGGGCAGGTGTGGGCGCCGGACCCAATCAAGAATGTTCTCCTCTGCGCCCCGCAGTCATTTCATGCCGAATTGCCTTGCGCATCTTTCCGGCAAGCGAGCCTCGAAACGGAGTTCAAGAGGGGTGCCGGGCTTCCGGGCCGGATCTGGGAGAAGAATTCTCCCGCTTGGATCGTGGATGTAACCAAGGATGGCAATTTCCCCCGCGCTAGGTTCGCTGCCGAGCATGGACTCAAAGCAGCGTTCGGCTTTCCCATTCGAGACGGGCCGAACCTGTTCGGAGTTTTCGAATTCTTCGCGGCCGAAATTCGCGATCCTGATACCCCCTTCCTCGACGCCGTCGACAAGTTGGGCGATCGTCTGGGAGAGGTCCTGCGCACGAGCGAAGAACGATTCCGAGCGGTGTCTGAGACCGCTTACAACCCCATCATTTCCGCCAACCGGGAGGGCAATATCATCCATTGGAACAAGGCAGCCGAGCGAACCTTTGGCTATACGAGCACGGAAGCTATGGGAAAGCCGCTCACGCTGATCATGCCGGAAAGATTCCATGGCGCCCATAGACAAGGCTTGGAACGGTATCTCAGGACGGGCGAGGCGCGTGTCATTGGAAAGAGAATCGAATTAACCGGACGAAGGCAAAATGGAGATGAATTCCCGATCGAGCTTTCGCTGGCAAGCTGGGAAACGAGCGAAGGCGCCTTTTTCACGGGCATCATTCGCGACCTCACCGAACGCAAGCAGGCCGAACAAGCAGCAGAATTGGCCCGTTCCAACGCCGACCTGCAGGCGTTCGCATACG
>QHXU01000502.1:4353-5843 GCA_003223065.1 Acidobacteriota bacterium | reverse complement strand
CGTATCCTGGAACAGGGTGGCAACGCGGTGGATGCAGGCGTGGCGGCAACACTCGCGGCGGCCGTCACCGAGCAGAGCCGCTTCGGTCTGGGCGGCGAAATGCCTTTGCTCATGAAAATGGCCGGCAAGCCCGTGGCCGCCATCAGCGGGATCGGTGTAGCTCCGGCGAAGGCCACCGTCGATTATTACGCCCATCGCCAGGCCGAGCCTTGGGAAGAGGGCGGCCGCATGCCCCCGATCCCGGCGCAAGGCATCCGCGCCGCCATTACGCCGGGCGTCCTCGACGGGCTGCTGCTCGCGCTCGAAAAGTACGGCACGATGTCATTCGCGCAGGTCGCTGCCCCCGCGATCGAATGCACGGACGGTTTCCCGATCGCCGAGGAATTCGCGCAATTCCTCCACAACTACGAGCGGATTCTCGCACTTTGGCCGGATTCGCACAAGTTTTTCTATCCGGGCGGCTCGCCCCCCGCTCGCGGAGATCTGGTACGCATGCCGGCTCTGGGGCGCACGCTGCGCGAGTTGGCGGATGCGGAAAAGAAGGCTCGTGGAAATCGCGCCAGGAAAATCCAGGCTGTGCACGACCTCTTCTACAAGGGTTCGATCGCCAGGCGTATCGCCGCGTTCAATGAGACCAACGGCGGGCTGATCGCCTACCAGGACCTAGCCAACTTCAAGGCGGATATCGACGAGCCGAGAACGACCACTTATCGCGGCTACCTGATTCACAAGCCCGGCTTCTGGACCCAAGGACCCGTGATGCTGGAAGCGCTGAATATCCTCGAAGGATTCGATCTGAACAAGATGGGCCACAACAGCCCGGAGTACCTCCACACTGTGATCGAAGCAGTGAAGCTGGCTTTCGCCGACCGCGACCGCTACTATGGCGATCCAAAGTTCAGCAAGATCCCGGAAGAGATTCTGCTTTCGAAAACCTACGCGGCCGAGCGGCGCAAGCTTATTGATCCCGCGCACGCTTCCATGGAAAGCCGCCCGGGAAACGCCGGTGGATCGGTGCCAACCACCAGTAGCATCGGGACCTCCGCCAACCACGATACGACGTGCGTGAACGTAGTCGATCGCCAAGGCAACGCGTTTTCGGCGACACCCAGCGGAGCGTGGCTTCCGTCCGTGATCGCCGGCGATACGGGCGTTCCGCTGTCCACGCGTCTGCAGTCTTTCGTTGTGACGCCGGGCCATCCCAACCAGCTCGCGCCGGGCAAGCGGCCGCGCGTTACGCTGAGCCCAACCCTGGTCACGAAGGACGGCCGCGTCTATCTCACCATGTCCACACCTGGCGGGGACAATCAGGACCAGGCGATGCTGCAAGTGCTGCTGAATGTCCTCGAGTTTGGAATGTCGCCCCAGGAGGCCGTGGAGGCTCCGCGCTTCCAGGCCGAGCCTTGGGAAGAGGGCGGCCGCATGCCCCCGATCCCGGCGCAAGGCATCCGCGCCGCCATTACGCCGGGCGTCCTCGACGGGCTGCTGCT
>QHXU01000502.1:0-4149 GCA_003223065.1 Acidobacteriota bacterium | reverse complement strand
TGCGCCTTTCAGCCCACCTTCAGATGCTGCCGGTACTCGAGAGCGGAGAGGAAACTCTCGTCGGCGGCCAGGCTGTGATGGAGGGCGTGATGATGCGCGCGCCGCACAGCTACTGCACGGCGGTCCGCAAACCCAACGGCGAGATCGTGACGGAGGAGCAACCGATCCATCGCATGTCCGAAAAGTACCCGATCTTTAAGCTGCCGGTACTGCGCGGGTTGGGAACGCTCGGCCAGGCGATGACGCTGGGAGTAAGAGCGCTGAAATTCTCCGCGAACGCCTCGCTTGACGACGGCTCCTGCCAATGCGATAAGAAGCCCCTGGAAGTTACTCCCTGGATGATGACTGTGAACGTGGTATTCACACTCGCCGTTTTCATCCTGATGTACAAATTCATTCCGCTGTTTCTGGCGACGCGCATCGGGAAGGAAGTCCCCTCGCTTTCAAGCCGCTTCGCCACCAACATGGTCGACGGCGTCATCCGCATCACGATCTTCCTAACCTTCCTTTTCCTGCTCTCGCGACTCAAGGACATCCGCCGCGTTTTCGAGTATCATGGCGCCGAGCACAAGGTGGTGTTCAATTACGAATCGGGGCAGCCGGTCACCGTCGAAAACGCGCAGAAGTTCGTCACCTTCCATCCGCGCTGCGGCACTAGTTTTCTGCTGGTGGTAATGGCGATTTCGATAGTGGTTTACGCGCTCCTGCCGATCGATGGATTCCTGCCGAGATTTGCGGCGCGCGTCGCTCTGCTTCCGGTGATCGCCGGCCTGAGTTACGAACTGATCCGTTTCGCCGCGCGCCGTCAGGGCACGCTCATGGGCCTCCTGACAGCGCCGGGGCTTTGGCTGCAACGCATCACCACGAAGCCTCCGGACGATTCCCAAGCTACGGTGGCGATCCATGCGCTCAATGGCGCGATGGCGCTTGAAGCCAAGCAGGGCGGCGATCTGGTGATCGCGTAACGGGCCGCACCCGATAGCCATGCAATACAGACAAAAACTCGACCAGATCGAGCAGCGCTTTGAAGAGCTGACTGCCCAGATGGCGGACCCTGCCGTCATTAACGATTCCGCGCAATATCGAAAGATCGCTAAGGCCCACAACGATCTGGCCGAGATCGTGGCGAGATACCGGGACTGGAAGAATGCGAGCCGCAACCTGGAGGAAGCGCGGGCGATGCTCAACGAGTCCGACGCCGGGTTGCGCGAAATGGCGCAGGAGGAGGTGGCCAGCCTCGAGCCGCAGGTCACGCGCTTCGAGGAGGAACTGAAGTTCCTGCTGCTTCCCAAGGATCCCAACGACGAAAAGAACATCGTGCTCGAAATCCGGGCGGGCACGGGCGGCGATGAGGCCACTCTGTTCGCCGCGGAGATTTTTCGCATGTACTCGCGCTTCGCCGAGACGCGACGCTGGAACGTCGAAGTGACGTCAGTGAGCGAATCGGCGGTCGGCGGCTTGAAGGAAGTGATCGCGCTGGTGAGCGGCGACAAGGTATACAGCCAGCTCAAGTACGAGAGCGGCGTGCATCGCGTGCAGCGCGTTCCGGAGACGGAGCAACAGGGCCGCGTCCATACCTCCGCCGTTACGGTGGCGGTGCTGCCGGAGGCCGACGAGGTCGAGGTGACCATCGACCCCAAGGACATCCGCATCGACACGTTTTGCTCGTCGGGTCCCGGCGGCCAGAGCGTCAATACGACATACTCGGCCGTTCGGATCACGCACCTGCCAACCGGGATGATCGTCTCCTGCCAGGACGAGAAATCACAGATCAAGAATCGCGCCAAGGCCCTGCGCGTGCTGCGATCGAGGCTGTATGAGATGGAACTCGAAAAGCAGCAGGAAAAGATTGGGGCCGAGCGCCGGGGCATGGTCGGGACCGGCGATCGCAGCGAGAAAATCCGTACTTACAATTTCCCCCAGAATCGCGTCACCGATCATCGCATCGGCCTGACCTTGCATCAGCTCAACCTCGTGATGGACGGCAAGCTCGAACTACCAGACGGAAAAACTGAGAGAGCAGGGCGAGGCTGCCTGACAGCCGTCCGTTTTTTCAGAGCCCGACCAGTGAGCCGTGGTGGGAATGAATCTCCGGACCGCCCTCCTGCAGGGCCAAAAACTTCTCGAGGACGCAAAAATCGCGGTTCCGCGGCTCACCGCGGAGGTGCTGCTTGCTCACGCGATCGGCTGCGACCGGCCCTGGCTTTATGCGCATTCCGACGAAGAACTTCGCGAGCTGTGGTGGATCCATTACGGCCGCTACCTGCATCAGCGCCTGGATGGAAAGCCCACGCAATACATCACCGGCCGCCAGGAGTTTTTCGGGCGGGAATTCCGCGTGACACCGGACGTGCTGATCCCGCGGCCCGAGACCGAGCACGTTGTGGAAGAGGCGCTGAAACGGGTTGCAGGAGCGGCTGCTATCGTAGACGTCGGAACGGGTTCGGGCGCTATCGCCGTGACATTGGCGCTCGAAACGCAGGCGCTGGTGATCGGGACTGACGTCTCGACGGCGGCTCTCGAAATCGCGGCGGAGAACGCGCGGAGGCTGGGGGCCGGAGCGCGCTTTGTAGCTTGCGACCTGGCAGGCGCGCTCCCGGCCGCCGCGTTCGATCTGGTGGTGTCGAATCCTCCCTATGTGCCGGAAGGCGACATGACAACCCTGCAAAAAGAGGTGCGCGAACATGAGCCATCTGTGGCCCTCTACGGCGGTGCGGACGGTTTCGAGATTTACCGCCGGCTGGTTCCGGAAAGCCGGCGCTTGCTTCGTCAGGCGGGCTGGCTCATCATGGAACTGGCCTACAACGCGGCCTCGGAGGTCACCCGGATGCTCGAGGGCTGGTGTGATGTCGATATCGCATGCGATCTTGCGGGTGTGGCGCGCGTCATCACGGCCCGGCGGCCATGAAAACTTTTTTCCACGTCGACATGGACGCGTTTTTCGTATCGGTGGAGGAGTTGTTTGATCCCTCGCTCAAGGGCAAGCCTGTGGTGGTGGGAGGGCAGCCGGATGAACGGGGAGTGGTTTCCGCGGCATCCTACGCGGCACGCAAATTCGGAATCCACTCGGCGATGCCGCTGCGCACCGCGTACAAACTCTGCCCGCAGGCGATCTTCGTCGACGGGCATCGCGAGCGCTACCTCGAGTATTCGGAAAAAGTGTTCGTGGTGCTGCAACAGTTCTCGCCACGCGTGGAAATGGCGTCCATCGACGAAGCCTATCTCGACCTGACCGGCACCGAGAGGTTGCACGGCCCGCCACTCGCGGCCGCGCATCGGCTGCATGAGGCCATGCGCCGCGGGACGAGCCTCAACTGTTCGATCGGCGCGTCCACGTCGCGCCTGGTGTCCAAGGTTGCATCCGATCAGGCAAAGCCCAATGGCGTGCTGTGGATCATGCCCGGCGGGGAAGCTCGGTTTCTGGGACCACTCGACGTCCGCAAAATCCCAGGTGTGGGTAAGGTGACCGAGCGGAATCTGCACGCGTGCGGGATCCGGAAGGTGCGCGATCTCGCGGCGCTCGAGGAAGCGTTTCTCGAAGAACGTTTTGGCAAGTGGGGCCTGGCGCTGGCGGGCAAGGCTCGTGGCGAAGACGCCGGTGGATGGTTCGACGGAGAAGTCGGCGAAGGCGACGATCCGAAATCCATCAGCCACGAGCATACCTTTTCGGTAGACACGGCCGACACCACGGCCATCGACGCGATGCTGGTCCGGTTGGCCGAAATGGTCGCGCGGCGGCTGCGCGACCACAAGCTGTGGACCCGAACCGTGCAGATCAAGCTGCGTTATTCGGATTTTTCGACTTTCACGCGAGCGAAAACTCTCGATCATGCGACGCAGATCGACACAGAGTTAGCGGAGGCGGCTCGCGCCCTGTTTCACCGGGCGTGGAGCGGGAAGGCGATCCGGCTGCTCGGCGTGTACGCCCAATCGTTGGAAGCGGACGAAGGCCAGACTAATTTGCTCGAAGAGGAGAAGACGGAGCGGTGGAGGAAGACGCTCAAAGCGGTCGACAGGCTTCGCGATAAATACGGCGATGGAACCGTGTCGCTCGCGGCGAGCCTGAAGGCCGGATTTCGAGCCAGGGTGCATGAGAATCCGGAGAATCTGCCGGGGAAGACGCCGAAGAAAGAGGAGTAAATCAACGAG
>QHXU01000500.1 GCA_003223065.1 Acidobacteriota bacterium | reverse complement strand
CACGGGACCGAGCCGTTGCCGCGTCTGAGTCAGAAGTGTTTCTGCTCCGAGAATCGGACAGAACTGCTTCGGGCGGTCGTCTCCTGAGATGAGGCGTGTCAGTGTGTGCAGTCGGATACCGTCGCCCCCCGCAAGGATCACCGACCACGAATGCATGTGAACGGTTAGACTTTCATGAGCCGGGCGCATTTCATCAATTCATGTTTCGCAGCTTACTGCCAATAATTCCGACCTACTCTTCCCGTAAGACCTGAATCGGATCGACCCGCGTGGCCCGCCATGCCGGAACGACGCTTGCGACAATCGACACAACGACCAGGATCAATGCGACCGTGCCGAACGTCGCGGGGTCGCTGGTCAGCATGAACGATCCCGCCAGGCCGACCGCGATCCCCGCGATGGTCGGCCGCAAGCTTTCTAATGCCACGATCCGCAGCACGTCTTTAACACTCGCGCCAAGCGCCATTCGAATCCCAATCTCGCGGACGCGCCGCCGCACCGTATACGCAAGCACACTATATAGCCCGAAAGCCGCCAGCAGCAGCGCGAGGCCGGCAAATGCGGCCAGGAGCAACATGCTCATGCGCCGGTCCGAAATCGATTGATCGAGGATTGCCTGCATAGTGCGGACATTGCGCACCGGCTGTTCCCGGTCAAGTTGCTGGAGCGTGTCGGTGATCGCGTTGACCAGGCTCTCCGGACGCCGTGTGGTCCGGGCCACCAGCGACATCGGGAAGTTCGTTTGCTGGGCCTCCGCCTGATACAGCGTTGGCGACGGCTCGCTGATGTCCAGGCCGCCTTGCTTGACATCTCCGACGATGCCTAGAACCTCGCGAGGCTTTTCCGGAGAGAACGACAGAGTGAGGCGTTTGCCGACCGGATCTTCGCCGGGCCAGAAGCGCTTCGCCATGGACTCGCTGATCAGCACGACGCGCGGCCGGTCAGCGGCATCTGATTCGCTGATGTCGCGTCCCCGAAGCAGCGGAATCCGCATGCTGCGCAGGTAGCCGGGTGAGATGGAACGAACTGACACCGTGGGCTGCTGCGCGAATAGCGCTGCAGGCCGCCCTTCAATTAGAAAGGGCTGTACGCTGCCTCCCGTGAACGGCAGGCTGTCGATCAGGCCCGCCGATTCGACGCCGGGCAGAGCTCGCACGCGTTCGAGCACCTGGTCGTAATAGGCTGCCGTTTGGGCCGCTTCCGCAAATCGCTTGGTCGAAACCGGCACAGTCAGCGTCAGCACGTTGTTCGGATCGAACCCGGGATTGACGGCGCTGAGAATCCACAGGCTCCGGATCATCAGCCCGGCGCCAGCGAGAAGCATCAACGACAACGCCACCTCGGCCGCGACCAGAGCGCTGCGCGTGCCCGGCGCTCCAGAATCGGATGAGGTTAGGCCCATCCCCTGCTTGAGTGCGTCGTTGAGATCCGTTTTCGACCCGCGCGCTGCCGGGAGCGCGCCGGCGAGGATTCCCGTTGCGATCGAGATTCCGAGCGTGAACAGAAGAACGGGAGCATCCAGTGCGATGGCTCCGCCCAGCGGAAATTGCTGGTTGACATAGGTAATCAGCAACGGCATGACCGCGCTGGCAAGAGCAAGTCCCGCAGCGCCCCCGAGCAGGGAAAGCACCAGCGACTCGCAAAGCAGTTGTTGCAGTGCCCGGACGCGGCTGGCGCCGAGAGCCGCCCGCACCGCCAGTTCTTTGCGGCGGCCAAGATTCCGCGCTGTAAACAGGTTTGCAACGTTGGCGCACGCAATCAGCAGTACGAACGCCACCGCGGCAAGAAGCACAACCAATACAGGCCGAACATTGCCGACGAGGTCATCGCGCAATGAGAGCACCACAGCTCCCCAGTCGCGATTGGCTTCCGGGTCCAGGCGCTCGAGCTGGCTCGAAATCGTGTTCATTTCAGCCTGGGCCTGCGAAATCGCGACCCCAGGTTTCAGCCGGGCGACTACCAGATAGTTATGGTTCTTGCGCACTGCGCGCGTGGCCGCATCCCACGCCAGCGGCACCCAAACGTCCGCGGATGTCGCGCTCCATGCCGGAAAATGCAGATTCGGCCGCGCGACTCCCACGATCGAGTACGCCTCGCCGTTTATGATGAGCGTCCTTCCGAGCGCGCTCGGGCTCGATCCGAAATGGCTTTGCCAAAAGCCATAACTGATCACCGCGACCTTACCGCGGCCGGGCTGATCGTCATTGGGCGTAATAAGACGGCCTGCTTGCGCTTCGGCCCGCAGAATCGGAAAGAAATCCGCACCGACCAGTGCGGCCTGAACTGTTTCCGGCCGATCGAGTCCCGTCAACGCGAACTGGCGCGGCTGGCGCGGCGCGTAGGCGGCCATTCCATCGAACGACGTGCCGAGCGCGCGCCAATCCAGATAGTTCGCCGGCGAGACTGAAAACCGCTTCATCCCTCGAAAGCTCGCTGCCGGAGGCACGTGGAATACCTGAACCAGCCGTTCGGGATGGGGGAACGGCATCGGGCGCAATAGGACCGTGTTCACCACGCTGAATATGGCCGTGTTCGCACCGATTCCCAACGCCAGAACGGCGATGGCCGCGGCCGTGAAGCCGCGACTTTTCAGCAGCACGCGAACAGCGTACCGCAAATCCTGCAAGAGGGCTCCCATACGCTCAGCCGATGCACGCCTTGGACCCATTTAACCTGTTGGAAACGTGCCACAGAACCCGGGATCGAGTGTTCAATTCCGGTCAACCTGGTTCCGCTTTCGTGGGCATTTTCGCCGGCTGTCCGCACCAAAACATGCGCCAACAGGCTACTGCCAATAATTCCGATCCAGGCTTCGGTACTGCACCGCTTCGGCGAGATGCTTCGCGGTGACGCGCTCAACTCCGTCGAGATCGGCGATGGTGCGGGCGACTTTCAGGATCCGGTCGTGAGCCCGGGCGGAGAGGCCCATACGGCGCACAGCCGTTTCGAGCGTACGCTCGCCCGCGTCATCCAGGGCGCAAAGTTTTCGTAGTTGCCGTACCGGGATGTGCGCATTGTAGAACCCACGCTGGCGCTGGAGCGCACGAGCGCGCTCAACACGTGCGCGCATCTCGGCCGAAGTTACGCCATTGTCCTTGGCGCGAAGCTCCTGGTATGGCACAGCGGGGACCTCGATATGTAAATCGATGCGGTCGAGCAGCGGGCCGCTGATTTTGGCAAGGTAGCGCTGGATGATGCCGCCGGTGCACCGGCACTCCCTGGTCGGGTCGCCATAGAATCCGCACGGACACCCGTGCAGTTTGCAACTGCACGAGTATGAAGTTTGCGGGGTTTCGCTCTGTGGCCTTGACTGCTCAGTACTTACGAGCCATGAATG
>QHXU01000196.1:13741-14039 GCA_003223065.1 Acidobacteriota bacterium | reverse complement strand
TTGACCAGATCGTGCACCCAGCGGAAACTGCCCATGAGCAAACCAAGCGGAATTGCGATAACGGCGCACCACATAAAGGCCTGCGCAATGCGCCACCAGCTCTGCATAACGTTCCCGAGCAGGTCGTACTCCGTCCAGAGCCGGACGAACGCGCGCATTACGCCGACGGGACTGGGCAGCGAAAATGGCGGCAGGATGTCCCAGTAAGTGAGAGCGAACCAGGCGACGACCACCGCGGACCACGCCGATACTGCCAGAATCAAACGGGCGCGGCGCGAAATGTCTTTTCGGATTGTGA
>QHXU01000196.1:0-13667 GCA_003223065.1 Acidobacteriota bacterium | reverse complement strand
CCTTGATATCTGTGCGCCGGTTTTTCTCTCTTCCCTCCGGCGTTGAGTTATCGGCGACCGGCCGGTCCGGCCCGTTCCCCACCGCGCGCATTCGCGTCGTTGGGAATCCGTACTTCTCGATGAGATACTGCTTAACCGCTTGTGCCCGCTGCCGTGACAGGTCGATGTTGTGCCCGCGCGATCCCGTCGAGTCGGTGTTGCCGTCGATGTCGACCACCGTGTTTTCGTAGGCCTTCATGAAGCTGCCGATCTCGTCGACAACCGCGCGCGAGTCCAGCCCCATCTTGGCCGAGTCGGTTTCGAAGTAAATCGAGCGCCGTTGCGTGGCGATCGGCATCGCGCCTTTGGCCGGCTCCTTATACTCAATAGGCGGCTCTGAAGAGGCGCTCGAAAACTTACCGTTCAGAGGCTCCAGAAAGCGCCGGTCAACGCTCGACTCCGGATCGGAGTTGCGCTTGATGATACGTTCCTCGCGGTACATCTCCTGGGCCATCTTGAAAATGTTGTTGTAGTCGGACTCCGCGCCGCGCGTCCCGAAGAAAGATTTGTTGTCCGCGTAATCGGCAAGCTTGACTCCGTTGAGCATCGTTTTGGCGAGATCTTCGGGGATGTTGAAATCCTTGATTGTGCCGATCAAAGTGTAGGCGCGGTTGGGTTGCGCTTTGATGAACTCGACACCTTCCAGCCAGCCCTCAGCGAGTTTTACGACGGCTTGCGGACAGCGTGACGCAAACCGGTCGCTGACTACGAGAATGTCGGCAATCAGCCGGTTCGCGATGTGGGTGTCGTAAATCTTTTTCGAGCCGGCGCGCTTGGTAACGGCGTCGCTCATGTCCGGATCCCAGGCCACCGCGGCATCCACTTTCTGCTGGGCGAACAAGGTGGCCGGTTCAATACCATCCTTAGTATGTACGGCTTTGGAGAAGATCTCCCGGCGCTGCTCCGTGGTCAGGCCGGAACTTTTCAGCCCGTTCCAAAGAAGAAAATGCGAGGGAGTGTAAGGTGCGAAGGCAACCGTTTTTCCGGACAGGTCCTCGATGCTGTTGACGCCCTGCTTACCAATCACGCCGTCAGCGCCGCGTGACCAGTCGACCATGAAGAATGCGTGTGCTCCGACTTTTTTGTCCTGAAACTGAGCAAAGTCTTTCGCCCAAACATCAGCCGTGGTAAGCATGACGTCGACGTTGTTGGTGGCGAGCGCCGCGGCTCCTTCAGTCCAGTCGTCAATAATCTTGAAGCTGACCTTGAGGCCTTTCTTGTCGTAAATAGAGCCGGAGGCGGTATCGAGCCCCCCATTGGCTACCAGGCCGGCGGCGCAGCCCACCCAGATATTCACACGAACACGTGCAGTGTTGCAGCTGGAGTCAGCTGCGGCCTCGGCCGGTAGCGCCAGAGGCTTGGACGTATCGACGTTCCCGCCAGCTGCCTCCTCGGAACGCGAGCCGAACCACCCGCGCAAGTTGAGAAGACCATACTTGTCGAGGCTGTAGCCGACCAGGGCCAGCCCGATCAGAAAAATGAGAATCCATCCACCCTTTTCGATTTTGACAGCCATGATTTTATGAGTGATCAGTTGGCCATCCCTGGCTTCTGACCGCTCCCCTCACGTGAGCCTCTCCCCTTACGTGCTCTTCTGAGCCTCTCTCGCGCCGATCGTTTTCTGCGCTGCCTCCGTGGAAGCCTGCGGCGTCATCAATCCCATTTCCACTTTGAATTGCTTCACCAGTTCATTGGCGCGCAGCTTCTCCGCTTCTTCCTCGATCTTGATCTTCTGCTGATCGACGTTGCCGAGAGCCATCTCCATGCGGGCCTCGTTCAACGCGGTGCTTTCCTCGATCTTGCGCACCATCTCGTCATGGGTGGCGCTAATGCCTGTGACCTCGAACTGCTCCATCACGTCGGCGACCTTCTTCTGCCATTGCGAGCGGCGATAGTCGGCGATGGCGTTGAGCGCCTCGCGCGTCTTTCGTTCTTTCTCAAGCAGGAACGCCTTTTTCACAGCCATGGCTTTGTCAAACGCCGCGTGGGCTGTTTCAAGCTGACCCTGTGTACGTGCCAGAGCGCTGCGAACCTGTTCCAGTTGCACGGCAAAGCTGCCGGCCAGGTCGTCGCGTCCGGCCTGAATGGCCGCTTTGACTTTCGCGGTCAGCTCGGCGACGTCGTTCTTGTATTTGGCCTCCTCTTTTTCCAGCAACGTGGCATTGGCCTTGACCATCGCGATGCTTTCGTTCATGCGCGGAACCTGGTCATTCATATCGCGAATGTTCTGTTCCAGAATCAGTTCTGGGTTTTCCGCCACGGAGATAAAAAACCCGAAGAAAGAACGCATCATGCGTGAAAGCCGTCTAAACATAAGGACTTCCTCTCCTCTCGGCTGCTAAGCCCTATGGTTTCGGGGCAGATGGCTTGCTGGGTGCCTGGACTCCGCGCGACACAGCCGCAACGCCGCCGGTCGTTATCGGATTTTCCACGACAAAGTAAGATACGGAATCGGCGATTTTTTGTTCCTCTTGCTGCTTCTGCAGCCGCCAGGCGTAGAAGCGCTCCTTCTCCCTGGCGACGTCGTCGTTGTTTGCCTGAATGCGCGCTTTGTGTTCCTGGATCAAACGGTCTAGCTCTGCCTGGATCTGCTTGTTTTCCTGATCCTTACGAGCCTCCAGCTCGTCCAGGGACTTCTGCTGTACCCGCTCGAAGCCATCGAGAGCGCGATCTCTTTTGACCGCGTCCTCAATGACCTCTTCGATCTTCACACCGGCAGCGTCCAGCGCCAGCAAAACCGAGCTCTTCTTCACCTCCGCCGGAAGCGTGCGGATGCGCTCGCTCTGCAGCATTTCGGCGATCTTCATGATGGTATAGCCATGCGCCGGAGGTTGAATTTCCGCTGCACGATAGATTTCATCGAATCCCGCGGCAGTGCTCACGGGAGCCGTGAATTTCGGTTCGACTGCGATCGACGAGGCGATCTCGGCAACGGTTTGGGCAGGGCTACGGGTCACTGCCGAGCTTTCCTCCGCGGTGCCGGCGCCCCCGCTTTGCGGGTCAAGCGAAACAAACAAGTTATACCATTTCTTGCTGATAACAGCCTCGATTCTCCGACACAGTTTAGCATGGACAGCCGCGCGCTGGACCCAGCCACAACCCTCGGAGGACGAGCCGAAGCCTATCCCATTGCCTGGTCGAGATCCGCGATGATGTCCTCGGCCGCCTCGATGCCGATGGATACTCGCACAAGGTTGTCACGAATTCCGAGGCGTTCACGCTGCTTGGGCGCGAGATCGCGATGCGAGGACATCGCCGGGTACAGCATCATCGTATGGACATCCCCCAGCGATGTTGCGCGCACGATCATTTGCAAACGCTCCATGAACCGGAACACCCCCTCGCGTCCAGCCCCTTTCAGCTCGAACGCCACCATGGCTCCGTACAGACTTTTCGGGAAAAGCCGCGAGATAGTGTCCGCATCAGGATGAGCTGGATCCCCGGTGAAATACACACGGTCCACCTTGGGGTGCGAGGCGAGCCAGGAAGCCACCTTGCACGCGTTCGCACATTGGCGCTCCACGCGCAGAGCCAGCGTCTTGATCCCGCGCATCGTGAGGTAACTTTCGAAAGGACTCATCGTCGGTCCGACGGTCCGCGACAGAATCTTGATCGTGTCGAAATGCGACTCGCCGGCGACAATCACGCCGCCAAGCACGTCTCCATGTCCGGCCAGGTACTTGGTTGCGCTATGGACCACGATGCTCGCCCCCAGTTCGAGCGGCCGCACCAGAAGCGGAGTCGCGAATGTATTATCGACCACAAGCGGGGCGCCGGCGCGCTTTGCTATCTCCGCGATCTTGTCCATGGCGCCAACGCGCAGCAACGGATTGGATACCGTTTCCATGAGCAGCACGCCTGCCTTCGCCTCGCCTACGGCTGCCTCGACCGCGGTCAGGTCGCAGACATCCACGAATGTCGTTTCGATGCCCAGCGGCCCCAAGATGTTCATCAGCAGATTCGTCGTGGCGCCGTACAAAGCGTTGGCGGCTACGACGCGCCTTGGCCGATCCAGCAGCGCCGCCAGCAACGCCAGGTGCAGCGCGCTCATTCCGGATGCGCAAGCCACCGCGCCGTGGCCGCCTTCAAGCTCCGTTACCAAGTCCTCGAGCGCGTTGGTCGTCGGATTATCGTATCGGCTGTAAGACTGTCCCTTCTCTTCACGTCCAAAGACGCGGTCGAGCTGATCCATCGAGTCGTAGAAGTAGCTTGACGCGGTATAAATCGGCGTCGTCACGGGCACGTAGTCGCCGGCTTTCCGCCGGTCGCCGCTATGGACCATCTTGGTTTCGATTTTCATTGGCGTTTCCAGCGCACCCCTTCTTTCGTATCTTCGAGAACGATCCCTTGCGCGGCGAGGTCGGCCCTGATCCGGTCGGCCCGCACAAAGTCGCGCGCCTTCTTGGCGGCGTTGCGTTCGGCGATCATGGCGTCGACTTCGGCATCGGACAAGCCGCTCACGCGCGCCGACGGCTTCAGTACGTCGAACACCGAGTCGAACCGTTCCAGGAAGTGGAGCGCGCCGGCCGTGTTCCCGGACAGAAACTCGCCTGCGTCCGTGGCGGTGTTGGCGTCGCGCGCGTATTCAAACGCCGCGGCCAGCGACGCGGCGGTGTTCAGATCGTCATCCAATGCCTCGTCGAAGGCCTTGATGGCGGCGCGTGTGCGCTCAACCAGCTTCTCGTTCTTGCCAGCGGCAAGTTTGTCGGTATCAAGACGCAGCTTGAAATTGCGCAGCCGCTCGATTGAGGTGGCCGCCGCTTTCAAACCTTCGAAGGTGAAATTCAGCTTCTTGCGATACGGCACCGACGCGAGCAAGTAGCGGACCGATTCGGGCGCATACCCCATCCCCAGCAGATCACGCAAAGTGTAGAAATTGCCCAGAGACTTCGACATTTTTTGGGCTTCGATGCTGAGGTGTTCGGCGTGCAGCCAGAACCGCACGAACGGTTTGCCCGTGATTGCCTCGGATTGCGCGATCTCATTTTCGTGATGCGGGAACGTAAGGTCGACGCCGCCCGTGTGAATGTCCAGCGTCTCGCCGAGGTACTTCATCGCCATCACGGAGCACTCGATGTGCCAACCCGGGCGGCCCGTGCCAAGCGGCGTCTCCCATCCGGGCTCTCCGTCTTTTCGCGCCTTCCACAACACGAAGTCGCGCGCGTCGGCTTTATCGTATTCGTCGACATCCACGCGCGCACCGGCGCGAATGCCGCTGAAATCGTTGTGAGAAAGCTTTCCGTAACCGGGGAAATTGGCGATGCGGTAATAGACCGAGCCTTCGCTCACGTAGGTAAAACCGCGCTCGCCGAGTTTTTGGATCGCCGCCACCATATCGGCGATGTGCTCGGTCGCCTTCACCAAGCGCTCCGGCCGTTCCAGCCGCAGCGTGTCCATATCTTCGTAGAAGGCCTTGGTGTAGACCTCCGTGTATTCCTCGATCGATTTGTGCTCAGCCGCGGCGTTGCGGATGATCTTGTCCTCAACGTCCGTGATGTTCATCACGTGATTGAGCTGATATCCGCGCGCGCGGAGCCACCGGCGCAAGATGTCCTGGAACGTGAATGTTCTCAGATTTCCAATGTGGACGTAGTGGTATACGGTCGGCCCGCACGTGTACATCCGCACGGTGTTGTCCAAGAGCGGAGTGAACGGCTCCGTCTGCTGTGTGAGGGTGTTATAGAACCGCAGGGCCATAGCCGGGGATTATTTCTCTATCGTACCCCGCAAGATGAGCTTATTTTGGTTGGCCGGTCGCGACGAACCTCGGCGGAGCATCGGATTCGGCGAAATCGAACCCCGCGATGAACGCCAGCTTCAGGATCTTTTCCATCTTGGTGTAATTGATGCGGTCGGCGGTGTCGGTGGTCTGGTGATAATCCGGATGGAAGCCGGTGAACCACCACATGGCGGGAATATCGTGTAGAAGGAAGGGGTACTGATCGCTGCGGAACAACACGTTCAGCACCGTATCGTCGTCCCACTTGTAGTTCAGTTTTAACTCCACCATGTTGTTGGCGCGCTCCACCACTTTCCGGTAATCCGGGCAGTACTTCGTTCCGATGAGGTTCATCTCGTTCGACGTGTCCGGGGAAATGTCGATTAATCCGTTGGTCTGTGTGCTCGGCGTCTCGTTCCGCCCGATCATGTCGAAGTTGATGACGGCGCGGGTGGTTGCGAGCGGCCGCAACGGGTGAGCGACGTAGTAATAGGACCCCAGCAGTCCCCGCTCCTCGGCCGCAAACACCGCGAACACAAGCGAGCGCCGTGGTTTGACCGGGTTCTTCGCGAACGCACGCGCGAGTTCTACAACTCCCACCGTGCCCGAGCCATTATCGTCCGCTCCGTGATAGACGCCTCCTTGGCCGGCGAGGCCGTCGTGATCATAGTGCCCGCTGAACAGGATGGTCTCCCCGGCGAGCCTTGTATCGCTGCCCTCCACCATGCCAACGACGTTGTACGACGTAGCGCGCTTCCGCAGCGAGTTCACGATGTGCAGATCCGCGTCGACCCCGGCCAGCGCCGCGGAGGCAGGCTTGAGCGTAGAATCAATTGATGTTTGGACGTCGGCGGGCTTTTTGCCGGTCACTCCCAGCAGCTCCTCTTCGATCTTTGCGTTTACGTTGAAGACTGGAATGGACGCCTCGTCTGCGATTGCCTGTGTGGGACGAGGCGGGCGTGGAGGCTGTCCCGGCTGCTGCGTGAGCGGTCCGCGGACCATGCCCCGCGGATGATTCGGGTCGGGTCCCACAAGCAATGCCACCGCGCCGTGCCGTTGCGCGTTCATCATCTTCGCGCGAGCGTTGGCATACCGGGTGTTGCCCTTGCCGTTGAAGATCGATCTCGCGTCGTCCTCCTGCGGCTCGTGATTGAACACCAGAACGATCTTTCCGCGCACGTCGATCCCGGCGTAATCGTCATACTGGAGCTCCGGCGCCGTAATTCCATAACCCGCAAACACGACCTGGCCGGTGACTGCGCCGTCGTTAGGAAAGTTGCCGGTCGCCTCCGGCGCGCGAAATGTTTCTTCCTTACCCCCGCGCCGCAAGACCAGGGACGTGAGTTCGCGGTCTGTGCGGTAATCCACCAGCGGAACGGGCTGCAGGAACGAATCGCCCGCCAGCGGCTTGAGTCCCGCTTTGGAGAACTCGGCCGCAATCCACTGAATGGCGACTTCCGAGCCGCGATCCAGGGACAAGCGCCCCTCGAGCGCATCGGAAGCGAGGAACGTCAAGTCGGCTTTTAGATCTCCCGCCTTGATCGTTTCGAGCCCGGTTGCAATTCGCGAGCGCATCTGCGCCGCAAGCGCCAGAGCGAATAAAGGGAACGCGAGAAGTCTGAGAAGTTTCACGTAAAGAGTGTAGAGGGAGCGATCGATGCCTTTCAAGTGAAGCTCACCGGCTCCACTACCCAATCCGCGCTTCTTGTTACCACAATAAAGACGTGCTCCCATTCGAGCTCCAGGCTGTATGTCCCGTCACCGGCGCTCGCGCCGGCGTACTTCATACCACGCACGGCGACGTGGAAACGCCCGTTTTCATGCCGGTCGGCACGCAGGCTGCCGTCAAGGGCATCCTGCCTCGCGATCTGATCCACGACCTCGACGCGAAAATCATTCTCGGGAACACGTATCACCTTTATCTGCGCCCCGGCCATGAGACTATTCGACGGCTCGGCGGCCTGCATCAGTTTATGGCGTGGCCTCGCGCCATCCTGACCGATTCCGGGGGATTCCAGGTGTTTAGTCTCAACGGCCTGCGAAAAATCACGGATGAGGGCGTGCTCTTCCGGTCTCACCTGAACGGCGACCCCCACCAATTTACTCCGGAATCCACCATCGACGTCCAGCTCGCCCTGGGCAGCGACGTCATGATGGTGCTGGACGAATGCCTCGCCTACCCGGCAAGCCATGAGGCTGCCCGCGTCTCCACCGAGCGCACCCTCGCCTGGGCCCGCGCGGCCTACGCACATTACCGCAGCCGCGGCGACGACGGACGTCGGTCCTGCTTTCCGATCGCTCAAGGCTCGATGTTCGCCGACCTCCGCCGCCACTGCGCCGAAGAACTGGTAAAGCTCGAAGCCGACGGTTACGCTATCGGCGGCCTTTCCGTCGGCGAGCCTCGCGCCCTAAGCCTTGAAATGACGGACGTCACCGTGCCGCTCTTGCCGAAGGATCGGCCCCGCTATGTGATGGGCGTGGGCATGCCGGAAGAGCTGCCGGAGTACGTCGCCCGGGGAGTGGACATGATGGACTGCGTGCTACCCTCGCGCAACGCGCGTAACGGATATCTGTTCACCTCCGCTGGCCGCGTGATCATCAAGCAGACGCAGTCGACGAAGCCTGCTCTTGCTACACGTGCCGTCATTTCTCGCGCGCCTATCTTCGCCATTTGTTTCTTGCGGGCGAGATGGCGTTCTCGACGCTTGCCACGCTCCATAACCTCCGGCGGTACCTTGACATCATGCGGGAGATCAGGCAGTCTATATTGATTGGGAACTTCCCCAATTTCCTGAGCGTACAGCGCACGGCAAGCTCCGTGGGATAAAATCTAGACAAAGCTGTGCGGCATTGAACTTTCGAGTGACTAGGATAGCCCCGAAGTCTGCACGACATCGGAAGGGCGGCGGTTGAAACACCCCCAAATGCAATATCTTGGATTCCTCCTTGAGCAGCAGTCCGCGGCGAATCCCGCGATGAGCTTTCTCCCGCTCATCATCATCGTCGTTATCTTCTACTTGCTGGTATTCATGCCGATGCAACGGCAAAAGAAACAGCAGGCGCAGATGCTCGCCGACCTCCAGGCCGGAAGCGAAGTGCTCACCACCGGGGGCATCGTCGGCACCATCGTCAGCCTTAACGCGGACACGTTAATCCTGCGCGTGAAGCCGGACAATATCAAGCTGCAGATTGCGCGCAGCGCCGTATCGAGCCTCGTGAATCCGGCAAAACCGGGAGAGGAGAAAAAGTAAGAACAACCCCATGAAACGAAATCTTAAGTTCAGAGTTCTGGCCATCGCAGCGGTGATCCTCATCTGCATCTACGGCATCGTCGGCGTGCCGAAGTCTAAAGAGGAGCTGATCGAGAACTGGAAAAAGAACATCCGCCTTGGCCTCGACCTGCGCGGCGGCAGCTACCTGGTCCTCCAGGTTCAGCTCCAGGACGCCTTCAAGGCGGAAGCGGATTCGGTGATTCAACGGCTCAAGGATCAACTGCGCAACGCCGGAATCGAGTATGTGGATATGGTCCGCAACGATCCGCAGTCGATCAAAGAAGCCGATTCGATCCAGCTCGATATCAGGGGCATCCCACCCACCAAGGCCGCCAATTTCCGCACCATTGCCACCGAAGACTTCGGCGCTGTCTGGATCTTGACGTCGGTCAACCAGACCGATTACCGCATGACGATGAAACCGAGCGAGGCGCTCAAGCTCAAGCAGGACACACTCACGCAGAGCATGCATACCATCGAGAAGAAGATCAACGGTCTGGGCTTGGCTGAATCGAGCGTGCAGCAGCGCGGCCGCAGCGATGCAGAGGCCGAAATCCTGGTGCAACTGCCGGGCGTCGACGATCCAGCCCGCATCAAGCAGATCCTCAAGACCGCGGCCATGCTCGAATTATTCGAGGTGAAGGGCGGACCGTTCAGCTCGCGCGAAGAAGCGATGGCCAGCAAGAACGGCATTCTGCCGCTCGATTCACAGATTCTGAAGAGTGCGGCACGGGGCGGCGGGCAGCCGGAGTATTGGATCCTGGCCCGCACGCCGGTCATCACCGGCCGTGACCTTCGGGATGCCCGCCCGCAGCAGGGCGAGATGGGCCGCTGGGAGACCATGTTCGTACTTACCCAGGATGCCGCCAAGCGTTTCGAGCGCTTCACCGAAGCGCACGTGAGGGATCGTCTGGCGATCGTCCTCGACAAGATGGTGCTGAGCGCGCCCGTGATCGAGAACAAGATCAGCGACACGGGGCGCATCACCGGCGCCGCGAGCCACGAAGACGCATCCGATCTCGCGCTCAACCTGCGAGCGGGTTCGCTGCCGGCCGGTGTCGAATACCTCGAGGAGCGGACCGTCGGTCCGTCGCTCGGCAATGATTCGATCAAGGCAGGGATGGTCTCCGGCATAGCCGGGATCATCGCGGTAGTGATCGTGATGCTGGTGTACTATCGGGGCAGCGGCATCAATGCCACCCTCGCGTTGGTACTGAATGCCGTGATCCTTGTGGCCGCGCTCAGCTACTTTGAGGCCGTGCTTACGCTGCCCGGCATCGCCGGCGTAATTCTGACGATCGGCATGGCGGTCGATTCCAACGTGCTGATTTTCGAGCGCATCCGCGAGGAGTTGCGCGCCGGCAAGGCCGTGGTCGCTGCGGTCGATACCGGCTTTAGCAAGGCCTTTCTTACAATTATCGATACCCACGTTACAACGGTGGTCTCGTGCGCGTTCCTGTTCCTGTTCGGAACCGGCCCGGTGAAGGGCTTTGCTGTCACGTTAGTGATCGGTCTGATCGCCAACGTTTTTACTGCTGTTTTCGTGTCCAAGACCATCTTCGATTGGGAGTTGGGACGACAGAAGCAGGTGGTAACCATAAGTATTTGATCCAGTTTGAAGTACCTCCGGTTTTGTGATAACGTAAACACGCGGCAAATCGAGCGAGCGTACTTCGGAACTTTGGAACGGCGGCCGGTGTCTACAAGACTAAGCCGGCAGTCTCAGGCTGATGGAATTATTCAAGAACACTAACTTTGACTTTCTCGGCAAGAAGTGGCCGTTTATCATAGCGTCGCTGGTACTTACGGCGGCCGGGATCGGCAGTCTTATCGTGAAACATGGGCCGAGCTACGGCATCGACTTTAATGGGGGCGCATTGATGTATCTCCGGTTCAATCAGGAACCCCCGATCGGCAAGATCCGCTCGGCCCTGGTCAGCAAGATACACGGGGATGTGTCAGTCCAGCAGATCACCGGACGCCCGGAGGTCCTGGTGGGCACCGAGGTCACTGGCGAGAAGGAACTCAACACCAATCGCCAGATCATCGAGGACACGCTGCGCTCGCTGTTCGGCGATTCAAGCGGAAAGCTCGACCTGAACAACGCGTCCGACGGTCAGATCGCGGACCGTTTGCGCGATCCGTTACTACAGGCAAATGTCCCGCTTTCCGAGCAGCAACTGCAGGATCTGGTAAAGGCGATCAACGCTTACCGGGCTTCGAAGGGCGGTATTCTCCATTCGATCGACGAACTTTCTACGGTTCCGGGCGTAAACCCCGCCGTCCTTCAGTCGTTAAAACAGCAGTGCACGCTAGGCCCCTTCACGATTCTTTCGGCGGAGGTAGTGGGACCGAAGATCGGAGCCGATCTGCGAAGACAAGCCATTCTCGCGACACTGTACGCGCTCGGCGGCATGCTGGTCTACATTGCGTTCCGCTTCGAATGGATCTATGGTGTGGCCGCGGTGGTCGCGGTTTTTCACGACACCATCATCACGATCGGCCTGTTCTCGCTGTTCAACAAGCAGATTTCGCTGACTGTGGTCGCCGCGCTGCTGACGCTGGTCGGCTACTCGATGAACGACACCATCGTGGTGTTCGATCGCATCCGCGAGAATCTCAAAATCCTGCGGCGGGAGTCGCTTGAAAATTTGATAAATATCAGTGTGAACCAGACGCTGAGCCGGACGGTGCTGACAAGCGGCCTGACTTTGCTGACCGCGCTTTCGCTGTTCCTGTTCGGCGGTCAGGTGCTCAATGGATTCTCGTTCGCGTTGGTGGTAGGTATCATTGTGGGGACGTACTCGTCAATCTTCATCGCTAGTCCGATCCTGGTGTTCTGGCAGAACTTCCTCGAGTCGAGGAAACGGGCGGTGGCGCCTCCGGCCAAGGAAACAGCCGGGTCGCGAAAGGTGATGCGGAGTTGACGATGGCGGCCGAGAGGGGAGGTAAGGGACAATGTTTGATCAAACGTTTGTAGACGGAGTTGGTAAGACCAACAAGAGCTGGACGGTGTTTCTCTCGTTCAGCGTGCAGATGATCGCCATCGGCGTCATGATTCTGCTCCCGTTGATTTGGACGGACGTGCTGCCGAAAGCGCAATTGATCAGTTTCTTGACGGCGCCCCCGCCGCCACCTCCTCCGCCTCCGCCCCCGCCGGTCGCTCCCAAGATCGTCAAGGTTGCGCCGCGCCAGTTCGATGCAGGCAAGCTCCTGGCGCCCAAAGAAATTCCCAAAACCGTCGCCATTATTAAAGAAGAGGATCTGCCGCCCATGTCCGGCGCGATGGGTGTGGTCGGCGGCGTTCCCGGGGGCGTCCCCGGTGGAACGCCTGGCGGTGTGATCGGCGGCATCATCGGTGCCGTTCCCGCTGCCGCGCCCCCTCCCGTCAAGGAGGTGAAGCCCGCCACGCCGCAGCGCATCCGCGTCGGCGGCAACGTGCAGGCCGCCAATCTGATTAAGAAAATAACGCCGCCCTATCCGCCGCTGGCCAAACAGGCGCGCATTCAAGGAACCGTGCGCTTTACGGCTATAATCGGCAAGGACGGCACGATTCAGAACCTGCAGTTGGTGAGCGGTCACCCGCTGCTGGTTCCCTCCGCTACCGAAGCGGTGAAGCAATGGGTATACCGGCCCACGCTGCTCAACGGCGAGCCGGTGGAAGTGATTACTCAGATTGATGTGAACTTCACATTGAGTCAGTAAGTCCGGGAGCGGGCGTCAACCGCCCGCTTTTCAATTTCAACTCGCAGGAGAACAAACATGGCTTTTCAGTTGCAAGTCTGGGCGTTGATGCTTCTTCAGGAAGCACAGCCCGTTATCAGCTTCGACCCGCGCGCGATGTGGCATCAGATGAGCTGGCTCGCCCAGTTGGTCGTGGTCGTGCTGTTCATCATGTCGGCGTGGTCGATCGGCGTTATGATCGACCGTGTCATCGCCTTCAACGGCGCTCGCAAGCAGTCCCGCCAGTTCGCTCCGGCCGTGGCCGGGGCCCTGCGCGAAGGCAAGCTCGACGAGGCGATCAAGATCGCCGACCGTTACAGCAAGAGCCACTTGGCCAAGGTAGTTGTCGCCGGCCTGCAGGAATTCCGCGCGCACCAATTGAGCGCGGAGATTTCCGGCGAAGAGATCGAAGCCTCGAAACGAGCGTTGGAGCGAGCTCAAGCGCGGCATCTCGAGCCTTGCTACGATCGGTTCCACCGCGCCTTTCGTCGGTCTGTTCGGAACCGTTATCGGCATCATCAACGCGTTCCGCGGCATTTCGACTGAAAAGTCGACCGGTCTCGGCGCTGTGGCCGGCGGTATTTCGGAAGCGCTGGTTACAACCGCTGTCGGTCTGTTCGTGGCGATTCCTGCCGTCTGGATGTTCAACTACTTCACCAATCGCGTGGAAGCGTTCGACGTTGAAATGGGGAACTCGAGCTCTGAGCTGATTGACTACTTCCTGAAGCGGTCGCAGCGCGCCGGCGCCCCCAAGTAGGGACGAGCGAGCTCCCGTGAGTTGAGACCGGCACGCCCTTGCTCCCGGCGATGGCGTGCCGGGGTTTTCAGGAGTTAGGAGCCTATCATGGAGAAAAAGAAAGCACCGCCGGTAGTCGCGGATATCAACGTGACGCCGATGGTCGACGTGATGCTTG
>QHXU01000195.1:15972-16526 GCA_003223065.1 Acidobacteriota bacterium | reverse complement strand
GGCCAGGTGGCATCCCTGGCGGAACGCGTCAATGCTGGCGCTGGCGGCCATATTGGTCGTGATCGGCTTCTGGCTGCCCGCTTCGTTACTCGACTTGGTCCGGGGAGCCGTGCGAGTGGTGACGGGAGGATGACGATGTTGCCGGTTTGGGAAGCGCTGAGAGAGAAGTTCCCCGGCAGAGTTCGTCCGCTCGAAGCGCCATCCGAGCTTCAGCTCTGCATAAGGCTCGACAACGCGGACGCGCGCGAAGTCGTGCACTACTTGCGGACGCAGCAGGAGGCAAGGCTGGTGTCGGTGTTCGCCGAGGATCGCGTGGCAGCGGAAAACGTGTTCTACAACTACTACCTCTTCGAGCGGCGGGGCGATCCCTGTTACCTGATTCTTCAAGCGCCCATACCACCGGACCAGCCGCGATTCCCTTCGCTGGCGGCGGAGTTGCCCGCTGTGAACTGGCAAGAGCGCGAGATTCAGGACTGGTTTGGTTTGGAAGCCCTCGGGCACCCCAACCCTCGCCGCGTGGCGCTGCACGACAATTGGCCCGATGTGCACCCTTT
>QHXU01000195.1:15461-15913 GCA_003223065.1 Acidobacteriota bacterium | reverse complement strand
GAGGGAGTCTTTCAGGTTCCCGTCGGCCCGGTACATGCCGGCACTATTGAACCGGGTCATTTCAACTTTGCCGTCGCGGGAGAGCCCATCCTGTATCTGCAGTTGCGCATGTTCTACACGCACAAAGGTACCGAAAAACTGTTCGAGCACCTCCCCATTCACCGGGCCGTGTTCCTGGCCGAAAGTATCTCCGGCGATTCGTCCTTTTCCCACGGCACTGCGTTCTGCCAGGCGATCGAACGGGCAGCTGAAATCGAAGTTCCTTTCCTGGCGCAGATCATGCGTACCATCCTGCTCGAGTTGGAGCGAATCTATAACCACGTCGCCGACATCGGCGCGATCGCCACCGACGTCGGTTTTGTGGTCGCGAACGCCCATGCCGGCAGGCTCCGGGAGATGGTCGTCCAGCTGAATGAAGAACTTGCGGGAAACAGACTTTTACGCGGCTTTGT